>NZ_JBPKAO010000014.1:41928-118220 GCF_051216895.1 Aquipuribacter aurantiacus
CCCCCGCCCGGCGTGACCGGGCGGGGGGCCGGGGACGCCCCGACCGGGCGACGCGAGGTGCGCGTCGCCCGGTCGGTGCTGGTGCGTCGGGTCATCCGATCTCGTCGACCACGAAGGCGCTGTCACGCAGGAGGACCTGCCTGACCTCGGCGTCACCGATACGACGGGCGAGGGTGTCGAAGCTGCGCAGCGCGGCGATCATGCGCTGCTCACCCCGGGGACCCTGCGCCTGCGCGGCGACGGCCTGGTCGAGACGACCGGCGAGCTGCTTGCCCACCGTCGCCGTGACCGTGCCCTCGGCCACGAACCGGTCGAGCAGGACGTCCATGTCCTGCAACGACGTGGTCACCGTGAACGTGACCTCGACCTCGGTGGTGTTGCCGGCCTCGTCGGTCGCCGTGACCGACAGGACGTGCTCACCCAGGTCGAGCGTCCACAGCTCGAGCGTGCCGGCCTCCACGGTCTCCCCGTCGAGCATCAGCTCGACCGAGGCGAGGCCGGACCCCTCGTCGGTCGCCACGGCGGTCAGGTCGAGCTCGACGGAGTCGCCGAGCACCTGACCGTCCTCGACGCCGAGCTCGACCTCCGGGCCGGTGGTGTCGAAGCGGACCTCGACCGTCCCGACCTCGGAGACGTTGCCCGCGGCGTCGGACGCCCGGTACTGCAGGGTGTGGGTGCCGTCGCCGAGGGCCTCGGGGTCGAGGACCACCGGAGCCGTGTACTCCAGCCAGTCGCCGTCACCGATGCGGTACTCGGTGTAGACGACCCCACCCGTGGCCTCCGAGTCGTCGGTGGCCGTGACGGTCACCGTGACGGGCTCGGTGTACCAGCCGGACGCCGGCTCCTCCGGTGCCACCGTGGCCGAGACCTCGGGGGCGGTGGTGTCGGGCTCCTCGTCGCCCAGCACCCGGAAGTAGTCGAAGGACACCGGGACACGCGCGGCCTGGTTGGTGCCGATCGTGAAGAGACCGACCTTGAGGTCGTCGGAGCTCGCGATCGCCGCGTTCGGGACCCCGGCCGCGCCGACGGCGACCCAGGTGGTGCCGTCGAGCGAGTACTCACCGGTGAAGGTCGACCCGGACTTGGCCAGCCGCAGCCAGACCTCGCCCCGGGCGACCTGCCCGGAGCTCGGCTGCGGGTTCTGGATGACGCCCGCGAGCTCCGAGCGGAGCTCGATGCTGGAGGCGACGTTGGCCGCGCCGAGCGCGCTGGTCACGAGGTGGTCGAACTTGACGTAGTTGTCGTCGTCGACCCACGCGATCAGACCGCCCTGCTGGTACTGCTGGACCAGGGCGGAGGTGTCGAGCTTGGTCTCCACCGTCCAGTCGCCCTCCGGCGCGTCCTGCAGGACGAAGTTGGTGACGCTCGCCGCGTTCGGCGTGGTGTAGATGTCACCGTTCGGCGTCAGCAGCGTGAGCTTCCCGTCGGCGACGGACAGCGCGGAGGGCTCGGGCCGCACGACCTGCCAGCGGCAGGTGTCCAGCTCGGTGCCCTCGAACTCGTCGGACGGGTCGACCTCGCCGACCGAGTCGTCCGGCGTGATCGTGAAGGAGTCGAACTCCGCGTCGACCACCGGCGTCTGGCCGGTGCCCGTGAGCGAGATCAGGCCGACGCGGGGGTTGGTGATCCCCGTCAGCGACTTGGTCTGCGGCATGTCGACGAACGTCACGCCGTCCGCGGAGTACGAGGCCCGCAGGTCCGTCCCGTTGGTCGAGGTGAACCGCACCCAGAAGGTGTCGGGGAACGCTGCTCCCAGCGCGGCCGTGTTGGAGTCGCCGACCTCGTTGGGGACGCCGGCCTCCTCACGGATGTACTGGAAGATGCGTGCTCCGGCGTCCGGGTTCGCGGTACGACCCTGGATCACCATCTTGGCGTAGTTGTCGTCGTCGCCGTAGATGACCAGACCCGCCTGCTGGTACTGCTCGCGGGCCGGCAGGGTGAGCTTCGCGGTGGCCTGGAACGCCCCCGGCTTCAGGTCCTGCACGACGATGTTCGGCGTCGCGGTGTTGTTCGTGCCGTAGATGTCCGTCGCGGACGTCGGGAGCACGAGCGCCCCGTCCTCCACGCGCAGGTTGCCGTCCGGTCGGACGACGTCCCACCGGTCGAGGTCCAGCGTGTCACCGTCGAAGTCGTCGGACAGGACGCCGAAGCAGGGCTCCAGCGGCACCGCCTCGACCTCGATGGTCACCGTCGCGACGCGGAAGGCACCGCGGGCGTCGGTGGCGCGGAACGTGGCGGTGTAGGTGCCCGGGTCGGTGTAGACGACGTCGGTCGTCAGACCGTCCCGCGGGGCGTCGCCGGCGATGCCGGTCGTCCACACCCCGGTCACGGCGTCCCCGTCGAGGTCGGAGACCTCGGCGGTGAGCGTGACGGGCAGCGGCGCCTCGCCGGAGTCCGGAGTGGCGGTGGCGGACTCGATCATCGGCGCGCTGTTGGCGCTGACGCCCTTGCCCTGGAACTCGAACCAGTTGACGTTCATCAGGCTGCCGGTGCCGCCGGTGCGCGACTTGAAGACGGCGAACAGCTCACCGCTCTCGGTCGGGACGTCGCTCAGCTCGGTGCTGAACTCGTCGTAGACCTGCCAGGCGCCGGTGCCGCCGACCTCGATGGTGCCGAGGACCGGGCCGTCGGCGGCGTCCCAGCGGAGCTCGACGAGCCCGCCGGTGCCCGGGCTGGCGGCCCGGATCGTGACACCGTCGATGTTGGTCAGGTTGACGGGCGAGTACGAGACGTAGTCGCCGTCCTCGATGAAGCCGAGGTTCTGGAACCCGCCGGCGCTGTCTCCGGTGGCCTCGACCTGGACGCCGGGGTCGCCGCCGCCGGTCGAGCCGGGCGCGCGCCCGGTGGACTCGAAGTACTGGGCCTGCTTGAGCTTGGGCTGCAGGGTGATCAGGTCGGTGCCGGTCAGCGCGGGTGCGCCGTTGGGACCGCCCTGGTCGGTGTAGTCGGCCTCGACGATGACGAAGATGTCGGCCTCGGGACCGTGGCTGTCGTCGATCGTGGCGACGAACTCGCCCTCGCAGCCGTTCTCCTGCTCACCCGGGTGGCCGTGGTCGTTGTGCCCGAGGGCGGGCTTGACGAGGACACCGGGGCAGGTGTCGTAGCCGGCGGCGTCGTCCTCGGGGTCGGTGACCTCGACGGAGTAGGCGACGGTGTCGCCGAACTCCGTGAAGCCGCCCTCCGGCGGCCCGGTGATCTCGACCGTCGGGCGCGTGTTGCCCGCGGCGATGTTGACCGTGGCGCTGGCCGACCGCTCGTTCTCGTTGGTCACGGTCAGCAGCGCCTGGTAGGCGCCGGCCGTCGAGTAGGTGTACGACGGGTTGGGCTCGGTCGAGTCCACGTCGCCGTCACCGTCGAGGTCCCACGCGTAGGTGAGCGCCCCGCCGTTGGGGTCGAACGTCCCCTCCGAGCTGAAGGTCACCTGCAGCGGCACGGGACCGCTGGTCACGTCGGCGCTGGCCTGCACCACGGGGGCGCGGCTGCCGGCCAGGTAGTCGATCCGGTAGACCCCGGAGTCGGCGTTGTTGCCGCCGAAGCCCGAGCCCCAGTCGAGCATGTACAGGGCGCCGTCCGGGCCCCACTCCCACGCCATCGGCTTGATGATCAGGCCGCGGGGCAGGAACGAGGTGACCTTGACCGGCTCGAGCCGGTCCTCGCTCAGCTGGACGTTGTACAGCTGGCCGGTGTTCCACTCGCCGAGCAGGACCTTGTCGGAGAAGTAGGCGGGCCACTTGGTGTCGGAGTCGAGGTCCTCGTCGTAGACGTAGGCGGGACCGGCCATGGGCGCGCCGCCCGTGCCGATGCCGGGGTAGGCCGAGGTGGACTCGCGGCCGTACCAGATCTGCGCGCCGATGGCGGGGGGCAGCTCGGTCAGGCCGGTGTTGTTCGGGGAGTCGTTGACCAGGGCGTCGCAGTCGAACAGGCCCTTGCCGGTGTTGCTGGCGAAGTCCCAGTCCACGTACGGGGTGTTGTCGCCGTGGCAGTAGGGCCAGCCGTAGTTGCCGGGCTCCTGGAGCACGGCCCACTCGACCCGGCCGTCAGGCCCGCGGGTCGGGCTCGTCGAGCCCGCGTCGGGGCCGTAGTCGGCCACCATGAGCTTGTCGGTCAGCGGGTCGATGCCGATGCGGAACGGGTTGCGGAAGCCCATGCCGTAGATCTCGGGCTTGGTGAGGGCCGTGCCGGGGGCGAACAGGTTGCCCTCGGGGATGGTGTAGCTGCCGTCGTCCTGCGGCGTGATCCGGAGGATCTTGCCCCGCAGGTCGTTGGTGTTGCCGGACGTGGCCTGGGCGTCGAACGGGGTGCGGCCCGGGCGCTCGTCGATGGGCGTGTAGCCCTGCGACTCGAACGGGTTGGTGTTGTCACCGGTGGCGATGTACAGGTTGCCCTCGCCGTCGAACTCCAGGGCGCCGCCGGCGTGGCAGCACTGGGCCCGCTGCACGGGCACCTCGAGCACGACGACCTCGCTGGCCGGGTCGATGCTGGTCTCGCCCATCGTGAAGCGGGACACCAGGTCGATGTTGGAGCCGGTGGGCGAGTAGTACACGTACACCCAGCCGTTGTCGGCGAAGTCCGGGTCCAGGACCAGGCCGACCAGGCCGAACTCCTGCACGGTCGTGACGGACAGGTTGAGGACCGTGCGCACGGCGCCGGTGGTCTCGATGACGCGCACCTGGCCGTTGCGCTCGATGTAGAAGACGCGTCCGTCGTCGGCGACGTCGATCTCCATCGGGTTGGACGTGTTCTCGTCCAGCGCGACCTTCTCGAAGCTGTCGTCGGCGGTCGCGCTGCAGTCCGAGGCGACGGCCCCCGCGGCGGTCTCGATGCCGCCGAGCAGGTGGTCGAGGAACTCGGGCTCGACGAACGACTCGTTGGTGTGGCCCATGGCCGTGTACCAGCTGCGGCCGGCCTCGACCTCCTGGCACCAGGCGATCGGGTGGTCGTTGCCCATCGCGCCGTTGCCGGGCGAGTACGAGGACTCGTCCAGCGAGGCGAGCACGTGGACGTCCGAGCGCGGGTTGCGGTCGAAGTTGTACCACTCGTCGAAGCGGGACCACTCGGTCGGCAGGCCCTCGGTCGAGGGGTGCGCGGGGTCCTCGACCAGGACGGTGGCGGTCTGGTTCTGGGGGTGCGAGGTGAAGTACGCCCCCACCAGGTCGCCGTAGAACTCCCAGCCGTACTCGGTGTCGGACGCGGAGTGGATGCCGGCGAACCCGCCGCCGCCGTTGATGTAGCTCTCGAACGCGGCCTGCTGGGTGTCGTTGAGCACGTCACCGGTCGTCGACAGCCAGACGACGGCCTCGAACTGCTCGAGGTAGGCCTCCGTGAACAGCGAGGAGTCCTCCGTGGCCGTCACGCTGAAGTTGTGCTCGGTGCCGAGGGCCTCGATGGCGGCGATGCCCGAGGGGATGGAGGCGTGCCGGAAGCCCGCGGTCTTGGAGAAGACGAGGACGTCGAAGCGGCCCTGCCCGACGGGCGGGGCCTGGGTGGCGACGGCCGAGGACGTGACGGCCGCGGCCGTCGGGGCGAGCGCTGCCGGGGCCGGGGCGGCCGACGCCGAGGCCGGGGTCGCGACGAGCAGGCCGGCCGCGAGGGCGAGGCCCGCGACCGCGGCTACTCCCTTGCGTCTACGCCGTGGCGTACGAGGGGAGGGACGGGGAGGGGGTGGGAACATCGTTGTTCTTCCGTTCTCTGGAGGGGCCGGTTCGGGTTGGAAGCGATCGGTCTCGAGGCGGGAGCCGAGCCGCCCGGGGGTGCGTCCCCGGGCGGCTCGGGTTCAGAGGTCGAGCCAGGTGGTTCCCTGGTCGGAGGAGCGGGAGACGGCGTCCAGCACGGTCTGGATCTGCACGCCGTCGTCGAACGACGGGCTCGGGGCCCGCCCAGCGGCGACGTCACCCACCAGGTCGACGACCTGGTGGACGAACGACGCGTCGTAGCCCACCCCGTGGCCGGGCGGGTACCACAGCGCGGCGTAGGGGTGGTCGGGCTCGCTGGTCTGGATGCGGCGGAACCCTGCCTCCGCCGCGGGGAGCGTGTGGTCGTGGAACCACAGCTCGTTCATCTGCTCGAAGTCGAAGGCGACGCTTCCCAGCGAGCCGTTGACCTCCAGCCGGATGGCGTTCTTGCGGCCCGAGGCGAACCTCGTGGCCTCGAACGACCCGAGCGCCCCGTCGGAGAACCGCGCCAGGAACAGCGCCGCGTCGTCCACCGTGACCTCGCCCGTCGCGCCGGCGGCGTCCGCACCGGCGCTGAGGCCGGCCGACTCCGACGGCAGGGGCCGCTGCTTCACGAAGGTCTCCGTCAGGCCGGTGAGGCCGGTGATGCGGGCCCCGGTGACGAACTGCGACAGGTCGATGATGTGCGCACCGATGTCGCCGAGCGCCCCCGACCCCGCCCGCTCGGCCTGCAGGCGCCAGACCAGCGGGAACTCCGGGTCGGTGATCCAGTCCTGCAGGTACTGCGCCCGGACGTGGCGGATGGTGCCGAGCCGGCCCTCGGCCACGAGCTTCCTGGCCAGGGCGATGGCCGGGACGCGTCGGTAGTTGAACCCGACCATGGACAGGACCCCGCCGGTCGCGGCGGCGCGGGCGGCGTCGGCCATCCGCTGCGCCTGCTCGACCGTGTTGGCCAGCGGCTTCTCGCACAGGACGTGCTTGCCGGCCTCCAGCGCCGCCACCGCGATCTCGCAGTGGCTGTCGCCGGGCGTGACGATGTCGACCAGGTCGACGTCGTCGCGCGCCAGGACGCTGCGCCAGTCGTCGGTGCTGTCGCGCCAGCCGAGCTGCGCGGCGGCCGCCTCGGCCCGCCCCGCGTCCCGGCCGGCCACGACGGCCATGTCGATGCCGAGCGGGAGCTCGGCGACCCTCGGTGCCGTCCGCCACGCGTGGGAGTGCGTGGCGCCCATGAACGAGTGGCCGACCAGCGCCACCCCCAGCGTGCCGTCGGGCATCAGGACTCGAAGCCCAGCTCGAGGTACTGGTCGACGTTCTCGGCGGTGATGGTCGCCGAGGACAGGATGATCTCCTCGGGGACCTCGTTCTCGACCAGGTCGCTCATGCCACGGCCCTGCGCCACGAGGCGCGCCAGGTTGATGGCCGAGGAGGCCATCGACGGGGAGTAGGTGACGGTGGCCTGCAGGACGGAGGTGCCGGCCTGGATCTCCTCCATCGCGTTCAGGGAGCCCGCGCCGCCGACCATGAAGAACTCCTCACGGCCGGAGTCGGCGATGGCGGCCAGGACGCCGATGCCCTGGTCGTCGTCGTGGTTCCAGATCGCGTCGAAGGCGGGGGTGGCCTGCAGCAGCTGCCGCGTGACGGCGTCGCCGGACTCGACGGTGAACTCCGCCGCCTGGCGGGGGCCGACCTCGAAGCCCCACGAGGACAGCGCGTCGGCGAAGCCCTGGCTGCGCTGCTGCGTCAGCTCGAGGGCGTCGATGCCGGCGATCTCACCGATGACGGGGCTGCTGACGCCCTCGTCGGTCAGGCGCTGGCCGATGTAGTTGCCGGCCGCGACGCCCATGCCGTAGTTGTCGCCGGCGATGAAGGTCCGGTAGGCCAGCGGGGAGGAGAAGCGACGGTCGAGGTTGATGACCGGCACGCCCGCGTCCATCACCTCTCGCGCGATCTCGGTGAGGGCGTTGCCGTCGAAGGGCAGGATGACCAGGGCGTCGATGCCGGCGTCCAGCAGCGACTGGACCTGGCTGATCTGCAGGTTGACGTCGTTGGTGCCCTCGGTCAGCTGCAGGGTGACGTCCGGGTGGGCCTCGGCCTGGGCGCGGGCGTTCTCGGTGATGGCGGCGATCCAGCCGTGGTCGGCGGCGGGCGCGGAGAAGCCCAGGGTGACGGGCGCACCCGGCTCGGCGGAGGCACCGCCACCGGCGGCGGCCGCCGGGGCCGAGGCCGCGGCCTCGTCGGACGGCGCTGCGCCGGTGCAGGCGGCGAGACCTGCGGCGCCGGCGGCGGCACCACCGAGCAGGAAGCCTCGTCGGCCCAGTCGGGGCAGTCGCGGGCGCAGGGGATCGGTCATGTCGTACTCCTCATCGAGTTGGTGCTGGTGCGGGGGGTCTGGCCGCGGCGGCAGGGCGCCGGTCGCGGGTGGAGCGGTCGGGGGGGTGGGTGCGGTCAGCCCGCGGGGTTGCGCCCCTCGGCGTCAGGGGCGGCCGCCGTCTGGGCGGGCAGCTTGCCGGGCGAGCCCGGGCGCCGGAGCCAGGGCGGCAGACCGCCACCGCCGGACAGCCGCTGCTGCAGGAGCACGGCCACCACGATGATCGCGCCCTTGGCCACCTGCTGGGTGGCCGTGGGCAGGAAGTTCAGGGTGAAGATGTTGGTGACCGTGGTGAAGATCAGGACGCCGAGCAGCGTGCCGACGATCGTGCCCCGCCCGCCGGACAGCAGCGTGCCGCCGATGACGACCGCGGCGATGGCGTCCAGCTCCCAGAGCAGGCCGTGGGTGGAGGTACCCGTGGTCGTCCGCGCCGTGATCATGACGGCCGCGATGCCGCAGCAGAGACCGAGCAGCGTGTACAGCAGCATGGTGTGGCGACGGACGTCGATGCCCGCCAGCCGGGCCGCCTCGGCGTTGCCGCCCACCGCCAGGGTCCGGCGCCCGAACGTGGTGCGGTTCAGCAGCACCCAACCGCCGACGGCCACCGCGGCCATGATGTAGATCGACACCGGGATGCCCAGGAGTCGGGCCCGGAACACGTCGGCGAAGCTCGAGACGGTGACGAGCTGCGAGCGGTTGTCGCTGATCTGCTCGGCGAGGCCACGGGCGGCGGCCAGCATGGCCAGGGTCATGATGAACGGCACGATCCGGCCGTAGGCGACGAGGAACCCGTTGACCGCCCCGACCACCGTGCCCACCAGCAGGGCGCACATCACCATCACCCAGAAGCCGTACTGCTCGGCGTAGTACTGGGTGGCGGCGGTCGTGGCCCAGACGCTGGCCAGCGCGGCGATCGCCCCGACGCTCAGGTCGATGCCACCGCCGGCGATGACGAACGTCATGCCGACGCTGACGACGGCGATCATGGCGCCGAGCTCGAGGATGATCAGCAGGTTGTTCCCGGAGAGGAACCGGTCCCCGGCCGTGGAGACCCCGATGATCACCAGGATCACCATCACCCCCACGAGGCCGAGGTTGCGCACCACGGACTCGGACATGCGCGGCTGCTTGGGGGCCGAGGAGGCCGTGTGCCCGGCCGCGGCCTGGGGCGAGTCGCGGTCGGATGTCGCTGCGGTCGAGGACGTGCTCATGCGGCATCGCCTTCCTGCGGGTGGTGCCCGCGTGAGCGCTGGTGTTCTTCGGACATGACGAGGTCGAGGACCTTGGACTCGTCGAGCTCGGCGGCGGGGCCGGTGTGCACCACGCGGCCCTCGCGGATGACGAGCACCTTGTCGGCCAGCCCCAGGACCTCGGGGACCTCGCTGGAGACGACGAGCACGGCCACGCCGGTGTCGGCCAGGCGCCGGACCACGTCGTAGATCTCCTTGCGGGCGCCGACGTCGACGCCACGGGTGGGCTCGTCCAGCAGGAGCACCCGGCACTCGCGCAGCAGCCAGCGGGCGAGCACGACCTTCTGCTGGTTGCCGCCGGACAGCGTCGACACCTGACGGTTGACGTCGACGGGACGCAGGTCCAGGTCGCTGGTCAGCTGCTCGGACCGCTTCTGCTCGCCGCCGAAGTCGATGAACCCACCGCGGGAGAACCGGGTGAGGCTGGCCAGGGTGATGTTGCTGGCGATCGACTGCTGCATGACCAGGGCCTGGCTCTTGCGCTCCTCGGGCGCGAGGCCGATGCGGGCCCGCACGGCGTCCTTGACCGAGCCGGGCCGCAGCGTCCGGCCGTCGACGGTCACGGTGCCGGCGGTGGCCTTCCGGGCGCCGAAGATCGTCTCGAGGATCTCGGAGCGGCCGGCGCCGACCAGCCCGGCCAGGCCCACGATCTCGCCGGCGTGGATCTGGAGCGACACGTCGGAGAAGCGGCCACCGCACGCCAGGCCCTGCACGTCGAGGACGACGTCACCCACCGCGCCGCTGCCCTCCGGGAAGACGCCGTCGAGCGTCTTGCCCGTCATCAGCCGGATCACGTCCGCCTGGGGGGTCTCCCGGGCCGGCAGGTTCTCCGCGACGGTGCGGCCGTCCTTGAGGACCGTCACGCGGTCGCCGATCTCGCGGATCTCCTCCAGCCGGTGGCTGATGTAGATCACCGCGACACCTGCGGCCGTCAGGCTGCGGACGACCCGGAACAGGTTCGCGACCTCGTCGGAGTCCAGCACCGCGGACGGCTCGTCCATGACGATCACCTGGGCCTCCCGCGACAGTGCGCGGGCCATGGAGACCACCTGCTGGCCGGCGGCGGACAGGCTGCCCACCTCGCGGTCGGGGCTGATCTCGGGGTGGCCCAGCTGGGCCAGCAGCTCGCGGGTGCGGCGGTCGCGGGTCCGGGTCAGGGTGATCCCGAACCGGGAGGTCTCGTGACCGAGGAACACGTTCTCGGCCACCGTGAGGCCGGGCACGAGGTCCAGCTCCTGGTACATCGTGGCGATGCCCAGCCTGGTCGACGCCTGCGGGGTGGTGAGCCGGACCTCCTCGCCCTTCCAGGTGATCGTCCCGCCGTTGGGCTGGTGCGCGCCGGCCAGGACCTTGATCAGCGTCGACTTGCCGGCGCCGTTCTGACCCAGCAGGCAGTGCACCTCGCCGGCTCGCACGTCCAGGTCCACCCCGTCCAGGGCCCTGACGCCCGGGAACGTCTTGACGATGCCGTGCATCTGAAGGAGGGACGACTCCATGCACACCTCCTCGTGTGGGGAAGCGTCGACGTCGACGCTTCCTGCAATTAGTTCGTCTGCCGCCGAAACGTATCGCTTCCCAGGTGAGGTTGTGAAGCCTTACGCTGCAGAAGTCCGACGCGAGCCGCACAGAAGCGCGGGACCGACCGCATCGTTGCCGCCGGGTTCGCGACGCTAGACAGGCCTTGCACGGACGGTCAAGCAGAAGGTGCGCGTCGTTCGCTGATCGAGATCTACCGGTCCGGACGGGGCGATCGCCCGGTCGGGAGGCGGAGGACCCTGCCGCCCACGCCCAGGGTTTCCCCCAGCACAGGAGAGGCTTATGCTCAGCGACATGGACAAAGTTGTTCACGCACCGGCCGAAGTGACCGCCCCCACGACCGGTCCCGCTGCCGGGTCCGACCAGGTCGGGGTCTGGTTCGTCGGGGCCAAGGGCTCGGTGGCCACGACCGCGCTGGTAGGGGCCCTCGCGATCCGGGACGGGCTCGCGACGGGGCTGGGCTGCGTCAGCGAGCTCCCGGAGCTGGCCGACGCCCCCCTGCCCGGCTTCGAGCGGCTGGTCTTCGGCGGGCACGACGTCACCGACGCGCCGTACCGCAAGCGGGCCGAGGACCTGGCCGCGCAGGCCGTCATCCCCGCCCAGCTGCTCGCCCCCCTCACCGACGCGCTGGCCCGCGCCGACGCCGAGGTCCGCCACGTCGTCACCGACGAGGAGGCCGCACGGCAGGACGCGGGCGCAGCCCAGCGGGCCCAGGTGGCCCGCCTGCGTGGCGACCTCGCCGACTTCGCCGAGCGCCACCGCCTGGCCCGGGTCGTCGTCGTAGACGTGTCCAGCACGCACGCCCCGGTGGACGCCGAGCACCCGGACCTGGCCTCGGCCGCCGCGGTCCGGCAGGCCTGGGACGCCGGGCGCGCCCCGCTGCCGGCCAGCGCCGTCCACCCGTGGGCCGCGTTCGAGGCCGGGGCCGGCTACGTCGCCTTCACCCCCAGCCCCGGCGTCGACCTGCCCTGCCTGGTGGACCTGGGCCGCGAGACCGGTGCCACCTGGGCCGGGGCGGACGGCAAGACGGGTGAGACCCTGCTCAAGTCCGTCCTGGCCCCGATGTTCGTGCAGCGCGCGCTGCGGGTGGACTCCTGGGCGTCGGTCAACCTGCTGGGCGGCGGGGACGGCGACACGCTGTCGGACCCGGTGACCGCCCGGAGCAAGACCAGCACCAAGGCGGCCGGTCTGGAGGCCATGCTCGGCCGGCACGTCCCCGGCCCGCTGCACATCGACTACGTCCCCGACATGGGCGACTGGAAGACCGCCTGGGACCAGATCCGGTTCTCCGGGTTCCTCGGCACGGCCATGACGCTGCAGTTCACCTGGCAGGGCTGCGACTCCGCCCTGGCCGCCCCGCTGGTGCTCGACCTGGCCCGGCTCACCGCCGCCTGCATGGCGGCCGGGCGGACGGGCCCGGTGAGCGAGCTCGGCTTCTTCTTCAAGAACCCGCTCGGCAGCGACGAGCACGCCCTCGCCGTGCAGTGGCAGGACCTGCTGCGCCTGGTGGGCTCGTTCGCCGAGTCGCCCGCGTCCGTCGACCTCTCCACGCCCGAGCTCGTGACCCCCACGACGACGAGGTGAGTGCGACGCTGCGGGACTGGGCCGAGCTGGTCCGGCTGCCGGCCGCCGTCACCGTCCCCGGTGACGCCCTGGTCGGGCTGGCG
Source organism: Aquipuribacter aurantiacus (assembly GCF_051216895.1). Taxonomy (NCBI): domain Bacteria; kingdom Bacillati; phylum Actinomycetota; class Actinomycetes; order Micrococcales; family Intrasporangiaceae; genus Aquipuribacter; species Aquipuribacter aurantiacus. Next base: position 54,422 of record NZ_JBPKAO010000014.1, read on the forward strand.
GCCGCCGGCGGGCCGGTCCGCCCCCGCAGCGCCCTGCTCCCGCTGGCGTCGGTCTCGATGTACTGGGCCGGCATGGCCCTGAACGACTGGGCGGACCGCGACCTCGACGCCGTGGAGCGACCCGAGCGGCCGGTCCCCAGCGGGCGGATCAGCCCGCGGCAGGCCCTGGGCGCCGCCGCCGCGCTGACGGCCGCCTCGGTCGGCCTCGCCGCCGCCGCGTCGGGGCGCCGGGGCGCCGGGACCGCCGTGGTCCTCGCCGCCGCCGTGTGGTCCTACGACCTCGTGGCCAAGCCTCGCGCCTGGGCCCCGGTCAGCATGTCGCTGACCCGCGCGCTGGACGTCGCCCTCGGCGCCACCGGTGCCGCGGCGCCCGCGGCGGCCGGCCGCTCCCTGCCCCCCGCCCTGCTCCCGGCCCTCACGACGGGCCTGCACACGCTGGCCGTGACCGACCTGTCGCGCGGCGAGGTGCACGGTGCCCCGTCCGCGCAGGCCTCCCGGGCCGGCGCGACGACGGTGCTGGCCGCGGCGGCGGTCGTGCCGGTCCTGCTCGGCCGCCTGACCTCCCGCACCACCGCACCGGCCCGCACGGGCGCGGTGCTCCTCGAGGTCCTGGTGGGTGCGGCCGCGCTCACCGCCCACACCGTGCCGCTGCTGCGCGCCCAGGCCCGGGCCGGACGGACCGGCACGGGCCCGGACGCCCGCCACGCGACCATCACCGGCATCAAGGCGTTCCTGCCCCTGCAGGCCGCGCTGCTGTCGGCCCTGGGCCGACCGGTCCAGGCGGTGTCGCTCGTCGGGGCCGGCACGCTCGTCTCACGCCTGCTGCGAGGAGGACCCACGACATGAGCCTGCGACTCGGCTACGGCACCAACGGCTTCGCCGACCACCGGTTGACGGAGGCGCTGGACGTCATCGCCTCCCTCGGCTTCGAGGGGGTGGGGCTGACGCTGGACCACCACCACCTGGACCCCTTCGCCGACGACCTGCCCGCCCGCAGCGCCCTGGTCCGCACGGCTCTGGAGCAGCGCGGGTTGTCGGTGGTCGTGGAGACGGGCGGGCGCTACGTCCTGGACCCGGTCCGCAAGCACGAGCCGACGCTGGTCTGCGAGGACGGCCGGTCCCGCCGCGTCGACCTGCTGGCCCGCGCCATCCGCGTCGCCGCCGACCTGGGCGCCCCGGTGGTGTCGTTCTGGAGCGGGGTCCTGCCGACCGGCACCCCGGCCCGCAAGGGCACCGAGCGGCTGGTCGCGGCCCTGGAGCAGCTCGTCCCGCAGGCCGAGTCGGCCGGCGTCCGCCTCGCGCTGGAGCCCGAGCCCGGTCACCACGTCAGCGTGGTGGACGAGGCCCTCGACGTCCTGGACCGGCTCGGGCACCCCGACGGTCTCGCCCTGACCGTCGACGTCGGTCACGTCATCTGCAACGAGCCGCGCGGGATCGGTGAGACGCTGCGCCACGTGGGCTCGCGCCTGGCCAACGTCCAGCTGGACGACATGCGCCCGCACGTCCACGAGCACCTGGAGATGGGTGACGGCGACGTCGACCTGGTCGAGGTCGTGCAGACCCTGCTGGACCTGGACTACCAGGGCCTCGCCGCGGTCGAGCTGCCCCGTCACTCCCACGCCGCGCCGGCGGTGGCCCGTCGCAGCGCCCTCGCGCTGCAGGCCGCGATCGCCGAGGCCGCCCGCCGGACGGGCGCCCCCGGCGCCGCGGTGGACCGGCAGGGCCCGCCGCTGTCCCCGCGCGCCCAGCGCGGCAGGGTCGGGTCCACCAGCGCCGGGAGCCGGGCGTGAGCCCCGACCGCTGGACGGTCGCGAGCTGGTCGCAGGGCGCCCCTGCGCTCGCCGACGAGCTGGAGGCCCGCCTGCCGGAGGAGGCGCGGCCGCGGTGGCGCGCCGCGCAGCAGCGGGTGGCCGAGGACCCGGGCTGCCTCGACGTGGTCTTCCCGGCCACCGGTCGCACCGTCGGGCGCGCCCCCCTCGCCGAGGGCGACGAGCAGGGCCTGCTGGGCTCGGTCGACGACCTGGCCCGCGTGCTGCTGCTGCGGACGGCCACGGACCGCGCGGACCTGCCGCGCCACCTGTACCGCGACGGCGACTCCGCCGAGCGTCGCGCGGTGCTCCGGGCCCTGCACCTGCTCACCGCCGCCGACGACGTCACGGACCTGCTCGAGGACGCCCTGCGGACCAACGACCCCCGCCTGGTGGCCGCCGCCCTCGGCCCGGCCGCCGACGCGCTCGACGCGGCCGGCTGGCGCCAGGCGGTCCTGAAGTGCCTGTTCACCGGGGTACCGCTCGCCTGCGTGCACCGGTTGTCCGGACGTGCCGACGCGGAGCTGGAGGGGATGGTCGCCCGCTACGTCGCCGAACGGGTGGCCGCGGGCCGTGACGTGCCCGCCGACGTCGGCGACGTGCTGCCCCCCACCTCACCCGCGCTGGCCCACGCCGGCCTGTCCGACGACCTGCAGGGCGGGCACCCCGACCGCCTCGCCGCCGCGTCGCGGGCGCGGGCCCTGCTGCTCCCCCGCGGCTGAGGTCCCCCGGACCGACCCCGCACCACCCCAGACCCCGCCCAGCCAGGAGCACCGCATGCGCATCTTCGACCCGCACATCCACATGACCTCCCGCACCACCGACGACTACGAGGCGATGGCGGCCGCGGGCGTCCAGGCCCTGGTGGAGCCGGCGTTCTGGCTCGGTCAGCCCCGCACGTCGGTCGGCTCGTTCGTCGACTACTTCGACGGGCTGCTCGGCTGGGAACGGTTCCGGGCCTCGCAGTACGGCATCGCGCACCACTGCACGATCGCGCTGAACCCGAAGGAGGCCAACGACCCGCGCTGCACGCCCGTGCTGGACGTCCTGCCGCGCTACCTGGCCAAGGACGGCGTGGTCGCCGTGGGCGAGATCGGGTTCGACTCGATGACCGACGCGGAGACGGACGCGTTCGTCCGACAGCTGGCGATGGCCAAGGAGCACGGCCTGCCGGCGCTGGTCCACACCCCCCACCGCGACAAGGCCGCCGGCACCCGGCGCACCCTGGAGCTGGTCGAGGCCTCCGGCATCGGCGCCGGCATGGTCGCCGTGGACCACCTGAACGAGACGACCCTGCAGCAGGTCGACTCCTCCGGCTGCTGGCTGGGCTTCTCCGTCTACCCCGACACCAAGATGGACGAGCACCGGATGGTGAGGATCCTCCAGGAGCGGGGCCTGGAGCGGGTGCTGGTCAACTCCGCGGCCGACTGGGGCCGCTCCGACCCGCTCAAGACCCTGAAGGTCGGCGAGGCGATGCTCGCGGCCGGCTTCACCGACGACGACGTCGACCGCGTGCTGTGGCGCAACCCCGTCGAGTTCTACGGCCAGAGCGACCGGCTGATGCTCACCGACGTCCGGACCGACCTGGGGGCGGAGTTCGAGGGCAGCTCGGTGCTGCGCGGCCCGCGGGCGTCCGCGTGAGGAGCGCGCAGGAGGTCTCCGCATGAGGCTGCGCCGGCCCGACGGCAGCCTGGTCCACGTCGGCTACTGCACCAACGTCCACCCGGCGACCGGGCTGGACGGGATCCTCGCCCAGCTGCGCCGCTACGCCGTCGGTGTCCGGGCCGAGCTCGGCGTCGACGTGCTGGGGGTCGGCCTCTGGCTGCCGGCCCCGGTGGCCGCCCGCCTCGCCGAGGACCTGGGGCTCGTGCGGCGGCTGCGTGACGAGCTGGCCCGGCTGGGCCTGGAGGTCGTGACGCTGAACGCGTTCCCCTACGGCGACTTCCACTCCCCCGTCGTCAAGTACGCGGTCTACCGCCCCGACTGGACCGAGCGCAGCCGGCTGGAGCACACCCTGGCCTGCGCCCGGGTGCTCGCGGCCCTGCTGCCCGACGACGTCGCGACCGGCAGCGTCAGCACGCTCCCGCTGTCCTGGCGGACCCCCTGGGACGACGCCCGGCGCGAGGCGGCCCGCGGGCACCTGGGCGAGCTGGCCCGCGGCCTGGCCGACATCGCCGCGACCGGTCCCCGGGTGACCGTCGGCCTCGAGCCCGAGCCCGGCTGCGTCTGGGAGGTGCTCGACGACGTGCTGACCGGGCCCGACCGGCTGGCGGGGCTGCTGACGACCGAGCACCTGCGCGACGGCCTGGTCGGGGTCTGCCTGGACACCTGCCACAGCGCGGTCGGGTTCGACGACCTGGCCGACGTCGGGGCCCGGGTGGGCGCCGCGGGGGTGCCCGTCGTCAAGCTGCAGGCCGCCGCGGCCCTGCACGTGCCCGACCCGGCGTCACCGGTCTCGAGGGCGGCGCTGGCCGAGTTCGTCGAGCCCCGGTTCCTGCACCAGACCCGGGAGCGCCCCGCCGCCGATGCCCGCCCCGCCGGCACCGACGACCTGGACGAGGCCCTGGCCGGTGGACTGCCGGGCGAGGCCCCGTGGCGCTGCCACGTCCACCTGCCGCTGCACGCCACCGGGACCGCCGAGACCCAGGTGGCCACCCGGGCGCTGGCCGCCTCGTTGGACCAGCTGGTCGCCCCGGTCGCCCCCGCCGGGGGGCGCGTCGACCTGGTGGAGGTCGAGACCTACACCTGGTCGGTCCTGCCGCAGGAGCAGCGCCGCCGGGCCGGCGGCGCCGGCCGCACCACCCCCGGGGCCGTCGACGACGGCCTCGCCCACGGCCTGGCGAGCGAGCTCGCCTGGGTCCGGGACCACCTGCTCGACCACGGTCTGGAGTCCGCATGAGCACCGCCGACGACACCCCCACCACGCCCCGCCCCCGCACCCCCGTCCTGCTGCTGGACGTGGTCGGCCTGAGCGATCGCGCCCTCACCCACATGCCGAACCTGCGGGCCGTCGCGGCCCAGGGGTTCCGGGCGCCGCTGGACACCGTCCTGCCCGCGGTGACCTGCACGGTCCAGTCGACGTTCCTGACCGGCACCACCCCGTCCGAGCACGGCGCGGTGGCCAACGGCTGGTACTTCCGCGACCTGGGCGAGGTCTACCTGTGGCGCCAGCACAACCGGCTCGTGCAGGGCGAGAAGGTGTGGGAGACGGCCCGTCGCAGCGACCCGTCCTTCCGCACGGTGAACGTCTGCTGGTGGTACGCCATGGGCGCCACCACCGACGTCACCGTCACCCCGCGGCCGGTCTACCACGCCGACGGCCGCAAGTCCCCGGATGCCTACGTCCGCCCGCCCGAGCTGCACGACGAGCTCGTCGACGCCCTCGGCGAGTTCCCGCTGTTCCAGTACTGGGGCCCGACGGCGTCGATCGCCTCGACCCGCTGGATCGTCGGTGCCACCCGCCACCTGATGCCCGGCGCGGACCTGACCCTGTCGTACGTCCCGCACCTGGACTACGACCTGCAGCGCTTCGGGCCGGAGTCCCGGCAGGCCGACGAGGCCGCCTCGGACCTGGACGCCGAGCTGGCCCCGCTGCTGGACGACGCCCGGGCCCAGGGTGTGACCGTCGTGGCCCTGAGCGAGTACGCCATCACCGCCGTGGACCAGCCCGTCCACGTCAACCGGGTGCTGCGCGACGCCGGTCTGCTCGAGGTCTACACCCAGGCCGGCATGGAGTACCTGGACCCGTGGACGTCACGCGCCTTCGCCGTCGCGGACCACCAGGTCGCCCACGTCTACGTGGCCGACCCTGCCGACGTCGAGCGCGTGGCGACGCTGCTGCGCGCCCTGCCGGGCGTGGAGCAGGTGCTCGACGCCGACGGCAAGCGCGAGGCCGGGCTGGACCACGAGCGCTCCGGCGAGCTGGTGCTGGTGTCCGAGCCGCGGGCCTGGTTCACGTACTACTACTGGCACGACGACGCCCACGCGCCCGACTTCGCCCGTGGGGTCGAGATCCACCGCAAGCCGGGCTACGACCCGGCCGAGCTGTTCTTCGACCCGGCCGACCGCAGCGCCAAGGCCAAGGCCGGGCTGCAGCTGGTCCGCAAGAAGGTCGGCCTGCGCTACGCCATGAGCGTCGTGCCGACCGACGCGCGCTGGGTCAAGGGCTCCCACGGCCGGCTGCCCCGCCCCGGCGACGACGCGCCCGTGCTGCTGTGCTCGGACCCGTCGCTGGCCGCCGACCGGGTCGCCGCGACCGACGTCAAGGCCCTGGTGCTCGCCGCCGCCGGCCTGACCCCGCCGGCCTGACCCCGCCGGCCTGACCCCGCCGGCCTGACCCCGCCGGCCTGACCCCGACGAGCCCGCGAGGAGCGGCCACAACCGGTTTCGGACGGCTGACCGACTTGTCCAACCGTTCGAGATGTGGCCACCTGTCGCCGCGCGACGAGGGCGAGCCGGACGCGCTCCTGCTCGGCGGCGTCTCCTGCCCGCTCGGTCGGACCCCCGACAGCCCGACGGGCGGCGCCGACCGTGAGGTCGACGCCGCCCGTTGGCGGTGGTGGGGAACTGGTCAGGCGAACCTGGCGCGCAGCTCCTCGGCCATCTCCGTCAGCGCGGCCCGGACGGCCGCGTCCCTGACGGTGGCGACCTGGTCCTCGAACCGGTCGAGCGCCCGGCCCACGCCGACGGCGTCGTCACGGGCGTGGGCCCGCTCCGCCGCCACGACCTGGGCGTCCAGGCGCGAGTGCTGCGCCCGGCTGAGGTCGCCGTCGGCATGCATGGCGTCCAGCTCGCCCGAGATGCCCGCGAACGTGACGAGCACCGTGAACGTGACGGAGCCGGTGGTGACGTGGCCGGCGACGTCGGTCGCGGTCACCTCGACCGTGTGCGTGCCGCGGGACGGCACCCAGCTGGTCTCGGCGTCCACGGCCTCGCCGTCGACGACCACCTCGAGCGAGGCGACGCCGGACGTGGCGTCGGTGGCGGTGGCGGCCAGGTCGACCGTCTCCCCCTGCTCCACCTCGGCGCCGTCGCTGACCCCGGCCACGTCGACCACGGGGGCCGTCGTGTCCAGCTGCACCGTGAGCGGCTCGTGCGTGGCGACGTTGCCCGCCTCGTCGGTGGCGCGGACGTGGACGACGTGGGTGCCGTCCTCGGCCACGACCACCGGCTCGGTGTGCTCGGTCCACCCGCCGTCGCCGACGCGGTGCTCGACCAGCACGTCACCCTCGCTGTCGTCGGTGGCGGTGGCCGACACCGTCACCGGCGACGTCCACCAGCCCTCGAGCCCGTCGGGCTCGGCCGGCGACACGGTCACGTCCAGCTCGGGCGCGGTCGTGTCCGGCTCCTCGTCGTCGGTCGTGACGCGGAAGAAGTCGAAGTCGACGACGACGGGCTCGACCTGCGCCGGGCCGATCGCGATGACACCGACGTTCGTGAGGGCGGCGTCGTTGGTGACCGGGGCCCCCAGCGACGTCCAGGTCACCCCACCGTCGCTGACCCAGCCGGAGTACGTGGACCCCTCCTTGGTCAGGCGCAGGTAGAAGTACCCCGACTCCGAGGTCTCGGCGATGTCGAGACCACGGTTGCCGCCGTTGCCGAAGACGCCGTTGCGCTCCGACACCAGCTCGGCCCCCAGGTTGGTGGCCGCCGTCGGCGCGTTGTTGGCGACGATGTCGAGCTTGACGTAGTTGTCGTCGTCGCCGTAGGCCATCAGGCCCGCGAGCTGCCACTGGTGCTTCATGGTGGCCCGCAGCCTGGTCTCGACCGTCCAGTCGCCGTCGCCGAGGTCCTGCAGCACGAAGTTGCGGGGGTCCTCGTTGGCGGCGCCGTTGATGTCACCGGGCTGGGTGGTGATGCTCAGGTGGCCGTCGGTCACCTGCAGCGCGTTGCCGTCGGGGCGCACGACGGCGTCCCAGCGGCAGGTGTCCAGCGCGGTGCCCTCGAACTCGTCCGACGGCTCGAGGGGGTCGCCCTCGTCGGGGACCGTGAGCTGGAAGGAGTCGAAGGCCGCGACCGCCTCGCTGGTGCCGGTGTCACCGGCGGCGACCAGGCCCAGCACCGCGTCCGCCTTCAGCGGGGCGACCCCGTCCAGGTCCGTCCAGGTCCCGCCGTCCAGCGAGTAGGCCGCACGCAGCCCCTCGCCGTCGCTGGTCAGGCGCAGCCACACCGTGTCGGTGCCGGTCGGCATCGCCACGTTGTTGTGATGCCAGGTCCTCGCGCCACCGGTCTCGGTGACGAACTCCAGGAACCGGCTGCCGTTGCTGCTGCGGGTGTAGGCCAGCTTGACGTACTCGTCGTCGGTGGCGTTGAGCATGAGGCCCGCGTGCTGCCAGTGCCGCGTGTGCGGCAGCGTCAGTGTGGTGGTGGCCTCCCACGCCCCGGCCGCGGCCGGCTGGCCGACGAACGAGATGGGCCCGGTGCTGCCGCCGTCGATGTCGCCCTGGGGCACCGGCAGGCGCAAGGCGCCCCCGCTGACCGAGACCGGCAGGCCGTCGGCCTGGCGGACGGTGGTCCAGCGGTCGGTGTCGAGCGCGTCACCGTCGAAGGTGTCGCCGTTGGTCCCCACGCACGGGGGCAGCGGCTCGGGCTCGGGCTCCGGCTCCGGGCCCCCCTCGACGAGGGTGAAGTCGGAGAACTGCACCTGCATCCGGGCCGTGGTGCTGTGGGCGGTGACGAACAGGCCGATGTCCTGCACGTCCGCGGCCCCGGGCAGCTGGACCGGTCCCCCCAGCGGGGTGAAGGTCACCCCGTCGCGGCTGGACGACGCCTGGTACGACGCGCCGTCCCGGACCAGACGGACCCAGGTCGGGTAGCCGTTGGTGCCGCCGGCCGTCGACGCGTTGAGCGTGCCGTTGCCGTCGCTGTCCCGCAGCCACTCGACCCCGTTGTTGGGTCGGAGGCCGACGGCGCCGTACCCCGGGGAGGTCCCGGGCGCGGTGGCGTCGTTGCGGACCAGCAGACCGGCCTTGGCGTTGGTGTTGCCACCGGTCGCCGAGTCCACCCGTACGGTGGCGGTCCACTGCTCACCGGCGGCACCGCCCGGCCGGAAGGCCGTGCCGTACTCGTCGGTGGCCTGCCACATGTTGGCCCCGCCCGAGGTGACGACCCAGGTGTCGGAGTCCGGCCGGTCGAAGGTGGCCGCGGCGTTCGGGTGGGTCCAGGTCTCCCACCCGGCGAGAAGGTCACCGACGTCGACCACGACGCGGCGCGACGTCACCTCCTCGCCGTCGCCGGTGGTGGCCACCGCGCTGAGCTGGTAGCGACGCTCCTCGGTGACGTCCCACTCCCCCGTGAACGGGGCGGTGGTGTCGGTCGCGACGACCTCGCCGTCGACGAGGAACTCGACCTGAGCGATACTGCCCTCGGCCACGGAGGCCTCGGCCGCGAGCTCGACGGTGCCCGGGTCGAGCACGCTCCACGGCTCCGGCTGGGTCAGCCGCACCTCGGCCGGGGCGGCCGGCGACAGCGCCTTGCCCATGGCCTCGATGAAGTTGACCCGCGTGGTCGAGAAGCCGGTCATCACCAGGAACAGCTCGAAGCTGTCGCCCGGGTCGGTCACGGGGACGCGGACGTCCACGTAGCGCGACAGGCTGCCGGTCGCGGGCACCTCGGCGGTGGCGAGCAGGTCGCCGTCCGGGGCGTCGCGGCGCAGCTCGACGGTGCCGCCGGCCGCGGACGCGGCCCGGACGGTGAACGCGTCCACGCCCCGCAGGTTGACCGGGTCGTAGGACGCCCAGGCGCCGTCGGAGCCGCCGATGGCCGTCCCGTGGCCCTCGATGTCACCGGAGGCCGACGTCGTGAGGTCCTCGCTGGTGGAGGCGTGGAACTCGGCCTCCTTCAGGCGCGGGTAGATGAGCGAGGTGTCGGAGCCGGTGAGCGCCGGGACGCCCTCGGCGCCGCCGTCGTCGGTGTAGCGACCGTCGACGACGTAGAAGACGTCCATGTCCTCGCCGTGGCCGCCGCCGAGCTCGGTGACGAGCGTGCCGGTGGTGCCCGTCCGCGGCGCGGCCGGGTGGGCGTGGTCGTCGTGGCCGAGCGCCGGCTGGATGATCACCTTCGACTCGTCGATCTCCTCGTCCTCGGCGTCGCTGACCTCGAGGTCCCAGTCGATCGGGTCGCCGAAGTCGAAGAAGCCGCCGGTGGGCGGGTCGACGAACTCGACCACGGGGCGGGTGTTGCCGACCGTGATCGGCGCGGTGGCCGTACCGGTCTTGCCCTCGGGGTCGGTGACCGTCAGCCGGGCGTCGTAGACGCCGTCGGCGGTGTAGGTGTGCGTCGGGGCCGACTCGGTCGAGTCGACCGTGCCGTCACCGTCGAAGTCCCACGCGTAGGTGATGTCCCCGCCCTCGGGGTCGGAGCTCGTCTCGCCGGAGAAGGCGACGGTGAGCGGCGCGGGACCGGAGTCGACGTCGGTCGTGATCCGGGCCTCGGGCGAGCGCGAGCCGCTGATGTAGTCGATGCGGTGCAGCCCGGAGTCGGGGTTGTCACGGCCGTAGCCGCCGCCCCAGTCCAGGACGTACAGCGACCCGTCGGGCCCGAAGGTGGAGTCGATCGGGGCCATGAAGCTCGCGGCCGGGGGCGGCAGGAACGGGGTGACCTGCTCCACCGCGTCACCGGGGGCGGCCTCACCGGCGCGCGCGGCGTCGGTGAGCTGCACGGAGAACATCCGGTTGCGGGCCCAGTCGTAGAAGAACGGCTTGCCCGAGTACGACTCCGGGAACTTGGTGTCGGAGTCGAGCTCGGCGTCGAAGTCGTAGAACGGGCCGCCCATGGGGGCCAGACCGCCGCCGGCGTTGATGATGCCGGGCGCGGAGGTCCGCTGGTAGCCGTAGTACAGGTCGGCCGGCACCGCCGGGGGCAGCTCGGTCAGCCCCGTGTTGCGGACCGAGTCGTTGACGGGGGCGTCGCAGTCGAAGTACGGCCCCACCGTCACCGGGCTGGTGCGGTAGTCGACGTCGCGGAAGGGCTCGTTGTCGCCCATGCACATCGGCCAGCCGTAGTTGCCGGGCTCGGTGATGAGGTTCCACTCCGCGATGCCGGCCGGGCCCCGGTTGGTGGGGTTGTCCGAGCTGTTGTCCGGGCTGTAGTCGGCCAGGCCGATGTGCCCGGTGACCGGGTCCACGGAGAACCGGAACGGGTTGCGGAAGCCCATGGCGTAGACCTCGGGCTTGATCTTGGACCGGTCCTTGCCCTCGGCCCACGCGGAGTCGATCAGGTTGCCGTCCGGCACCGTGTAGCTGCCGTCGTCCTGCGGGGTGATGCGCAGCAGCTTGCCGCGCAGGTCGTTGGTGTTGGCCGACGTCTCGCGGGCGTCGTGGAACGTGCCGGTCCGCTCCGACAGCGGCGCGTAGCCGCCCGAGGGCTCGGAGTGCGGGTTGACGTCGTCGCCGACGCCCAGCAGCAGGTTGCCGTCGTTGTCGAAGGCCAGGGCGCCACCGGTGTGACCGGGCTCGTCCGGCAGCCGGCGCGCCGGCACCTCCATGACGACGACCTCGCTGGCGGGGTCGATGACCGAGCCCTCCTCGACGGTGAACCGGGACACCTGGCTGAAGAAGTTCGCCGGGTCGCGGTCGTCGGCGCTGGCGGGGCTGTAGTAGACGAACAGGTGCCCGTTGGTGGCGAAGTCCGGGTCCAGGGCGATGCCCAGCAGCCCGTCCTCGCCGCCGGAGTACACCGGCAGCGTGACGGCGGTCGAGGTGACCTGCCGCGCCGGGTCGTAGACCCGGATCTGGCCGCGGACGAGCTCGGTGAAGAACACCCGCCCGTCGGGCGCGACGTCCATCGCGAACGGGGCGCTGGTGTTGCTGTCCAGCGACACCTTCTCGAACTCGCTCCAGTCCGTGCCGCCGCAGTCGCCCTCGGCCAGGCCCGCGGCCCACTCGACGCCGCCCAGGATGTGCTGGACCAGGTCGGGCTCGCCGGTGAAGTGGGCCCCGAAGTGACCCATGCCGGTCATCCAGGACCGGCCGCCGTCGTAGCCGCGGCACCAGGAGATCGGGTGGTCGGCGCCCATGGCGTTGGGGCCGGGGGCGTAGGTCGACTCGTCCATCGTGGCCAGCACGTGGGCCTCACCGCGCACGTTGGCCGAGTAGTTGTACCACTCGTCGGCGCGGTCCCAGCGCTGCGGCAGGTGCTCGGTCGAGGGGTGGGTGCGGTCCTCGACGCGGACCGTGCCGGGCAGGCCCGGGCTGTTGCCGGTGGCGGCGTGACCGGGCATCAGCGCGCCGATCATCTCGTCCCACCACGCGTAGTTCCCGCGCATGTCGGTGGCGTTGTGGATGGCGACGATGCCGCCGCCGGCCTGCTGGTAGCGCTCCAGCGCGGCCTTCTCCTCCGCGTTCCACGGGTCGCCGGAGGTCTGGAACATGACCAGGGCGTCGAACGTCGCCAGGTCGGTGTCGTTGAAGATCGTCGAGTCCTCGGTGTGCACCGAGTCGATGCCGGCCTCGGCGAAGGCCGCCTGGAGCACCGGGGTGCCCTGGACGATCGCCTCCGTGTGCCGGAACTGCGTGGTCTTGGTGAAGATGAGGACGTTGGCCTCTGCGGCCTCCTCCTCCACCACTGCGGCGGCGGGTGCGGCGGCGACCGTGGTGGCCGCCAGCAGCGCGGCGAGGCCGGTGGCGACGAGGCCGCCTACCCGGGTACGCCGTGGACGTGGCACGTGCATGGGTGCTCCTGGTGTCGTCGGTGACATCGCGACGCGTCGCTGCGTCGCGGAGCCCGGAGACCCGGTGCGACCAGGGGCCTCGGGGTGGTGCGGCGTCTGGGTCAGGCGGTGACCTCCCGGAGGAACGCGAGGCCGTCGACGGCGATGGCGTCCTGGGAGGTCGCCAGGGGTCGCCAGATGGAGGCGGCCGTCGCGATGGTCGCGTTGTCGGGGGTGAAGGACTCGATGCAGAGCGGGCCGTCGTAGTCGGCGCGTCGCAGCGCGGCCACGAACCCCGCCCAGTCCAGGTGGTCCCGCCCCGGGGTGCCCCGGTCGGTGGCGCTCACCTGCACGTGCGCGATGCGGGGGCCGGCCGCGGCGATGCTCGCCGCGAGGTCCTGCTCCTCGATGTTCATGTGGTAGCTGTCCAGCAGGACGCCGACGGCCTCGACCGGGAGGTCCTCGACCGCGGCCAGCACCTGGGCGACGGTGGTCAGGAACGACGTCTCGTACCGGTTGAGCGGCTCCACGGCGATCCGGACGCCCGCGGCCAGGGCGTGGTCCGCGACCGGTGCCAGCGCCTCGGCCCACCGCTTGGTGGCGTCACGGTGCTGGCCCCGGTCCAGGCGCCAGGTGCGTCCCACGGAGGCGTAGGCGGGGCCCCCGATGACCCGCGCCCCCACCGTGGCGGCGACGTCGACGACGCCGCGCAGGTAGTCCTGGGTGCGGCGGACGGTGACGTCGTCGGTGTCGACGAGCTCCCGCCCCTCACCCATGACCAGGCACACCGTGGCGCCCAGACCGAGGTCGTCCAGCACCGTGCGGGCGGCCGCCGGGTCCCACTCGCCCAGGTTCTCCACCGGCAGCTCGATGACGTCGAAGCCCCAGCCACGCACGCGGGGCGCGAGCTCCGCCAGGTCGGCGTCGCGCAGCGGGGACCGCCACAACCAGGTGGAGACCCCGATCCGGTACGTCACGCCGACTCCTTCGTCAGGTGGGGCTGGTCCGGCGGCCGCGGGCTCGCGGTCCGCCGCGCTGCTCCTGGAGCCCGGGGCCGGCCGCGGTGTCGCGCCACGACCGGTCCCGGGGGTCAGGGGTGGTGCCTCAGCGGTCCTGCCACGCCTCGGGGTAGCCGGGCAGGTCCTCGCCGCCGAACTTGGCGTAGTGCAGGCTCGGCATCTCGGCGTTCTGCTCGAGGAACTGCGCGAGGGTCTCGTCGGTGACGGGCTCCTGGGGCAGGACCCACTCCGAGGGGACCTCCTCGCCGGCGAAGATGTCGACGGCCGCCTCGATCGGGGTGCGCCACTGGAAGTTGGAGTAGACCGGGGCGATCGCGGTCATACCCGTCTCGTCCCACTTGCGCAGGAAGCTCATCTCGTCCTCGCCGACCATGACGGGGTAGTCGACGCCGGCGTCCTCGAACGCCTCGACCGCGGCGACGGCGCCGTCACCGGCGTCCATCCAGATGCCGTCCACGTCACCGCGCTGGATGTACTGCGTGACGAGGTCCTTGATCTGGGCGGCGTCGCCGCCGGTGAACTCGTCGCCGAGGACCTCCAGCTCGGAGTCGGCGAAGATCTGCTGGGCGGCGGCCCACCGGTTCTCCAGCACGTCCACCCCGGGGAGGATGCGCAGCGCCAGGACGGTGCTGCCGGGCTCCAGGTTCTCCACGAGGAACTCCGCGCCGTCCGCGCCGTAGGCGTAGCCGCCGATCGGGTGGATGAACGTCACCATGCAGTCGGTGTTGACGCCGCGGTCGAACACGACGACCGGGACACCGCTGGCGCAGGCGGCCTCGACCGCCGGGGTCAGGGTGGCCGTGGTGGACGGCGAGATGATGATGGCGCCGCAGTCGCCGGCGTCGACGAAGGACTGGATGTCGGAGATCTGCTGGTTGTCGTCGTCGGCGGCGTCCGCGACGCGGAACTCACCGATCAGCCCCTCCTCCTGGTAGAGCGCGACCTGCTCCTGCATGGTGATGAAGCCGGTCACGCGCCACGGGTTGGACACCGAGGCGTTGGAGAAGCAGATGTCCTGCGGGCCCTCCGCGGCGAACTCCGCCGTGTCGACCATCTCGGGCTCGATGGCCTGCAGCCAGGGGGTGGCCGCGTCGCCCTCGGGCTCGACGTCGCGCTGGGCGAGCTCGGCGTCGAAGTCCGCCTGGACGAAGAACTCGCCCTCGGCGGGCCCGTCACCGCCGGCGGCGTCCGACTCGTCGTCGGTGGCGCCACCCGCGTCGGTGGTCTCGTCCACGACGGGGGCGTCGGAGGCGGGGTCGTCGGTGGGTGCGTCGGTGGAGCAGCCGGCCAGGGCGAGGCTCGCCACGGCGAGCGTGGCGAGCACTGTCTTGGTGAGCGGCATCGTTGCCCTCCAGAGGGGTTGTGGGTGGAGCGTGATGGGGTCGAGCGGTGGTTCTCCCGGCGTTCAGCCGGTGGCTGCTGGGGTGCGGTCCGGTCCGGTCCGGCCCGCCTCCTGGGTCTGCGCGGGCGGCGGGGGCGGCGACGTGGCGCGCGTCGCGCCCCGGGCGGCGTAGGCCACGGCGGCGATGATGATCACGCCCTGCAGGATCGGCTGGGCGGTCGAGGGCAGGTCGAGCTGGGTGAACAGCCGGCTGATGGCCTGGTAGGTGAGGGCCCCGGCCATGGCCGCGACGACGGTGCCCCTGCCGCCGCCCAGGACGACGCCGCCGAGGACGACCGCGGTGATGGCGACGAACTCGAGCCCGCTGCCGACCTGGGCCGTGACCCCGGCGAAGCCGCCGATGAGGACCGCGGCCAGCGTCGCCATGACGCTGGAGATGACGAAGGCGGTGGTGCGGACCTTCCAGACCGTGACGCCGGCGTAGGCGGCCGCGACGTCGTTGTCGCCGGTGCTCATCAGGGTGCGGCCGAACGGGGCGCGCATCAGCAGCACCGCGAGCACACCGACGGCGATCGCGATGAGCAGCGCCCAGGGCAGCTGACGGACGACGGGCATGTCGATCCCGCCGCGGCCCCACTGCCGGAAGGACTCCGAGAGGGCCCCGGTGGGCGCTCCCCCGGTCCAGAGCCGGACGGCCCCGTTGAGCACCAGCAGCATGCCGAGCGTCGTGATGAACGACGGCACCCGCAGCAGGGTGGTGACGAGACCGTTGACCAGGCCCACGAGCACCCCGAAGCCGACCATGAGCAGCATGACCGGGACGGTGCGGCTCTCCTCGCCGTCGATGAGCCGGGCCGCGATGACGACCTGGGCCCCGACGAGGGCGCCGACCGACAGGTCGAACTCCCCGGAGACGATGACGAAGTACTGACCGATGGCCAGGACGATCAGCGGGGCCGCGGCGCGCAGGAAGGTCATCAACGACGGCGGCTCCGCGAAGCCGGGGTTGAGGGCCGTGATGGCGACCAGCACCACGACGAGGAGGGCGAAGATGGTCGCCGAGCCGCTCGTCGCGCGGCCCAGGCCGTGGCGGACGGTCTGCAGGGCGCTCATGCGGACACCCCCTCACCGGTGGTGCGTGCGGGTGGTGGTGGTGGGCCGTCGGCGAAGCGCCTGCGGCTGGCGTGGGGGTCGATCTGGCGACGGGCGTACAGCGCGACGGCGGCGACGATGATCACGCCGCGCAGCACGTCGCGGAAGAACGGGTCGACCTGGAGCAGGTTGAACACCGTGTCCAGGGTGGCCAGGATCAGGACGCCCGCGATGGTGCCCGCGATCCCCCCGCGCCCACCCATGAGCAGGGTGCCGCCGAGCACGACGGCCGCGATCGAGTCCAGGTCGTAGCCGGCGCTGTAGATCTGCACGGCCACCCCGGTGCTGAACCGCGAGGCCAGCAGCAGCCCGGCGATCCCGGCGGTGGTGGAGCAGAGCACGTGGGCGAGGATCAGGGTGCGGTCGGTCCGGATGCCCGACAGCCGGGCCACGTCGGTGTTGCCGCCGACCGCGAACATGGCGTAGCCGGGCCGGGTCCGGTGCAGCAGCACGTAGGCCGCGACGGCGACGAGCAGCATGATCGCCGTGGACAGCGGCACGAAGCCGATCCGGGTGTAGCCGAAGTTCTGGAAGCCGAGGGCGACCTCGCCCGACGGTCCCTGGTACTGGGTGTCCAGGTAGCCCTTGATGATCAGGCCCACGCCGAGCGTGGTGATGAAGGGGTTGACCTTGGCCTTGGTCACCAGCAGGCCGTTGAGCAGGCCGACGGCCGCGGCGACGACGAGCGCGGCGGCGACGCCCAGCAGGATGCGGTCCTGCTGACCGGCCATCGTCGTCGCGCCGACGATGCTGGCCAGCGCGGCCACGTACCCCACCGACAGGTCCAACGACCGGTTGAGGATGACCAGGGTCTGCCCGATGGCGATGAACCCGAGCACGCTGGTGCGGCTCAGCATGTTGACGACGTTGTTGCCCGCCAGCAGGTTCCCGCCGTCGAGGGCGACCAGGACCGTGCCGATGATGATGATGAGGACCAGGGCGGCGTAGATGATCGTCGTCGTCCCGGCCAGGTGCAGCCGGCGGTGCAACGGCGTCCTCGTCGTCGGGCCCGTGGACCCCGTCGTGCCCCTGGTGGTGGTCGTGGTGCTCACGGGGCGCTCACCGTGCCCGTGGCCATGGCCATCACGTCTTCCTCGTCGCAGCCGCCGGGCAGCTCACCGCTGATCCGGCCGTCGCGCAGCACCACGACCCGGTCGGCCATGCCGATCACCTCGGTCAGCTCGGAGGAGATGAGCAGGACCGCGACCCCCTTGGCGCTCTCCTCGCGGATGATCTCGTAGACCGCCTGCTTGGCGCCGACGTCGATGCCCCGGGTGGGCTCGTCGAGCACCAGCACCGCGGGGTCGGTCACCAGCCACTTGGCCAGGACGACCTTCTGCTGGTTGCCGCCGGACAGGAACCGGACCTCCCGCGACCCGGCGCGGGCGGTGAACTCCAGCGAGGACAGGATCCCGGGGATGTCGGCCGATCGGCGCGTGGCCTGCCGGGGCATGACGGCGTCGAGCACGAGGCGCGCGTTCGCCAGCACCCCCTGCTCCAGGGCCAGCCCCTGGGCCTTGCGGTCCTCGGTGACCAGGGCCAGGCCGGCGCGGACGGCGTCCCGCGGCGAGCGGGGTCGCACCGTGGTGCCGTCGACCGCCATCTCACCCCGGGTGAAGGGAGCGGTGCCGAACAGGGCGTTGGCGAGCTCGGTCCGCCCGCTGCCCTGCAGCCCCGCCAGGCCGACGACCTCGCCGGCGCGGACGGTCAGGTCGATGCTGTCGACGTCGGCGTTGCCCGCTCCGCTCAGCCGCAGCCGGACGTCCCCGACCACCGTGGCGTCGCGGCGGTGCGGGAACCGGGCGCTGACCGAGCGACCGACCATGTTGCGGACCAGCTCGTCCGGGCTGGTGTCGACCGTGTCGACGGTCTGCACCAGGGCGCCGTCCTTGAGGACGGTGATCCGGTCGCACAGGTCGAAGATCTCGACCAGGCGGTGCGAGACGTAGAGGATGGCGATGCCGC
Organism: Aquipuribacter aurantiacus; assembly: GCF_051216895.1. Classification (NCBI taxonomy): domain Bacteria; kingdom Bacillati; phylum Actinomycetota; class Actinomycetes; order Micrococcales; family Intrasporangiaceae; genus Aquipuribacter; species Aquipuribacter aurantiacus. The sequence goes on from NZ_JBPKAO010000014.1 coordinate 72,356, forward strand.
GTTCCTTGAGGGTGCGGACCAGCCGGTAGAGCAGCTGCACCTCGGCGCCGGACAGCGCGGCGGTCGGCTCGTCCATGCTGATGATGCGTGCGTCGGTCGACAGCGCCTTGACGATCTCGACGACCTGCTGCTGGGCCACCGACAGCGACCCGATTCGGTCGCCCGCCCTGATGCCCCCGACACCGAGGTCGTGCAGCAGGGCGTCGGTGTCGCGGTTCATCTGGCGGGCGTCGACCAGGCCGAACCGACGGGGCTCACGACCCAGGTAGACGTTCTCGGCCACCGTGCGCTCCGGCAGCAGGTTGAACTCCTGGAACACGGTCGACACCCCGGCGTGCTGCGCCTGCAGCGGGTGCTCGAAGACGACCTCCCGGCCGTCGACCTCGACGGTGCCCGTGTCGGCCTTCTGCACCCCGGCGAGGATCTTCATCAGCGTGGACTTGCCGGCGCCGTTCTCGCCCACGAGGGCGTGGACCTCCCCGGCCCGGACCTCCAGGTCGACCCCGTGCAGGACGTCGACGCCGAAGAACGACTTGACGATGCCCGTCATGCGCACCAGCGGCCGCGCGGTGCCGTCGGGCCCGGTGGGGGTGGTCGGCGTGCTCATGCCCGGACCTCCGCCCACTGCCCGGAGCGCACCGACGCCAGCACGGCCTCGACCACGTCCACCGACCTCGCCCCGTCGGCGAAGGTCGGCAGCCCGTCCGGTGCCGAGCCCCGGACGGCCTCGGCGGTGTCGGCGACGAACGCGTCGAAGCAGTCCTGGTAGCCCTGGGCGTGACCGGCGGGCAGGCGGTGGTAGCGGGCGGCGTCGGAGCCGCCCGAGTCCGGGTCGCGGACCAGGCACTCGGCGCCGGCGCGTCGTCCGTGCCACAGCCGCTCGGGCTGCTCCTGGTCGAAGGCCAGCGTCCCCTCGGAGCCGGACACCTCGAGCAGCAGGCGGTTCTTGCGGCCCGGGGAGACCTGGCTGATGACCGTGGCCCCGAGCAGGCCCCCGTCGGTGCGCAGCTGCAGGGTGACGACGTCCTCGGTGGTCACGGCGCGGTGGCCCCGCTCGGCGTTGACGGTGGCGGCCTGGGCGCTGACGGACACGATGCGGTGCCCGGTGACGAACTCCAGCAGGTCGCACCAGTGCGAGCCGATGTCGGCGAAGGCCCGGCTGCTGCCGCCCAGGACGGGGTCGACGCGCCAGTTGTCGTCCTGGGCGCCGGTGAGCCAGTCCTGCAGGTAGGAGCCGTGCGCCAGGGTCAGCCGGCCCAGCCCGCCCTCACGGACCCGCTGGCGGGCCTCGCGGACCATCGGGTGGAACCGGTACACGAAGGGGACGACGCCGACGGTCCCGGCGGCGGCCTGCGCGACGAGCAGCTCGCGGGCCTGGGCCACCGACGTGGCCAGCGGCTTCTCGCAGACGACGTGCTTGCCGGCGGCCATCGCGGCCAGGGCGACCTCGTGGTGCAGGTGGTTGGGCGTGCAGACGTGGACGACGTCGACGTCGTCGGCGGCCACCAGGGCGGCGACGTCGTCGTAGCCGCGCTCGGCACCCAGCCGGGCGGCCGCCTCGGCCGACCCGGCGGCGCTGCCCGTGGTGACCCCGACCACCCGCCCGCCGGAGACGAGCACGGACCGTGCGTGCACACGGCCCATGAAGCCGGCGCCGACTATCCCGGCGCGGTATCCGGCGGTCGGGGAGTCCGGCGTCGCACCGAGGTGCGAGGCAGGAGTCGCTCTGACCGCGTCCATGAGGCCCACGACCGGGAACCTACGAGCACTTTCGCCAGACGTCAAGCAAAAGATGCGGACGGCCAGAGCGATACTCGCGTCTGGCGACTTCCAGGTGGGTCGCATATCGTCCGAACATGGGTACCACCGTGATCGACCCCTGGGCCGCCCCGGGCGGGGCGGGACAGCTCCTCTCGCTGCTGCGGGACGGTGTCCCGCGGACCCGCTCCGAGCTCGCCGTGATGACCGGCATGTCCAGGTCCACCGTGGCCCAGCGGGTCGACGCCCTGCTCAGCAGCCGGCTCATCGGGCCCGCCGGCGACGCCGTGTCGACCGGGGGTCGCCCACCGACCCAGTTCGCCTTCAACCCCGCGTCCGGGGTCGTGCTCGCCGCGGACCTGGGGGCGACGTACGCCCGGATGGGTGTCACCGACCTGGCGGGGCGGCTGCTCGCCGAGGTGCGCGAGGACCTCGACATCGCCGCCGGCCCCGACCACGTCCTGAGCTGGGTGATCGACCGCGGCCGCACCCTGGTCAACGAGGTGTCGACCAGCGGGCAGAGCCTCGTCGGGGTCGGGGTCGGCCTGCCGGGCCCGGTGGAGCACGCGACCGGCCGGCCGATCCACCCGCCGATCATGCCCGGCTGGGACGGCTACGACGTCGTGGCCCGGCTGCAGGGCGACCTGGGCCCGGTCGCGGTGGTCGACAACGACGTCAACGTCATGGCCCTCGGCGAGCACTTCACCACCTGGCCCGACGAGGACCACCTCGTCTTCGTCAAGGTCAGCACCGGGATCGGGTCGGGCATCATCTCCGACGGCCAGCTCCGTCGCGGCGCCCAGGGGGCCGCGGGCGACCTCGGCCACATCCAGGTCCCCCACGCCGACGACGTGCTGTGCCGCTGCGGCAACACCGGCTGCCTCGAGGCGGTGGCCGGCGGCGCCGCCCTGGTGACGCGGCTCGCCGCCAAGGGCCTGGAGATCCGGAACAGCCGGGACATCGCGGCCCTGGCCCGCGGCGGCAACGTCGAGGTGGTGCAGGTGCTCCGGGAGGCGGGCCGCTACATCGGCGAGGTCCTGGCCAACGTGGTGAGCATGCTCAACCCGTCCGTGATCGTGGTGGGGGGCTCGCTCGCCAGCGCCGGGGAGCACCTGCTCGCAGGCGTGCGGGAGGTCGTCTACCGACGGTCGCTGCCGCTGGCGACCCAGCACCTGCGCATCGTGCCGGGCAGCACCGGCGAGCACGCAGGGATCGTGGGCGCGGCCGTCATGGTCATCGAGCGCGTGCTGTCCCCCGGTGAGGTCGACCGCGTCGTCGGCTGAGGCGGGGACCGTCCGGCACGCCGGGTATGGCTGTCGCCGACGCAGGTTTTGCTTGACCTCCGGCACAAGGCGTCCTTAGGTTCGAGGGGCGGCCCTGACGGTCGTGGCGCCTCGAGGACGAGGGGTCGGCACCGGGGGGCACCGACGCCCTCCCGTCGAGGAGGACCCATGCCCCACCGCCTGACCCCCCGCCGCTGGGCGGGGCTGCCGGTCCTGACCGGCCTCGCCCTGGTGGCCTCGCTGGCGGGCGCGGTCCCCGCGGCCGCCGCCGACGACCCGCTCCCCCCGCAGGAGCCCGGCGCCACGATGCGCACCTACAGCACCGGGCAGCCGCTGAGCGCCCTGTGCACCATCAAGTCCGGGTCGACGCCCAACGTCGACCGGCTCATCCCGGTGATCGACCTGCGCACCGCGGAGGACTTCGGCTTCGAGGACAACTTCCTCACCACGGTGGACGCGAACCTCACCGTGCCCACCGACGGCGAGTACACGTTCCGGCTGACCAGCGACGACGGCTCGCGGCTGAGCATCGACGGCGAGGTCGTCGTCGACCACGACGGGCTGCACGGCGCCGAGCCCAAGGACGGCGCGGTCACGCTGACCGCGGGCACCTACCCGATGTTCGTGGAGTTCTTCGAGGCAGGCGGCGGGCAGCAGCTGACCCTGGAGTGGCAGCCGCCCGGCGCGAGCGCCTTCACGCTGGTGCCGACGTCAGCCATGAGCACCGAGGCCGGCGTGGTGCGGGTGACCGCGCCCGGGACCAAGTACTGCGAGGGCGCCGCCGACACCCCAGGAGACGGGCTCAAGCTCGACTCCGTGCACCCCGGCTACGACCTGACCGACCTGCGGCCCGAGGGCTTCGACCCGATGGTGTCCGGCATCGACTTCACCGACGACGGCGACCTGGTGCTGCTGACCTCAGGTGCCGTCAGCCCCGCCGGCTACCCGGACGAGCCCACCCCGGGCGAGGTGTTCCTCGTCGAGGGCGCGGCCGAGGCCGACGGCCCCGACGACGTCACGTACACCAAGGTCGCCACCGACCTCCAGACCCCGATGGGCGTCACCGTGGTCGACGACTCCGTCTGGGTGTCCGAGAAGTACGGGCTCACCGAGCTCACCGCCGACACCGACGGCGACGGGCTGATGGAGCACCGCACGCACGCCACGTGGCCCAGCGGCGGCAACTTCCACGAGTTCGCGTTCGGGCTGCTGCACGACGACGACTACTTCTACGTCACGCGCTCCGTGGCCATCAACAACGGCGGCGCCACGACGGACCCCCAGCCGGGCGAGGACGCGGGCACCGCGATCAGGATCGACCGTGAGACCGGCGAGGTCGTCCCGTTCGCCGGCGGTCTGCGCACCCCCAACGGCATGGGCTGGGGCCCCGACGACGGGCTCTTCGTCATGGACAACCAGGGCGCCTGGTTGCCCGCGTCCAAGATGGTCCACGTCAAGCAGGACCGGTTCTTCAACCACTACACCAACCCCGCCGGGCCCTTCGACGACAACCCCGTCACCGAGCCGGTCGTGTGGGTGCCGCAGAACGAGATCGGCAACTCCCCCAGCACGCCGGTGCTGCTGACCGAGGGCGTCTACGCGGGCCAGATGGTGTTCGGCGACGTCACATACGGCGGTCTGCAGCGGGCGTTCCTCGAGGAGGTGGACGGCGAGTACCAGGGCGCCGTGTTCCGGCACACCGCGGGCCTGGAGGCCGGCATCAACCGCACCGCCATCGCCCCCGACGGCGCCGTGTACGTGGGCGGCATCGGCGAGGCCGGCAACTGGAGCGAGCCCGGCAAGCTGCGCCACGGCCTGCAGAAGCTGACCCCCAACGGCGGCGTGACCTTCGACATGACGTCGATGAGCGTGGTCGAGGGCGGCTTCGAGATCAGCTACACGCAGCCCCTGTCCGAGGAGACCGTCGCGGACATCGAGTCCGCCTACCAGATCCAGCAGTGGCGCTACCTGCCCACGCCGTCCTACGGCGGCCCCAAGATCGACGAGGAGCCCCTCTTCGTCACCGAGGCCGAGGTGTCGCAGGACCGCACCACGGTCAGCCTGCAGATCGAGGGCCTCAGGCCCGGGCGCGTCGTGCACCTGCGCTCCCCCCGGCCCTTCGCCAGCACCGACGGCACCGAGCTGTGGAACACCGAGGCCTGGTACACCCTGAACTCGCTGCCCGGCTACGAGGCGCCCGCCGACCGCGGGTACTACGAGGCCGAGGAGGCGACGCTGCGGTTCGGCGCGTCGGTCGCCTTCGACCACAGCGGCTACTCCGGGGCGGGCTTCGCGGCCGGCCTCTCCAACGCCGGGGCCGAGGTCACCTTCACCACCACGGTGGACGAGGCGGGCACGTACCCGGTCAACATCCGCTACGCCAACGGCCCCAACCCGTTCGCCGGGGACAAGGACGTCGCGCTCTACGTCAACGGCGCGAAGCTCGACCCGATCACGTTCCCGGACACCGGGGACTGGAAGACGTGGGAGTGGCTGACCCGCGACCTCGCCCTGCAGGCCGGCGACAACACGATCACCCTGACGTACGACGACGACGTCGACGGCAACGTCAACGTCGACGTGCTGTCGATCGGCGACCAGCGGGACATCTGCAGCCCGACCCCGGCGGACGAGGGCTACACGGCGCTGTTCGACGGGACGCTGGCCTCGCTGGACGGCTGGCGGATGGCGGGCCCCGGCTCGTTCGGACGCGTCGACGACTGCAGCATCCGCGGCGAGGGCGGGCTCGGCCTGCTCTGGTTCACCGAGCAGCAGCTCAGCGACCAGTACACGCTGTCCCTGGACTGGAAGCTGGTCAAGGACGACAACGGCGGCGTGTTCATCGGCTTCCCGAACCCGGGCAACGACCCGTGGGTGGCCGTCAACCAGGGGTACGAGATCCAGATCGACGCCAGCGACGCCGACGACCGCACCACCGGTGCGATCTACACCTTCCAGGGGGCGGACCTCGAGGCCGTGGAGCAGGCCCTGAACCCGGTGGGGCGCTGGAACAGCTACGACATCGAGGTCGACGGCGACCGCATCCGCGTCTCTCTGAACGGCACGCTGGTCAACGACTTCGTCAGCACCGACCCCGCCCGGGACCTGGCCGGCTTCGTCGGCGTCCAGAACCACGGCGGCGGCGAGACCGTCCACTACCGCGACATCCAGGTCAAGGGCGGCGTCGACTTCGCCGGGACCTACGAGGCCGAGGACGCCCAGCTGTTCGGCGGCGCGAACGTCGGCACGGAGCACGCCGGGTTCTCCGGAGCCGGCTACGTGCAGGGCATCGAGCAGGTGGGGGCGGGCGTGACCTTCGACGTGGAGGTCGACGCCGACGGCAGCTACCCGCTGCACCTGGGCTACGGCAACGGGCCCAACCCGTTCGACGGCGACAAGACCATGTCGCTGTACGTCAACGGCCAGCCGCAGGACGACCTCGTGCTGCCCCGTCTGGGCACGTGGAAGGCGTGGGGCACCGTCGTGCGCTCCGTGACGCTGCAGGAGGGCGCCAACACCGTCACCGTCCGCTTCGACTCCGGTGACGACGGCAACGTCAACCTCGACGTGCTCCGGGTGGGCTCGGTCCAGCAGGAGCCGGTCTACGTCGGCAGCTACGAGGCCGAGGACGCCGAGCTCGGTGGCGGCGCCAACCCCAGCACGGAGCACCCCGGGTACTCCGGCACCGGCTACGTGCAGGGCTTCCAGCAGGTCGGCGCCGAGGTCACGTTCGAGGTGGACGTGCCGGAGCGCGGGCGCTACCCGCTCAACCTGCGCTACGCCAACGGCCCCCACCCGTTCGACGGGGACAAGACCGTGTCGCTGCACGTCAACGGCACCGAGCTCGACGAGCTCGTGCTGCCGCGCACCGGCACCTGGGCGACCTGGGCGACCGTGGTGCGTGAGGTCGCCCTCGAGGCGGGCAGCAACACGGTGACCGTCCGCTACGACGACGGCGACGACGGGAACGTCAACCTCGACGTGCTCAAGGTCGGCGAGTCCCTGGGTCCGGTGCTCATCGGCAGCTACGAGGCCGAGCAGGCCGAGCTGGCCGGCAGCGCCAACCCCAGCACGGAGCACGCCGGGTTCTCCGGCACCGGCTACGTGCAGGGCTTCGGCGAGGTCGGCGCGGGGGTGACGTTCGAGGTCGAGGTCCCCGCGGCCGGGACGTACCCGCTGCACCTGCGCTACGCCAACGGGCCCCACCCCTTCACCGGCGACAAGGCGGTGTCCCTGTACGTCAACGGCACGAAGCTCGAGGAGTGGGTACTGCCGAGCACCGGCACCTGGCCGACCTGGGCCACCGTGGTCCGCGAGGTCGGGCTGGACGCCGGGGCGAACACGGTCTCGATCCGCCACGACGAGGGTGACGACGGCCACGTGAACCTCGACCTGCTGCAGGTGGAGGCGGCCGTGGACACCACGGAGCCGGACACCACGGCCCCGGTCACCACGGCCGAGGTCTCGGGCACGCCGGTCGCCGGTTGGCACACCGAGGCCCCGACCGTCACCCTCACCGTCACCGACGACGGCGACGTCGCCGGCACGGAGATCCAGGTGGACGACGGTGACTGGGTCGCCTACACCGAGCCGGTCGTCCTCAGCGGCGAGGGCGAGCACGTGGTGCGCTTCCGGTCCACGGACACCGCGGGCAACGTGGAGGAGGCGCAGAGCATCACCGTCCGCGTCGACACCCGCGCCCCGGTCGTCTCGTGGGACGGCGACCGGACCTACCTGGTCGACGAGCAGGTCGTCGTGACGTGCTCGGCGACCGACCCGGAGCCGGGCTCCGGTCCGGCCGAGGACACCTGCACCGACGTCGACGCCCGGGCCTGGTCGTTGGGCCTGGGTGAGCACGAGGTCACCGCCTCGGCCACCGACGTCGCGGGGAACACGGGCACGGGGACCACGACGTTCACCGTCACGGTGACGTTCGACTCGTTGCGGTCGGTCGTCTCGGAGCTGGTCGACGACGACAAGGTGGCCGCGGCGCTCAACAAGCGCCTCGACTCCGCCGAGGCCGCCGGTCGCCCGGCGACCCGGGCGAGCATGCTCGCGGCCTTCGACCGGCAGCTCACCGGTCAGGTCGGGCGCTCGGTGTCCGCCGAGCACGCCGAGCTGCTGACCTCGTTCAGCGAGGCGCTCCGCTGACCGGTCGTCAGGCGGACTGGACCAACGCCTGGCGCAGGGCCGTCCAGCCCAGCAGGGCGCACTTCACGCGGGCCGGGTACTTCGCGACCCCGGCGAACGCGGGGGCGTCGCCGAGGGCCTCGGCCAGGTCCTCGTCGAGCCGGTCCATCGGGTCCATGGTGGTCTCGCCCCGCACGGCCGACGTGACGATCTCGTGGAACGCCTGGTACGCCTCGGCCGCGTCCCGCGCGGTGCGCCCGGTCAGGGCCTCGACCATCACCGACGCCGACGCCTGGCTGATCGAGCAGCCCACGGCCTCGTACGACACGTCCTCCAGCGTCCGGTCGCCCCCCGAGCCGTCGCCCAGGCGCAGGCGCAGGGTGACCTCGTCCCCGCAGATCGGGTTGACCTGGTGGACCTCGGCGTCGAACGGCTCGCGCAGACCGGCGTGCCGCGGCCGGCGTGAGTGGTCGAGGATCGTCTCGCGGTACAGCTCCTGCAGGTCCATCAGCGTGCTCCCCCTGGGCTGGTGGTTCCGGTCGAGCTCGTGGTGCCGGTCGGGATGGTGGTCGTGGCGCCGGGCGGGACGGTGGCGACCCGGAGCGGGACGACGCCGAAGAACTCCTGGGTCGCGCGCACCGCCGCGAGCAGCGCGTCCACGTCCGCCTCCGTGGAGTAGACGTGCGTGCTGGCCCGGACCGTGGCCTGCATCCCGAGGCGCCGGTGCAGCGGCCAGGCGCAGTGGTGGCCGACGCGCACCGCGACCCCGGCGTCGTCCAGGACCTGGCCGACGTCGTGGGCGTGGACGCCGTCGACGAGGAACGCCACGGTGCCTCCGCGGACGGCGAGCTCGGCCGCGGTGCTGCCGGCGGGCCCGGCCACCCGGACCCCGCCCAGCTCGGCGAGGCCCTCGAGGATGCGCCCGGTCAGCTCCTGCTCGTGGGCCGCGACCTGCGCCATCCCGATCTCGTCCAGGTAGTCGCACGCGGCGGCCAGCCCCACGGCCTGCGACACCATCGGCACCCCGGCCTCGAACTTCTGCGGCGGCGGCGCGAACGTGGACCGCTCCATCGTGACGGTCTCGATCATGGAGCCGCCGGTCAGGAAGGGCGGCAGCGCCTCGAGCAGCTCGCGTCGGGCCCACAGCACGCCGATGCCGGTCGGGCCGAGCATCTTGTGCCCGCTGAACACCGCGACGTCGACGCCGAGCGCGGGCAGGTCCACCGGCAGGTGGGGCACCGACTGGCAGGCGTCCAGGACGACCAGCGCCCCGACCTCCCGCGCCCGGGCGACCAGCTCGGGCACCGGGTTGATCGTGCCGAGCACGTTGGAGGTGTGGACGAACGCGAGGACCTTGGTCCGCCCCGTCAGCTCGATGCTGCCCAGGTCGAGCTCGCCGCCGTCGGTGACGCCGTACCAGCGCAGCGTCGCCCCGGTCCGGCGGCACAGCTCCTGCCAGGGCACGAGGTTGGCGTGGTGCTCCATCTCGGTGACGACGACCTCGTCGCCCGGGCCGAGCGCGAGGGCCTCGGCCCCCGGCGTCGTCGCGGCGTTGCCCAGGCTGTAGGCGACGAGGTTGATGCCCTCGGTGGCGTTCTTGGTCAGGACCACCTCGTCGGGGGCCGCGCCGACGAACCGGGCGATCGTGGCCCGGGCCCGCTCGTAGGCGTCGGTGGCCTCCTCGGCCAGCGCGTGGGCGCCCCGGTGGACGGCGGCGTTGCTGGTGGTGACGAAGTGCCGCTCGGCGTCGAGCACCTGCAGGGGGCGCTGCGACGTGGCCCCGGAGTCCAGGTACACCAACCGCTTGCCGTCGCGCACGGTGCGGGCGAGGACGGGGAAGTCCTCGACCAGGTCAGGTCCGGGTCGTCTGGTCACCACACGCCGACTGTACGCCCAATAGGTTCACGACCCGTGACCTAAATCCGTCGCCGCCACCCGAGGGCCCTGGCAGACTCCCCCGGTGTCCGCCACCCTCGTCGCCCGTGACCTCGCCGCCGGCCACGCGGAGCGGACGCTCTTCTCCGGCCTCGACCTGGTCGTCGCCCCGGGCGACGTGGTCGGGCTGGTGGGGGCCAACGGCGCGGGCAAGTCCACGCTGCTGCGCGTCCTGGCCGGCGGGCTGGCGCCCGACGCGGGTGAGGTCCGGCTCAACCCGGCCGACGCGGTGGTGGGGCACCTGGCGCAGGAGCCCGAGCGCCGGGCGGGCGAGTCGCTGCGCGACTACCTGGCCCGACGCACCGGTGTCACCGACGCCCAGGCGCGGCTGGACACCGCCACCGAGGCGCTGACCACCGGGGCCGACGGGGCCGACGACGAGTACGCGACCGCGCTCGAGCAGTGGCTGGCCCTGGGTGCGGCTGACCTGGACGACCGGCTCCCCGCCGTGCTGGCCGAGGTCCGCCTCGACGTCGACGTGGACCTGGCCATGACGGCGCTGTCGGGTGGGCAGGCCGCGCGGGCCGGGCTGGCGGCGCTGCTGCTGAGCCGTTTCGACGTCGTCCTGCTCGACGAGCCGACCAACGACCTGGACCTGGACGGCCTCGCGCTGCTCGAGCGTTTCGTCACGGGGCTGCGGGCCGGCACGGTGCTGGTCAGCCACGACCGCGAGTTCCTCGCCCGGACCGTCACCCGGGTCGTCGAGCTCGACCTGGCCCAGCAGCAGGTCAACGTCTACGGCGGCGGGTACGAGGCGTACCTGGCCGAGCGGGAGGTCGCCCGCCGTCGCGCCCGCGAGGCCTACGAGACGTACGAGGACACCGTCGAGGGGCTGCAGGCCCGCTCGAGGATGCAGCGCGGCTGGGCCGACAAGGGCAGCCGCAACGCCATGAGCAAGGCCGTGCGCCGGGGTGAGCCGGACAAGAACGTCCGGGCCCACATGAAGGCCACCAGCGAGAAGCAGGCCGCCAAGGCCCGGCAGACCGACCGCATGATCGAGCGGCTGGACGAGGTCGAGGAGCCCCGCAAGGAGTGGGAGCTCCGCTACTCCATCGCCTCGGCCCCCGGGGGCAGCAGCGTCGTGCTGACCGCGCGCGGGGCGGTGGCGCGGCGCGGCGGGTTCACCCTCGGCCCGGTCGACCTGCAGGTGGACGCGGGTGACCGGATCGCGGTGACCGGGCCCAACGGCAGCGGCAAGACCACGCTGCTGGCGATGCTGCTCGGTCGCCTGGCGCCCGAGGCCGGGACGGTGTCGCGGGGAACGTCGGTCGAGGTCGGCGAGGTCGACCAGGTGCGGGCCGTGCTCACGGGCTCCGAGTCGCTGCTGGAGGCGGTCCGGGCCCACCTGCCCGACTCCCCGCCCGCCGAGGTGCGCACCCTGCTGGCCAAGTTCGGGCTCAAGGCCGCGCACGTCGACCGGCCGGTCGGCAGCCTGTCCCCGGGCGAGCGGACCCGGGCCGCCCTGGCGCTGCTGCAGGCCCGGGGCGTCAACCTGCTGGTGCTCGACGAGCCGACCAACCACCTGGACCTGCCGGCCATCGAGCAGCTGGAGACCGCGCTCGAGGCGTACACCGGCACCCTGCTGCTGGTCAGCCACGACCGCCGGTTGCTGGAGCAGGTCCGCCTGGACCGGCGCTGGGCCGTCGAGGCGGGGCGGGTCAGCGAGACCTGAGCCGCGGGCCGCCCCGCCCGCCCCTCGTACCGCCCACCGCACCCGCCCTGCGTACCGCCCGCCCCGCGTACCGCCCAGCGACGCGACACGCGGGTCGAACGGTCAGCACCCGTCCTGAGCCGGTCGCGTGTCGCCGGCCGGTACGCCTGCGCTCCCCGGGGACCGAGGTCCTGGTCCCGCGCCCCGGCGCGGCCGCGGCGAGGCGCCCACTCGGGGCATGCCTCGGACCGCCCCGGTCGTCGCGTACGGGCTGCCGCTCGGCGCGGGCGGACGGTGCGTGCGCACCGACGGCCGCGGTCGTGGCTGCCGGCCGTATCGGGCCAGCGGGACCTCCCGACCCCTCCGGCCGGGGGCCACGCCCCCGGGTGGGTCGCCGGTCTCGTCGTCGCTCAGCGGATGTCGGCGCTCTCGCCGTAGAGGTGGAAGTGGGCCAGGGCCTCGCGGCGGGCGATCTTCCAGCGGCCGTGCTCACGGACGTAGGTGTCGCGGTAGGTACCCCCGCCGCGCACCCAGCGGCCGTCGGTCATCTCGACGGTGACGTCGACGTCGGACTCGCCCGTGGCGCGGTCCTCCCCCGGCTCGACGGTGAGCACGAGGTTGGCGCTCCAGTGGTGCATCTGCCCGAAGGCGTCCCACTGCCGCTGCGCCGCGGCGAGGATCCCGTCGTGCCCTCGGAACACCTCGTCCGGGCCGACCTGCCAGACCCCGTCGGCGGCCCACACCGACAGGAAGCGCTCGGCGTCGCGCTTGTCCACCCCGTGGCAGTACTCGTGCACCAGCCGGGTGATCTCCGACTCGGACAGCAGCTTGTCGACGGCGGCACGGGCATCGGCGTCCATCGCTGCACCCTACGCCCGGTCCGAGCCCCCCGTCCCGGTCCTCGCGCGGGCCTGCAGCAGACGCTCCAGCAGGTCGGTGACGTCCTGAGGGCTGCCCACACGGTGCCCGGCGGCGGTGTCACCGTCACCGACCTTGACCCCGACGTCGCCGCCGTCGGCCTCGAGCACGGCGAACGCGTCCTCGTCGGTGACGTCGTCGCCCACGTACAGCACCGACACGGCCCCCGTCCGGCGCCGCAGCGCGAGCACGGCGCTGCCCTTGTCGGCCTCGACCACCGTCATCTCCACGACGTCGTGACCGCGCTTGACGTGCACCCCCGGCGCGGCGGCCGGACCGGCCAGCACCTGCTCCGTCGCGGCCTGCGGGTCCTCGGCCCGGCGCACGTGCAGCACCACCGCGGTCGGCTTGTGCTCCACCGACGCCCCCGGGTACCGGTCGACGACGGCCTGGACGGCGGCGGTGGTCCGCTCCAGCAGGTCCTGCTGGGCCGCGGTGAGCACGACCCCGTCACCGTCCCCCGGCTCGGCACCGTGCCCCCCGACCAGCAGCCAGCCCGGCTCGGGCTGGGCCACCTGCCGCAGGCTGGCCAGCCCTCGGCCGGACACCAGGGCGACGGGGCAGCCCGACGCCGCCAGCCCGACCAGGGCCCGGCGCGTGCCCGGCAGCATGCGGGACTCGGCCGGGTCGTCGACCAGCGGGGCGCAGACACCGTCGAAGTCGAGCGCGACGAGCAACGGGTCACGGGCGGCGATCGCCACGACCGCCCCGACCGCGTCCCGCGCGTGCGCAGCGGCGTGCGGGCCCGGGGTGGCCGTCACTGCTGGCCCTGCGGCTCGCGGGGCTCCCCCGCCAGCGTGCCCAGGAAGTCCTTGGCCCAGCGCTCCACGTCGTGCTCCTTGACGCGACGGCGCATCGCGCGCATCCGCCGGCGCCGCTCCTCGACCGGCATCTGCGCCGCCCGGACGATGGCGGCCTTGCTGCCGTCGATGTCGTGCGGGTTGATCAGCACGGCCTGCGTGAGCTCGTCGGCCGCGCCGGCGAACTCGCTGAGCACGAGCACGCCGTCCCCGTCGTGGCGCGCGGCGACGTACTCCTTGGCGACCAGGTTCATCCCGTCGCGCAGCGCGGTGACCAGCATGACGTCGGCGGCCAGGTAGAGGGCGGCCATCTCCTCGCGCGGGAACGACTGGTGCAGGTAGTGCACGGGTGAGAAGCCGACGCTGCCGTGGTCGCCGTTGAGCCGGCCCACCGTCAGCTCGACCTCGTCTCGCAGGTCGGAGTAGGCCTGGACGCGCTCGCGCGAGGGGCTGGCCACCTGGACCAGGACGGTCGACTCCCGGTCGAGGGTGCCGTCCTCGAGCAGCTCGGCGAAGGTCGACAACCGGTGCCGGATGCCCTTGGTGTAGTCGAGGCGGTCCACGCCCAGCAGGACCGTCTCGGGGTCGCCGAGCTCCTTGCGGATCTGCTGCGCCCGCGCGACGACCTCGGGCGTCGTGGCCAGGTCCTCGAAGGCCTGGGCGTCGATCGAGATGGGGAAGGCGGCGACACGGACCTCACGGCGACCGGTGACGTCCTCGACCTGCACCGTGCCGCCCTTGGTCACCACGTCGGCGGCGCGGCGGCACGCCCGCAGGAAGTTGGTCGCGTCGGAACGGCGCTGGAACCCGACCAGGTCGGCGCCCAGGACACCTTCGACGACCTGCCTGCGCCACGGCAGCTGGCTGAAGATCTCGTAGCCGGGGAACGGGATGTGGTTGAAGAAGCCGATCTTGAGGTCGGGGCGCTGCTCGCGCAGCCGGGCGGGCACCAGGAGCAGCTGGTAGTCCTGCACCCAGACGGTGGCGCCCTCGGCGGCCTGCGCCGCGGCGGCGTCGGCGAAACGCTGGTTGACCTCGACGTAGCGGTCCCACCAGTGCCGGTGGTAGCCCGGCGCGGCGATGACGTCGTGGAACAGCGGCCACAGGGTGCCGTTGGACATGCCCTCGTAGTAGTCGGCGACGTCGTCGGCGCTCAGCGGCACCGGCACCAGGTGGATGCCGTCGGAGTCGAACGCCTCGCCCACCTCGCCCGGGGCCCCGGGCCAACCGACCCAGGCGCCGTCGTGGGCGTTCATGATCGGGGCCATCGCGGTGACCAGACCGCCCGGGGACGTCTCGTAGCGGGGAGAGCCGTCGGAGTCCGTCCCCACCTGGTCGACGGGCAGCCGGTTGGCCACGACCACGAAGTCGTACTGTCCGGACGGCATGCAAGAGCCTCCTGTGCGTCACCGATGACCGGGCCGATCGGCCCTGCTGGCCGGTGGGTACCCGCGTCACGGTCCCCCACTCCCCGCCGAGGCCAGGATGGTCGCCCGAGTGGGCCGCGTCCAGCCCGGCCCCGGCCCGGGCGGGTCGTCCGGCCCGACCGCGCCGATGGGATCGCCCGGCTGACGGGCGCACCCGCCGGTCAGCCCGACGAGATCGCCCTCGTGACGGGCCGCACCCGGCGTGTCGCCGTCAGGAGGGCGAGCTCACCCCGGGGCGGGGGGTGGTGCGCGGCGGAGCAGGGCACGGGCGGCGGTGCGGTCGGGCTTGCCGTTGCCGTTGCGCGGGAGGGCGTCGACCACGAGCACCCGCACGGGGACGGCGTGGACCCCGACCCGGTCCCGGACGGCGGCCCGCAGGGCGGCGACGTCCACCCGCCCCGTGGTCCCGGCCGGGTCGGACTCGTCCGACCCGCCGGTCGAAGCAGCGCCGTCGGGCGGGCCGGGGGCCACCACCAGCGCGGCCACGTCGTCACCGTGCCGGCGGGCGGGTACGCCGACCACGAGGGCGGCCTGGACCAGCCGCGACGCGACCATCGCCCGCTCGACCTCGACGGGGTGGATCTTGACCCCGCCACGGACCAGCACGTCGGCGACCCGACCGGTGATGCGCAGCCGGCCGTCCTCCAGCCGGGCCAGGTCTCCCGTGGTGAACCAGCCGTCGGTCACGGCCAGCTCGTCGGGCGAGGCGTACCCGGGGGTGAGGGCGGGCGTCCTCACCGTGACCGCTCCCTCCTGCCCGACCGGGACGTCGACGCCCGAGCGGTCGACCAGGCGCAGCGTGACGTGGGGCTGGACCTGCCCCACCGTGCCCGCCCCGGCGACGGCGTCCTCCGGTCCCAGGCAGCTGATCGGCGCCGGCACCTCGGACATGGCGTAGGCGTCGTGCAGCGCGAGGCCGGGGACCCGGGCCCGGACGGCGTCCAGCACCTCGGGCGAGGCCGGCGCCCCGCCGAACACCGCCGCACGCAGCGTGGGCAGCCGCTCGGCCCGGAACCCGTCCTCGCGCAGCAACCCGTGCCACAGCGTGGGCACCAGGTCCAGCCAGGTCACCCCGTGCACGGCCACCAGCCGCACCAGCTCGCGCGGCGACCAGCGCGGCATCGTGACCACGGCGCCCCCGCTGGCCAGGGCGCCGGCCAGCTGGGTGACGTGACCGGACACCCACCACATGGGCAGGTGCACGGCCGTCCGGTCGTCGGGGCCCAGGCCCAGCAACCGGGTGTACGTGCGGGCGGCGGTGTCGGTCATGGCGCCGGTGAGCCTGACCAGCTTGGGTCGACCGGTCGAGCCGCTGGTGCAGATGAGCGCGTAGGTGGTCGACGCGTCCGGCGGTCCGGACCCGGGCGGGGGGACCGACGCGGTCAGGGCCCGAGGCAGCTGCGGCCGCGGTGACGGCGGACCGTCCGGGGCGGCGCGGGCAAGCAGCCCCGCCGTCGGCAGCAGCGTCCAGCCGCTCCCGCCGCTCCCCCCGTGGAGGGTCTGCGCCGTCGCCACCAGGTCGGGCTGCGCGAGCAGCAACCGCGGCCGGGCCGTCGCCAGCACCGAGCGCAGCCGGGCGGCCGGGTCCTCGACGGGCAGCCCCAGGTGGACCAGGCCCGCGCGGGAGCAGGCCAGCACGGCCACGGCCTGCTCGAGCCCGTTGCGGGCCAGGACGGCGACCCGGTCCCCCGGCACGGCGCCGTGACCGAGCAGCCGGGCCGCGGCCGCGTCGACCAGCCGTCCCAGCTCCCGGTAGGTCACCTGCTGCCCCAGCGCCGGGTCGACCACCGCGATCCGCTCGGCGAAGCGCCGGACCCCGTCGTCGAGCAGCCCGGCGAAGGACCGGAGCGGCGCCACCCCCGCGTCCGCACCGCGGCGCACGACGTCCTCAACCACCGGCGCGGACGGCCCGGATGCGGCGCAACGGGTAGTCCAGCTCGTACCCGGGGCGGGCGGCCTGCTCCGCGAGCCAGGCCCGCGCCGCGTCGGGGCCGGGCCCGTCGGCGGCGCGGACGTAGAACGACCGCACGACCAGGTCGACGTCGTCCGGGCCGACGGGGCGGCGGAACACCGCGACCTGGTCGGACACCAGGTCGAAGCCGTGACGCGTCAGCGCCTCAGCGAGCGCGGCCGGGGCCAGTCGCTGGCGGTAGCCCTGGCCCTGCTGGCCGAGCCGCTCGAGCAGCACGCCGTAGCCGGTGCCGGCGCCGTGCTCACGGGTCGGCACGATCGCCTGCAGCGGGGCACCGGGGCCGAGCAGGGCGGCGGCCCTGGCCAGCAGCTCCTCCAGCGGGACCAGCATCAGCGCCATGGCCACCGTCACCGCCGCGGGCCGCCGTGGGGGCTCGACGGCGAGCGCGTCGCCGAGGGTCACGTCCACCCCCGGCCGCAGGTCGCGGGCGACGGCCAGCTCGGCCTCGGACAGGTCGACGCCCGCGTAGCGAGCGAGGCCGACCACGTCGGCCACCGGGGCGCTGCCGCAGGCCAGGTCCCAGACCAGGGCGTCGGGCCCGCTCAGGTCCAGCCCCTCGCACAGCCACTCGTACGGCTGCACGTCGCCGTCGGGGCCGGGGCCCCGCATGGGCCGCAGCAGGTCCTCGGTGATGGCCGGGTGCCGCGAGTGGTACTCGGCCAGGAACCCGTCCCAGCCGCTCATGCGGTCAGGACGGAGTCGAGCACCTCGGCCCGGAGCCGCGCGAAGGCGGGGTCGGCGAGGGTGTGCCGGCCGCGGGCGGACCCGAAGGGCAGGTCCCGCACCGACACGACCCGGGCCGGGCGGGGGCTGATCAGGCCGAGCCGGTCGCCCAGCAGCAGGGCCTCCTCCACGTCGTGCGTGACCAGGACCGTGGTGGTCGGCCGTTCGGTGAGCAGGCCCCGCAGCCACTCGTGCATCCGCAGCCTGGTCTGGGCGTCGAGCGCGCCGAACGGCTCGTCGAGCAGCAGCACCGGCGGGGTGTTGGCCAGCACCTGCGCGATGGCGGCCCGCTGGCGCATCCCCCCGGACAGCTGCCGCGGCAGCGCGTCGGCGAACTCGGTCAGACCGGTGACGGCGAGCAGGTCGCGGACCGTGCCCCGGACGTCGGGGGCCCCGGTCTGCTGCGGCCCGAACGCGATGTTGTCGTGCACGCTCAGCCAGGGGAACAGGGTGCCGGCCTGCGCGACCATCCCCCGCAGCGGCGACGGACCGCGTACCTCGTCCCCGTCCAGGGTGACCGACCCGGAGTCAGGGGTCTCGAACCCCGCCAGCACGCGCAGCAGCGTGGACTTGCCGCAGCCGCTGGGGCCGAGCAGGGACAGGGTCTGCCCGGCCGAGACCTGCACGTCGACGCGGTCCAGCACCAGCAGCTCGCCGAAGGACAGCCGCAGCCCGTGCGCGATCAGGGTGCCCGTGGCGGCCGTGACCGGGGGTCCGCTCACGTGTCCGCCCAACGGACCCAGCGCCGGCTGGCCAGGCGGAGCAGCCGGTCCGCGGTGTACCCGACGAGGGCGAACACGAGGATGCCGACGACGATCTGGTCGGTGCTGCCGCGTTCGCGGGCGGCGTTCATCATCGCGCCCACGCCCCAGGTGATCCCGGCCAGCTCGCCGACGATGACGCAGGTCCAGGCCAGGGTGAGGGACAGCCGCAGCCCGGTGACGATCTCGGGCAGGGCGCTGGGCAGGTAGATGCGCTGCCACATCCGGGCCCGGGGCGTACCGAGCATCCGCGCGGTCTCGATGTGCTGACGCGGGATGCGGGCCACGCCGTCCGCGGTGGCGATGACGACGGGCCACAGCGCCCCGACGAAGACCAGCGTCCGGGCCGCCTGCTCCCCCAGGCCGAACTGCACGATGACCAGCGGCAGCCACGCGAACAGCGGGACCGCCCGCAGCGCGTTCAGCAGCGGGTCGGCCAGGTCGGCGAACCAGCGCGACAGCCCCAGCCCCAGCCCCAGGGCCAGCCCGACCGCGACGGCGATCCCCCAGGACACCCCGGTCCGCTCCAGGCTGGCGCCCAGGTGCTGCCAGCCCGCCCCGGTGAACGGGATCGTGCCCCCCAGGACGGGCGCGGGGGCGGTGAGGAAGAACCGCTGGGCGGCCTCCAGCACGTCCAGCGGCGACGGCAGCCGGTTGCGGTCACGCACCTCCAGCAGCACGGCGCCCTGCCACACCAGCAGCAGGGCCACCGGCAGCAGCAGGCCCACCAGCCGGCGGCCGCGGCGTCGGCGCGGGCGCAGCGACGCGAACCCGCCACCGGCCGCGGCCTCCGCGCGGGTCGTCTCGATCAGCGTCTGGGTCATGGCGACGTCAGAGGTCCCAGTACTCGCGGGCGTACAGCGCCTCGTTGTCCGGCTCGGTGTCCAGCTCGCCCGTCTGCACCAGCAGCTCCCCGACGGCCTCGAACTGCGACTCCCGGGCCTCGTCGAAGCGCCACTGCGCGCCCACGGTCCCCAGGACCTCCTCGTAGACGGCCTCGTCGAAGCCGAAGCTGTCGACCAGCAGGCTGCGCCACACCTCGGGGTCGTTCTCCCCGTCGGGGGTCATGTACTCCGCAGCCAGCTGCTGCATGCGGACCGTCAGGTCGACGACCTCGGGGTCCTGGAGGATGGTGGCCGAGGCCCACAGGGCGGTGTTGAGGTCACCCAGCGCCGTGTCGTACACCCCGGGGATCCGCACCCCGGTGCCGTCCACGACGGCCTGGCTGCACGGCGGCTCGCTGCCCATGAACGCGTCCACGTCGCCACCCGCGAGCGCCGCGACGTGGTCCGCGTAGCCCAGGGGGATGCCCTCGACGTCCTGGCCCAGGACCAGGCCGGCCTCCTCGAGGAGCTGGTTGAGGACGAGGACCTGCGCCCCGGGCGGGGGCACCGCGATCCGGCGGCCGGCCAGGTCCGCGACCGTCTCCACCTCGCCGGCCCGGCCGACCAGGCCGAAGCCCTGCCGCGCGACCATGGCCACGACCTTCGAGGTGATGCCGCCCTCGGCCTGGGTGAGCATGGGCACGTAGGGGGCCATCAGACCGAAGTCCAGGGTGCCGCCCTCGAGCCCGGCGATGATGTCGGCGGTGTTCGTCACCGGGGTGACCTCGATCGTCACGCCCTCGGGGGCGAACCGCTCCCAGAAGAGCATCGAGCTGGCGTGGTTCTGCGCGTACACGCAGGTGCGGATGGTGACCTCCCGGTCCCCCTCCAGCGGTGCCGGTCGACCGTCGGTGGCCGCGGCCGCGGACCCGGCCGGCTCGTCCGCCTCCTCCGAGCCGCCGCACGCGGCGAGGGCCATCCCGCCGGCGACCAGGCCCCCGGCGCCGAGCAGACGACGACGGGTGAGGCGGGCCGGGGCGAGCGGGTCGACGCCGGACGGGGCCGGGATGCGGGTCACAGTGAGGTCCTCACGGTCGGTAATCATGTAGGCGCGGTACGTAAGGACCTCGTCGGTGTGAGGATCGTCCCATGAGCGCCGATTCTGGAGTGGTTCGTCACCGACCGCCCGCCGGATCGGTCGACGGCCCTGATGTCGTGGTCGTCGGAGGCGGCGCGGCGGGCCTGGCTGCGGCGAGCGCGGCCCGCGCGGGCGGCGCGCGGGTGACCCTGGTGAGCGAGGGCCCGCTCGGCGGGGACTGCACCTGGCACGGCTGCGTGCCGACCAAGTCGCTCCTGGAGGCGGCCGCCGCCGGGCTGACGGTCGACGAGGCCCTCGCGCACACCCGTGCCGTGGTCGCCCGGGTCGCCCGGACCGAGAGCGAGACCGCGCTGCGGGGCGCCGGGACCGACGTCGTCCGGCAACGCGCGGGGCTGCTCCCCGACGCCCGGGTCCGGCTGGCCGACGGCACCGTGCTCGGCCCGTCGCGCGGGGTGGTGTGGGCGACCGGGTCGCGGCCGGTCGGAGCACGGTCCCTGGGACTCGACCTGCCGACCGGCGGCACCGTCGCCACCACGGACGGCTGGCTCGACGCGGTCGAGGCCCACCTGGGACGGACCCGGGCCGGGCGGGGCGGTCCCGTGGTGGTGGTCGGCGGCGGGGCCAGCGGGGTGGAGCTGGCGCAGGCGCTGGCCCGGCTGGGGCTCGCCCGCCCGCACGGCGTGGTGTTGCTGGAGCGCGAGGCCTCGCTGCTGGCCCCGCAGGCGGGCGCCGGCGCGGTGCTCGCCGCCTCGCTGGCCGCCGACGGCGTGCACGTGGTCACCGGGGCCGACGCCGACCGGGTGCGGGCGAGCGCCGGGCCCGGTTCGCTGCTGCTGCTGGCCGTCGGCCGGGAACCGGTGCTCGAGGGGCTGGGCGACGACGCGGTGCTCCGGGGCCCGGCCGGGGTGGTCGTCGACGCCGCGATGCGGACGGGCGCGGCCCGGGTCTGCGCGGCCGGTGACGTCACGGGGCTGCGGCCCAGCACCCACGTCGCGGTGGCGACGGGGCGGGTGGCCGCGGCGACGCTGCTCGGGCTCCCGGCCACCTTCGACGCCCGCTGGGTGCCGCAGGTGGTCTACACCGACCCCGAGGTGGCCTCGGTCGGGTGCGCGACCGGTCCCGACGGCACCGTCGGCGGCGCGACGGGTGAGGGACTCCTCACCCGCTCGGTGCGGGTGCCCTTGTCGCGCAACGACCGCGCCGTCGCGGCGGGCCTGCCGAGGCGACGGGCGTGGACCCGGGGCGGGTTCGTCCAGGTCTGGGTGACCGGGGCCGTGGACCCGGCCGCACCGGACGGCCCCCTGCTGGGCGGCGGCCGGCTGGCGGGGGCCCTGGTGGTGGGTCCGAGCGCCGGCGAGCTCATCGGCGAGGCGGCGCTGGTCGGCCGGCTCGGCCTGAGCGTCGAGCAGTGGAGCGGCGGGCGGGTGGGGCTCGGCGGTCTCTCCGCCCACCACGCCTACCCGACCTGGTCCTGGCTGTGGGAGGCCGCGGTCGACCGGCTGCTGGGCCGCTGACCCCCGGTCGCGCCGGGCGGACCCGGCGCTCAGCAGCTGCCCCAGACCCCCAGGCGGGCGTCCCGGGCCCGCTGCTCGGCGGCGATGACGGCCGCTGCGTGCTCGTCGTTGGGCGGGATGAGCACCGAGTAGGCGAACCCGTTCGCCGCCAGCGCCTCGTTGACGAAGACGCCGTCCGGGGTCCACGCGTAGGCCAGCAGCCGGTCGAACTGGTCCACCGTCTCCTCGTCCGCGGCGAGCACCACCGTGCTGCCGGCCGGCAGCAGGTCGGCGGCGAAGGCCGAGGCCTCCGGGCCCAGGCACTCCTGCGTGGCGTTGGGCCCGTCGACCTCGGGGGTGTCCACCAGCAGCAGGCGCACCCGGTGCTCACCGGCGGCCGGCAGCACCGTCCCGGCGTCGCCCGACACCAGCAGGGTGTCGCCGTCGACGACCCGCTCGACCGTGACCGGCTGGCCGCCGTCGGGCACCGGGACCGAGCTGACGTCCGTGGTCGCCTGCGCCTCGACCGACGCGAACGGCTCGTCGAGGTCCGGTCCCCCGCAGCCGGCCGCCGTCGCCGCGACCAGCGCCGACCCGACCAGCAGCACGCCGACCCGCAGGACCCTGCGCCGACCGCGCCTCACCCTGCGGTGCCGTAGGCCAGCTGCTCCAGGCGCTGGATCCGCTGGTCCATCGGCGGGTGGGTGGCGAACAGGCTCTTCATGCCGCCCCCCTTGCGGAACGGGTTGGCGATGAACAGGTGGGAGGCGTTGACCAGCTGGCGGTCCGGCGGCAGCGGCGCGGCCTGCGTCCCCCGCTCGAGCTTGCGCAGCGCCGAGGCCAGGGCGAGCGGGTCGCCGGTCAGCGCCGAGCCGTCCTCGTCGGCGTCGAACTCACGGGTGCGCGAGATGGCCAGCTGCACCAGCGACGCGGCGACGGGCGCCAGGATCGCGGAGGCCAGGACCCCGATGATCGCCAGCGGGTTGTTGTTGCCGCGACCCCCGCCGAACAGGAAGCTCAGCTGGGCGAACTGGGCGAACGAGGTGATGATGCCGGCGACGGCGGCGGCCACCGAGCTGGTGAGGATGTCGCGGTTGTAGACGTGCATCAGCTCGTGACCGAGGACGCCACGCAGCTCCCGCTCGTCCAGCAGCTGCAGGATGCCCGTGGTGCAGCAGACCGCGGCGTTGCTCGGGTTGCGCCCGGTGGCGAACGCGTTCGGCGCCGCGGTCGGCGACACGTACAGCCGGGGCATCGGCTGCTGCGCGACCGCCGACAGCTCGCGCACGATGCGGTACATGGCCGGCTGCTCGGCCTCGGTGACCGGGACGGCGCGCATCGCCCGGATGGCCAGCTTGTCGCTGTTCCAGTAGCCGTAGGCCGTGGTGGCCACGCCGATGACGGCGAACAGGAGCACGATCGAGGAGCTGCGGAACGCGACGGCGAGCGCGGCCCCGATGAGGAGCAGGATCCCCCACAGCGCCCCGAACAGCAGCGCGGTCTTGAAGCCGTTGTGATGGTTGTGCCGCTGGAGCACCGTGCCTCGCTCTCGTCCGTGACGTCGGGGACCCCTACCACCCCAGTCTCCCCGGTGAACGCCGGTGAGGCTCACCACAGTTCCCCGGTGCAGCAAGCACTCAGGCTTGCGTAGACTGGTAGAAAGTCGGCCGCCTTGCTGTCTCAGGTCGGCCCTCGGACGTCACGTCCGTAGGATCGGAATCTCCCCGACGAGAGGTTGTTACACCCACGATGGCAACCACCACCCCGCTCGACCACGTCGTCATCCGCTTCGCGGGGGACTCCGGCGACGGCATGCAGCTGACCGGGGACCGGTTCACCGCCGAGACCGCGGCCCTGGGCAACGACCTCGCGACGCTGCCCAACTTCCCCGCCGAGATCCGCGCCCCTGCCGGCACCCTGCCCGGCGTCTCCAGCTTCCAGCTGCAGTTCGCCGACCACGAGGTGCTCACGCCCGGCGACGACCCGGACGTCCTGGTC
The DNA here is from genome assembly GCF_051216895.1 of Aquipuribacter aurantiacus. Classification (NCBI taxonomy): domain Bacteria; kingdom Bacillati; phylum Actinomycetota; class Actinomycetes; order Micrococcales; family Intrasporangiaceae; genus Aquipuribacter; species Aquipuribacter aurantiacus. Next base: position 96,128 of record NZ_JBPKAO010000014.1, read on the forward strand.
GTGATGAACCCGGCCGCCCTCAAGGCCAACCTGCGCGACCTGCCGCACGGCGGCACGGTCATCGCGGACTCCGACAGCTTCACCAAGCGCAACCTGTCCAAGGTCGGGTACGCCTCGAGCCCGCTCACCGACGGCAGCCTCGACGCCTACCGGCTGCACTCGGTGCCGCTGACGTCGATGACGGTGACGGCTCTGGCGGAGCTGGGCCTGGGTCGCAAGGACGCCGAGCGCTCCACCAACATGTTCGCGCTCGGCCTGCTGTCCTGGCTGTACTCCCGCCCCACCGACGGCACCCGCCGGTTCCTGGAGTCCAAGTTCGCGGCCAAGCCGCACATCCTGGCCGCCAACCTGCGCGCGCTGGAGGCCGGCTGGGCCTACGGGGAGACCACCGAGGTCTTCACCGTGCGCTACGAGGTCGCCCCGGCCCCGAGCCGCTCCGGCACCTTCCGCAACATCACCGGCAACACCGCGCTGGCCTACGGCCTGGCGGTCGCCGCCCACACCAGCGACCTGCCCCTGGTGCTCGGGTCGTACCCGATCACGCCGGCCAGCGACATCCTGCACACCCTGTCCGGGCTCAAGCGGTTCGGCGTCACCACGCTGCAGGCCGAGGACGAGATCGCCGGGATCGGCGCCGCGCTCGGCGCGGCCTACGGCGGTGCGCTCGGCGTGACGACCACGTCCGGGCCCGGCCTGTCGCTCAAGGCGGAGATGCTGGGCCTCGGCGTGATGCTCGAGCTGCCGTTGATCCTGGTCGACGTGCAGCGCGGCGGACCCTCGACCGGCCTGCCCACCAAGACCGAGCAGGCCGACCTGCTGCAGGCGATGTTCGGCCGCCACGGCGAGGCCCCGCTCCCGATCGTCGCCGCCGCCACGCCGGGCGACTGCTTCGACGCCGCCCGCGAGGCCGTCCGCATCGCCGTCACCTACATGACCCCGGTGATCCTGCTGTCCGACGGCTACCTGGCCAACGGCTCCGAGCCGTGGCCGATCCCGGACGTCGCGAGCCTGCCGCGCGTCAAGGTCCGCTTCGCGCACGCCGACGACGTCCCCGCCGGGGAGAAGTTCCGGCCCTACTCCCGCAACCCCGGCACGCTCGCGCGGCCGTGGGCCGTGCCGGGCACCGCCGGGCTGGAGCACCGGATCGGCGGCCTGGAGAAGGCCGACGGCACGGGTGAGATCAGCTACGACGCGGACAACCACGACCGGATGGTCCGGCTGCGCCAGGCCAAGGTCGACGGCGTCGACGTCCCGGACCTGGACGTCGACGACCCGTGGTCGTGCGACCCCGACGGCGCGGACCTGCTGGTCCTGGGCTGGGGCTCCACCTACGGCCCGATCAGCGCCGCCGTCCGCAAGGCCCGCGCCGCCGGCCTCAAGGTCGCCCGCGCCCACCTGACGCACCTCAACCCGTTCCCGGCCAACACCGGCGACGTCCTCCGCGCCTACCCGAGGGTCCTGGTGCCGGAGATGAACCTGGGCCAGCTGGCCCTGCTGCTGCGGGCCAAGTACCTGGTCGACGTCATCAGCCGCACCACGGTGCGCGGGCAGCCGTTCAGCTCCGGCGACCTCGAGCAGGCCATCACCGACGCGGTGACCCACGCGCCGCCGCGCACGACGGCACGCCGCTTCGGACGCAACGGCGGCCCCGACCACAGCACCGACCACACCCAGGAGGTCCACGCATGAGCATCGAGCTCGGTCTGCCGACCGTGGGCCAGGGCCTGCGCGGCGTCCCCACGCTGGACGCCGGCGAGGCGCTGACCCGCAAGCAGTTCGTCGCCGACAACGAGGTCCGCTGGTGCCCGGGCTGCGGTGACTACGCGGTGCTCGCGGCGGTGCAGGGCTTCCTGCCCGACCTGGGCCTGCGGCGGGAGAACATCGTCTTCGTCTCCGGCATCGGGTGCTCGTCGCGCTTCCCGTACTACCTGGACACCTACGGCGTGCACTCCATCCACGGCCGTGCCCCGACCTTCGCGACCGGCCTGGCGGTGGCCAGGCCGGACCTCAACGTCTGGGTGGTCACGGGCGACGGCGACGCGCTGTCCATCGGGGCGGGGCACCTGCTGCACACCCTGCGCCGCAACCTCAACGTGACGATCCTGCTGTTCAACAACCGGATCTACGGCCTGACCAAGGGCCAGTACTCCCCCACGTCGGAGACCGGCAAGGTGACCAAGTCCACCCCCGCCGGCAGCGTCGACGGACCGTTCAACCCGGTGTCGATGGCGCTGGGCGCCGAGGCGACCTTCGTGGCTCGCACCCTGGACTCCGACCGCGCGCACCTGACCCAGGTACTCAGGGCCGCCGCCGAGCACCGTGGCACCGCGTTGGTCGAGATCTACCAGAACTGCCCGATCTTCAACGACGGTGCGTTCGACGTCCTCAAGGACCGCGACGAGGCCACCGCGCGGCTGGTCCGCCTCCAGTCCGGTGAGCCGGTGCGCTTCGGGGGCCCCGACGGCGACGCGAACGTGGTCGTGGCCCGGGCCGACGGCGGCGGCGTCGAGGTCGTGTCGCGCGACGCGGCGCTGGCGGCCGGCCGTGAGCCCGTGGTCCACGACCCGGCGGCCGACGACCCGTCGGCCGCGTTCGCGCTGTCCCGCCTGGACGACACCGCCATGGGCCACGTGCCGGTCGGCATCTTCCGCTCGGTCGACCGGCCGGTGTACGACGACCTGGTCCGGTCGCAGGTCGACGGCGCGGTGTCGGCCGCCGGCGGCCCGGCCGACGACGCGGCCTTCACGGCCCTGCTCACCGGCTCCGACACCTGGACGGTGGACTGAGCCCCCGCCCGCCCGCCCGGCCGGTCAGGCGGCGTGCTCGTCCAGGTGACGGGGCAGGTCCCGCATCCGCACCAGGGGGCTGAGCAGGACCGGCAGCACCGCCAGCGACTGTCCGACGACCCCGACCCACAGGGCGGTCAGCACACCCTGCTGCGCCCCGATGACGCCGCCGGCGAACGCGCCGACCGGCATCGTGCCCCAGATGACGAACCGGACCGAGGCGTTCATCCGACCCAGCAGGGGCCTGGGGCACAGCCGCTGCCGGAACGACACCTGCGCCACGTTGTAGAGCACGACCCCGACACCGAAGGCGGCTCCCGACACCGCGAGCAGGACGACGGCGACGGGCCGCGACTGACCGGCCGCCAGCGGCACGAGCGCCGTGGCCGGCAGCGTGGGCAGCAGGGCCAGCGCGATGGTGCGCCCCTCCCCCACCAGCCTGATCACGGGTCCGGCGGCGAACGCCCCGACGAGCCCGCCGACCGCTCCGACGCTGAGCGCGATCCCCAGCCCCGTCTCGCCGATGCCGAGGTCACGGATCGCGTACAGCACCAGCAGCGCACCCCCGACCGCGTTGAACAGGTTGCCGACGGCGGTGGTGGCGACGATGCGTCGCAGCAGCGGCTGCCGCAGCACGAAGCCGAGACCCTCCCCGATCTCGACGTGGAGCGGTCGACGGTCGGAACGGCTGGGCGGTTCCTCCCGGTGCCGGATCCGCAGCGTGAACACCACCGAGCCGAGGAAGCTGATCGCGTCGAGCAGCAGGACCAGCGGAGCACCCAGCACCCGGACCAGCACCCCTCCCAGCCCCGGGCCGGCCACGTGCGCGACCGAGTGCGAGATCTGCAGCTTGGCGTTGCCCTCGCTGATCCGCTCCGAGGGGACCAGGGACGGCAGGTACGACTGGTAGGCGACGTCGAAGAACACCGTCGCCACCCCGACGACCGTGGCCACCACCAGCACGAGCGGGAAGCTCAGCACCCCGAGCAGCCAGGCCACGGGCAGGCTGAGCAGCGCCAGGCCGCGGACGACGTCCCCCCAGATCAGCACGTGCCGCTTGCGCATCCGGTCGACCCAGGCCCCGGCGGGCAGGCCGACCAGGAGGAAGGCGATGTTCTCGAAGGTGGCCAGCAGCCCCATCTGGAACTCGTCGGCCGCCAGCACGGAGACCGCGAGCAGCGGCAGGGCGATGCCGCCGACCTGGGTGCCGACCTGGCTGATGGTGTCCCCGACCCACAGCTGCCGGAAGTCGTGGTTGCTCGCCAGGCTCGTCCGGTACCAGCGCCGCAGCCGGGAGCCGGTCGGGGCGTCGGTGGTCACCGGCCCAGCCTCGGGCGACCGATTGGGAAATGTCAACCGGTATGTCGAGACCAGTACCGTGGGTCCGTGCAGCGCCCGGAGGACGAGCTCGCCGGCGACGCGTCGCCCGCGCAGGTGCGGCGTCCGGCCACCGACGCCGAGGCCCGCGCCCTCGCCTCCTCGCTGCGGCTGCGGATCCTGCGGATGTGCCTGGACGAGCCCCTCACCAACGCCCGCATCGCCGAACGGCTCGGGCGCCCCCCGGCCAGCGTCCTGCACCACGTCCGGACGCTGGTCGAGACCGGGTTCCTGGAGGCGCTGCCGACCCAGCAGGGCGTCCGCGGGTCCCGGCCGCGGCCCTACCGCGCCACCCGCAAGTCGTGGTTCATGGAGCACCCCACGTACACCAACCGGCCGATGGTGGAGGCGTTCGTGGCGGAGTCCGCCCTCGTCCCCACCGAGGACCTGACCACCAGCCGGCTGGGGCTGCGCCTGGACGCCGCCGGGCTGGAGGAGCTGCGGTCCCGCCTGGACGACGTGCTCCAGGACTTTGCCGCCCGCCCCCCGACGTCCGGCGGTCGACCGTGGTCGGTGTTCCTGTCGGTGCACCCGGACCCCGACCGCGACTGACCCCGCGGTCGGGCCCCGCGGTCGGGCCCCACCCGGCCCCAGGCCACCACGACGTGGGCGGCTGTGCCGCCGCCTGGCGCGCACGCGTCACAATGACCCCGTGCCCACCCCCACCGCAGCCCCGCTCGCACTGCTCCTGGAGAACATCCACCCCCACGCCGTCGAGCTGCTCGGCGCGGCGGGGTACGAGGTGCGCACCCACGCCGGCGCGATGGACGCCGCCGAGCTGACCGAGGCGCTGCAGGGCGTCAGCCTGCTGGGGATACGTTCCACCACCCACGTCACCGACGACGTGCTGGCCGCGGCGCCGGACCTGCTGGCGATCGGGGCGTTCTGCATCGGCACCAACCAGGTCGACCTGGCCGCGGCCACCGAGCGGGGCGTCGCGGTGTTCAACGCGCCGTTCAGCAACACCCGCAGCGTGGTCGAGCTGGCGGTCGCGGAGATCATCGCCCTCGCGCGCCGGCTCACCGAGCGCGACGACCTGATGCACGCCGGGGTCTGGGACAAGTCGGCCGAGGGCGCCCACGAGGTCCGCGGGCGCACCCTGGGGATCGTCGGCTACGGCAACATCGGCAGCCAGCTGTCGGTGGTGGCCGAGGCCCTCGGCATGCGGGTCGTGTTCTACGACACCACCGAGAAGCTGGCGCTGGGCAACGCCCGCGCCTGCGCCAGCCTGGACGAGCTGCTGGCCCAGGCCGACACCGTCACGCTGCACGTGGACGGCCGCGACGGCAACGCGGGCATGTTCGGCCCCGCGCAGTTCGCCGCGATGCGACCCCGCAGCCTGTTCCTCAACCTGAGCCGGGGCTTCGTCGTGGACTACGCGGCGTTGCGCCGGCACGTCGAGACCGGCCACATCGCCGGCGCTGCGGTCGACGTGTTCCCCACCGAGCCCAAGGCCAAGGGCGAGCCGTTCGACTCCGAGCTGCGCGGCCTGAAGAACGTCATCCTCACCCCGCACGTGGCCGGTTCCACCGCCGAGGCGCAGCAGGACATCGGCCGGTTCACCGCCGGCAAGCTGCGCGACTACGCCGCGGCCGGCACCACGACCCTGTCGGTCAACCTGCCCACGGTCACCATGGACCTGCGCGCAGGCACCTGCCGGGTCGCGCACCTGCACCACAACGTCCCCGGGGCCATGGCCCGGGTCAACCAGCTGCTGGCCGAGCACCTGGTCAACATCGAGGGTCAGCTGCTCAGCACGCGCGGGTCGGTCGGCTACGCGCTCACCGACGTCGCCGGCCCGCTGCCCAGCGGGTTCCTCGACGCCCTGGCCGCGGTCCCCGAGACCATCTCCACCCGCGTCGTGTCGACGTGACCCGTCCCGCGGCCCGCCCGTGAGCTCCCGGTCGGGGGTGCTGCTCGCTCTCGGCGCGTACGGCATGTGGGGCCTGTTCCCCCTGTACTTCCGCCTGCTCGAGCAGGCCGGCGCCGTCGAGATCGTCCTGCACCGCATCGTCTGGTCGCTGCTGGCCTGCGTGCTGCTGCTGACCATCGGGCGGGCGTGGTCGGCGCTGCGCGCCGTGACCCGCCGTCAGGTGGCGGTCCTGGCCGCCGCTGCGGTGGTGCTCAGCATCAACTGGGGCGTCTTCATCTGGGCCGTGAACTCGGGCCAGGTCGTCGAGGGGTCGCTGGGCTACTTCATCAACCCGTTGGTGTCGGTGCTGCTCGGCGTGCTGCTGCTGCGCGAACGGCTGCGCCGGGTGCAGTGGGTGGCGGTGGGGATCGCGGCCGTCGCCGTCGCCGTCCTCACCGTGGACTACGGCCGACCGCCGTGGATCGCGCTGGCCCTGGCCGCGAGCTTCGGCTGCTACGGCCTGCTGAAGAACCGGGTGGGACGGGGCGTCGGGGCGCTGCCCGGGCTCAGCGTCGAGACCGCGGTCCTGGCCCCGGCCGCCCTGGCCGGGCTGGTGTGGCTGCAGGTCGACGGGCAGAGCCACTTCGTCAGCGAGGGGCCCGGCCTGCTGTGGCTGCTGATCGGGTCGGGGTTCCTCACCGCCCTGCCCCTGCTGCTTTTCGCCGGCGCCGCCCGGCGGGTGCCGTTGTCGACCGTGGGGCTGCTGCAGTACATCACCCCGGTCATGCAGCTGGGGATCGGCGTGCTGGTGTTCGACGAGCCGATGCCTCCTCTGCGCCTGGCCGGGTTCGCGCTGGTGTGGGTGGCGCTGGTGGTGTTCAGCGTGGACGGTCTCCGCAGCGCGGGCCGGTCCCGCGCGCAGGCGCGCCTGCTGGCCCGGACCACGGCTCAGCAGTCCCAGCCCGCCCGCTGAGGCCAGCCGCAGCGCTTTGGCGCACGACCACCTGGGTAAATCAGCGAGTCACTGCCTGTTGGGGTTCTGTTCACCGTCTGTCGGCCGTCCGGTCACCCGGACGGACCACCGTGCGGGGCGTCTCATCCCCACCTCACGGAGGACCCTCGTGACGATCACGCCCGAACGCCGCACCTTGCTCCCCATGCTCGGCAGGACCCACGGCACCCGCAGCGCCACCGTGTGCCACTGGAAGTGCGACGACGCCTGCGCCAAGCCGGTCCCCAACACCACGGACAACCCCCTCTTCGCCGACGTGCTCCGTCAGGTGGTGGCCCGCCGCACCGTGCTCGCCGGCAGCGCGGCCGCCGCGTTCACGGTGGGTGTCGCGGGTTCGGCCCTCCCCGCCGCCGCCGCCCCCGGTGTCCCCCCGCGGGCGCGCAGCGGGCGCCTGGACTTCACCCCGATCGCGCCCGTGCCCGCCGACGTCGACGCGGTCACGGTGCCGGCCGGCTTCGACTGGTCGACCATCATCGCGTGGGGCGACCCGGTCGCCCCCGGGGCGCCGGAGTTCGACGCCGACGCGCAGACGCCGGAGAAGCAGGCGATGCAGTTCGGCTACAACAACGACTACCTCGACATCCTGACGCGCTCGAACGGGCGCCGCGGGCTGCTGGTGGCCAACCACGAGTACACCAACGACGAGATCATGTTCCCGGACTTCGCGAGCACCGACCCCGAGGTGCAGGTCCGCAACATCCGCACCTCGATGTTCGCGCACGGGATGTCGGTCGTGGAGGTCGAGCGCCGCGGTCGCTTCGGCGCCTGGACCGCCGTCCGGGACGGCCGGCTCAACCGTCGGATCCACGTCGAGACGGAGTTCGCGGTCGACGGGCCCGCGGCGGGCAGCGACCTGCTGAAGACCGTCGCCGACCCCACCGGCACCCGGGTCCTGGGCACGCTCAACAACTGCGCGGGCGGCACCACCCCCTGGGGCACCGTCCTGTCGGGCGAGGAGAACGCGCAGCAGTACTTCCGGGCCGCCACCACCCCCAGCGCCGAGGAGCGTCGCTACGGCCTCACCTCCGGCAGCGGCCGCGGCTGGTACCGGGCCGACCCCCGCTTCGACCTGCGGGCCGAGGGCTACCGCAACGAGCCCAACCGTCACTTCTGGATCGTCGAGGTCGACCCGGACGACCCGACCTCGACCCCGGTCAAGCACACCGCGATGGGCCGGTTCAAGCACGAGGGCGCCGTCGTCCGCGTCGGTGGCTCCGGGCACGTGGTGGCCTACATGGGCGACGACGAGACGTTCGACTACGTCTACAAGTTCGTGTCCAGGAACACCGTGCGTCGCGGCACCAGCCCGGCCGCCAGGCGGCAGAACCGCACGCTGCTGAGCGAGGGCGACCTGTTCGTGGCCCGCTTCGACGGCGAGGGCGACTTCACCGACGGCTTCGACGGCTCCGGCACCTGGCTGCCGCTGGTCGTCGACGGGGTGTCCCACGTCCCCGGCATGAGCGTGGAGGAGGTGCTCGTCTACACCCGCATCGCCGGTGACCGCGTGGGCGCGACCAAGATGGACCGCCCCGAGGAGGTCGAGCCCAGCCCCACGACGGGTCACGTCTACATCGCGTGCACCAACAACCGGTCCCGCGACGGCCGGGTGGTGCGGGGCGAGGTGGCCGACGCCGACGCCACCAACCCCCGCAGCCCCAACAAGGACGGTCACGTCGTCGAGCTGATCGAGGACGGCAACGACGTCCGCGCCCGGACGTTCACGTGGAACCTGCTGCTGGTCTGCGGCGACCCCGACGACACGTCGATCCCGACCTACTTCGGCGGGTACGACGGACCGGTGTCGCCGATCTCGTGCCCGGACAACCTCGCCTTCGACCAGCAGGGCAACCTGTGGGTGTCCACCGACGGCCAGCCCGGCGCGATCGGCTACAACGACGCCCTGCACCTGGTGCCGGTCACCGGTCCGGACCGCGGGCGGGTGCAGCAGTTCATGGCCGTGCCGACAGGTGCCGAGACCTGCGGCCCGATCGTCGACAGCGTGGACGGGTCCGTGCTGATCGCGGTCCAGCACCCCGGTGACACCGACGACGCCACCTACGAGTCCCCGTCGTCGCTGTTCCCCTACGACGGCGTGGCAGCCATCCCCCGGCCGGGCTGCATCCACATCTACCGGACCAGCTGACACCACGCACGACCCGTGAGGGGGGCGGCCGGGCCGTACCCGGCCGGCCCCCTCACGTCGTGACGCACCGTCGCCCCCGGCCACGGAGCCGCCGGGGGATGACCTCAGGCGGTGTGCACGTCCAGGCGCCAGCCCGCCCCGCTGCGCTGCAGGTCGACGTCGAGCTGCTCGCCGGCTGCGTCCGCCAGCGCCTGCGGCGAGCGCGGCACCCGCGCGGGTCGCAGCAGCAGGTGCCGGGCCAGCAGGCCCCGGGTGTGCTTGGCGTGGTGCGACACGACGGCGCCGCCGCTGAGCACGCGCACCTGCACGGTGACCTCGGCCGCGTCACCGCGCGGCCGGTACGCCGCCACGTAGGCCGCCGAGCGGCAGTCCACCACCAGACCGTCCACCTCACCGCCCAGCACCTCGCCCAGCACCTCGCGCCAGTGCGCGGCCAGCGGCCCGGTCCCCGGCAGGTCCGTGCCCATCGACAGCCGGTAGGCGGGGACCCGGTCGCCGGGCGACAGCGCACCCCACAGCGCCGACACCACCACCACGTGGGCCCTGGCGCGGCGCCGACCGGTCGCGGGCAGGTCGCCCAGGCCCAGGGCGGAGAACAGCACCCCCGAGTAGACGCGGGCCATGTCGGTCGCCGGCTCGTCGCGAAGCCGCACGTTGCGTCGGACCTCCTCCTCCAGCGAGGCACCGACGCCGAGCAGGTCCGCAGCGTCCGGTCGGGCCGAGGCGCCCACCAGCGCGTCCAGCACCTGCAGTCGCTTCTCGGTGAGGCCGGGTCGGGACAGCGCGCCCAGGTCGACGGGGCGGGCACCGGCGGGAGCACGGGTCTTGCCCTCGGACGGTGGCAGCAGCAGGAGCACCGGCTGAGGGTACGTGGTGCACGACGAGGGGCCCGGTCCGCGGACCGGGCCCCTCACGTGCCGTTGTGCGGTCGTTCAGGTGGTGAGCATCAGGGCAGGAGAACCCGGTCGACCGTGTGACCGACCTGGACCTGGCCCAGGTTGATGTCGATGGCGTCGAGCACCAGGAGCGCGTCCCGGTTGCCCTCGGCGTCGTCGACGATCGCGATGGTGCCGTCGTCCCGCACGTCGATGGTGAGCGTCGTGCCCGCCGCGGTCGTCAGCGACGCCCCGTCGGACTGCACGACCACCGAGGAGTCGAGCGTCTGACCGACCACGACGTGGCCGAGCAGGACCTGCTCGATCTGCTCGACCGTGAACGCCGACGAGAGCCGGCGGTTGAACGCCTGCTCGTTCGTGACCCGCCCGGGGAACAACCCGGTCGCGAGGAACGCGTCGTCGTTCGGCAGGAACGCCGTCAGGGCCACGGTCGGGTCGAGCAGGATCCCCACCGGGGAGTCGGGCTTGGCCTCGAGGACCCGGAGCACCTGCGCGAGCAGGATGTCGTAGTCGTCGCCGTTCGCGTTGCGCAGCTCCGGACCGGAGGTGTCGGCCAGCAGGATGCTGCCGAGCGAGACGTCCGTGCCCAACGGCGCCACGGTGTCGAAGCCCACGACCACGGGGTTGTGGTCGCTGGCCCGGAACGCGTACGGCGCGTACAGCTCGGGCACGCCCGTGTACTGGTACGCGAACGGCTCGGCCGCGTTGACCTGCCAGATGTCGAACCCGGTGACCTTCTCGAACGCCGAGGCGCTGACGAGGCCGTGGTCCAGGTTCCCGTTGCGCTGGTCGAACGTGTACGTGTAGTCGTCGAGGGTCTCGATGACGTCGACGTACCCGGCGGCCTCCAGGGTCGTGATGGGGTCCTCGTTGCCGTACGCGTTGAAGTCACCCATGAGGAACACGTCGGGGTCGACGGCCTCGAGCTCGGCTGCGACCTCGGCGAGGGCCGCCGCCTGCAGCGTGCGGTCGGCGTTGACCGCCCCCTGGCCGTCGCACGCCGCCTGCAGCGTGCGGTCGGCGTTGACCGCCCCCTGGCCGTCGCACGCCGCCTGCAGCGTGCGGTCGGCGTTGACCGCCCCCTGGCCGTCGCACGCCGCCTGCAGCGTGCGGTCGGCGTTGACCGCCCCCTGGCCGTCGCACGCCGCCTGCAGCGTGCGGTCGGCGTTGAACGCCCCCTGGCCGTCGCCCTGGTCGAGGTTGGGCCCGGAGGCACCGCCCGCGCCCTTGGACTTGAAGTGGTTGCTGGAGACCCAGAACCGGTCGCCGTCGGCCGCGGAGAACAGCTGGTTGACGGGCTCGCGGGCGTTGTCCCAGATGGTGCCCGTGGGGTCCTCGCCACCGGACAGGGACTCCCCGACCGTCGTGACGGAGTCGCTGCGGTAGATGATCGCGTTCTGGATGACGTCCGGGCTGGCTCGGAAGTAGTCCGGGGTCTCGACGTAGTCCCAGACGTCGGCGCCGACCGCGGCGTTCAGCGCGTCGACGAGCGTCGCCGTGGCCACGTCCGCGTCCTTGCCGAACGGCACGCCGTACTCGATCTCCTGCAGCGCGACCACGTCGGCGTCGAGGGCGTTGATCGCCGTGACGATCTTGGCCTCCTGCCGGCGGAGGTCGGCCTCGGTGGAGGCGCCACGGGCCTGGGAGCTCTCGCTCGTCAGGGTGACGAAGTAGTTCAGCACGTTGAACGCCGCGACCGTGACGTCGCCGCCGACGTCGGCCGGGGAGTCCTCGCGCGGGTTGGTCTGCGCGAAGTCGACCTGGTCCGGGGCACCGGTGACCGGCTGCAGCCGCCACTGGTTGAACCCGTAGGACAGGACGTGGGTGCCGAGCTCGTCGACGGTGTCGCCGATGCGCAGCGAGGTGTCGAGCGTCAGGTAGGGCACCGGCCGCAGGTTCTGGGTGCTCGAGCCGTCGTCGATGGTGATCTCGCGGGTGCGGTTCTCGGCCTCGACGGCGTTGGCGGCGGCACCCGGCTCGGCGATCTCGGTGCCGTTGACGAGGATGCCGCCGGTGGACACCCGGACCTCGCCGAAGCGCTCGAGGCCGAACGCGCCGGTCACGGTGAGCTCCTCGGTGATGGTCACGACCATCGACTCGAACGGCTCGCGCTCGGCGTCGGTGGACGGCATGGGCAGGACGACGGGCGCGGGGACCGCGTTGCCGCTGCTGCAGACGTCCACGGCGGCGTCGCCGACCGCGGAGCTGCCGACCTGGGTGAGGGTGAAGAACTCGTCGACCGTGCCGCGCACGGTGACGACGTCACCGACGGACACCTCGACCGGGGACCACACGAAGATGCCGTCCGACGTGGCGGCGTCGCCGTCGCCCGCGTCCTGGATGGTGAAGCCGCTGAGGCCCGGGGTGTCGGAGGTGACCGTGCCGGTCAGGGTGACCACCTGGTCCTCGACCGGGCTGACGGGACCGCTGCCCTGGACCGCCCCGATGGTGGAGGTGGTGGGCAGACCGCACAGCTCGGGCTCCGGCTCCGGCTCGGGAGCCGGGCCGCCGCCGCCGACGGTGTCGTTGACGAGGCCGAACGAGTTGGTGTCGTAGGACCCCCACACGCCGTTGACCAGCTGCAGCGAGGCGCCGATCGGCTCGGTGCCGGCCTGCGAGACGCCGATGTCGGTGGCCGTCATGCCGGCGGCCGGGCCGTTGGCGGCCGTGAAGGTGCCCTCGTAGGAGAGCAGCTGCACGACCTCGTTCGCCGGGCTGACCAGGGCGAGACCGTCGTTGGCCCCGTTCTGGATCCCGTTGGCGGGGTAGGTCAGCACGAAGACACCGTCGCCGGTGGGGTCGCCGACCGGCTGGGTGATGACACCGAGCGTGCGGGTGCTGTACGTGACCGCAGCCGCCGGGTCGTTGGTGCCGTTGTAGAGGACGACGGACCAGCCGCTCAGGTCGGAACCGAAGTCGGCCTGGACCTCGATGGCCTCGCCGACGTCGCCGCCGGTGTTGTCGTAGTGGATCTCCGTGACGAACGCGCTGGTCGCGGGCTCCGGGTCAGGATCGGGATCCGGGTCCGGGTCCGGGTCGGGGTCGCCCGTCGAGCCGTTGACCCGGCCGAAGCTGTTGACGTCGGTCGCGGTCCAGGTGCCGCCGACCTTCTGCAAGGAGGCACCGACCGGGGTGGCCTCGCTCTGGGCGACACCGATGTCGACGCTGGTCCGGCCGTCGGCGGGACCGCCGACCGCGGCGAACGCGCCCTCGTAGGACAGGAACTCGACGACGGCGCCGGTGGCGTCGACGAGCGCGATGCCGTCCGGAGCACCGTTCTGCAGGCCGTTGACGGCGTAGGTCTCCACCAGCACGCCGTCGCCGCTCGGGTCTCCCGCGGGGACGACGCCGGTGAGGGGCTGCGTCACGGCCGGCGTGGTGTAGGGGGCGCCGTTGGCCCCGTTGTAGCGGACGAGCGACCAACCGGTCAGGTCGGTGCCGGCGGCGGCCTGGACCTCGACCGCCTCGCCGGTGTCCGTGCCCTGGTTGTCGTAGTGGATCTCGCTGATGAACGGGGTCGCGCTGGGGTCTGCGGCGGCGCTCGCGGGTGCGGCCGCGAGGCCGACCGTGGCGACTCCGACCGTCGCGGTGCACGCGATGAGCGTGCGCGCGCGACGTGTGAACGTTCCTGTCACTGGGTGGTCCTTCCGTGGGGGTCTGACCGGGTGACCGTAGACACGGAAGGTGAACAAAGGAAGACGTTGGGCGAGTCGCGAGGTGACCACGCGTGCCCGTTGTGCGAGGTGCGAGGCGGTTCGGCCCCCCCGGTCGCGGAGGCGGTCGAGCCGGCGTCAGCCGCCGCCCAGGACGTCGGCCAACGAGAACCTGACCGGGTGGTCCAGCTGGTCGTAGGTGCAGGACGCCGGGTCGCGGTCGGGGCGCCAGCGCACGAACTGCGTGGTGTGCCGGAACCGGGGGCCCTCCATGTAGTCGTAGCGGACCTCGAGGACGCGTTCGGGCCGCAGCGGCACGAACGACAGGTCCTTGCCGGCGTTCCACCGGCTCGTCTCGTTCGCGCGGGGGGTTCGCTCCCCCGCCTCGTGGGCCGCCCAGCTCCACGGGTGCTCCTCGAACGGGACCACGAGGGGCTGGAGCTCGTCGAACAGCTCCCGCCGACGGGCCATCGGGAAGGCGCCGACGACGCCGACGCTGGCCAGCGTGCCGCTGTCGTCGTGCAGACCCAGCAGCAGGGAGCCGACCGCGCCGGGGCCGGACGCGTGCACCCGGTAGCCGGCCAGGACGCAGTCGGCGGTACGGACGTGCTTGATCTTCGTCATGGCTCGCTTGTCCGGCTGGTAGGTCAGGTCCAGCTTCTTGGCGATCAGGCCGTCCAGGCCGGCACCCTCGAACACCTCGAACCAACGCCGGGCCTCCTCGACGTCCTGGGTGGCGGGCGTGACGTGGACGTCGGGGTGGCGACCGGGCAGGACCTGCTCCAGCAGCGCCCGCCGCTCGCTCAGCGGTCGCGAGGTGAGGTCGTCGTCGCCCAGCGCCAGCAGGTCGAACGCGACGAAGGCGGCCGGGGTCCGCTCCGACAGCATGGTGACCCGGCTGGCGGCCGGGTGGATCCGCTGCTGCAGGGCCTCGAAGTCCAGCCGGTTGCCCTCGGTGTCCGCCACGACGATCTCGCCGTCGACGACGCACCGCTCGGGGAACGCCTGCAGGACGGCCAGGACCACCTCGGGGAAGTACCGCGTCAGGGGCTTCTCGTTGCGGCTGCCGATGACCACCTCGTCGCCGTCGCGGAACACGACCGCGCGGAACCCGTCCCACTTGGGTTCGTAGTGCTGGCCCGGCGGGATCTCGGGGGCGGGCTTGGCCAGCATCGGCTTGACGGGCGGCATCACAGGCAGCTGCACGCGGCCAGTCTGCCCCCGGGGCCGGTCCGGGGCAGCCCTGCACCGCCGGACCGCCCCGGGGGCCGCGGCCCCTCGCCACCGTCGGTGGTCCGGGCCAGACTGCCGGCATGGTCCCTGCCGCGGAGTCGCTCGAAGTGGACGGCGTCCCCGTACGCCTCACCAGCGGTGACCGGGTGGTGTTCCCGGCCCTCGGCCCCGACGCCGGGACCAAGCGGCACCTGGCGCAGTACTACCGGGCCGTCGCCACGCACCCCAGCGGCGCGCTGATGACGGCGCTGCGGGACCGGCCCACCCACCTCCAGCGGTTCCCCGACGGGGTGGACGGCGACGAGGTGTACCAGAAGCGCCTGCCCAAGGGGGCCCCGGACGGGGTCCTGACCTGCCACGTGACGTTCCCGTCGGGGCGCGGCGCAGACGTGCTGCGGGTGACCCGACCGGCCGACGTGGTCTGGGCCGCGCAGATGTCCACCGTCACGTTGCACCCCTGGCACACGCGCTGCGCCGACACCGACCACCCGGACGAGCTCCGCATCGACCTGGACCCCCACGCGGGCACCGGCTTCGAGGAGGCGCGGGCCGTCGCGCTGGACGTCGTCCGCCCCGTGCTCGACGAGCTCGGCCTGGTCGGCTTCCCCAAGACGAGCGGAGGTCGCGGCATCCACGTCTACGTTCGGGTCCGGCCCGACTGGGACTTCGTCGGGCTGCGGCGGGCGGCGATCGCGCTGGCGCGGGCGTGCGAGCGGCGGGCGCCGGAGCGGGTGACCACCGCCTGGTGGAAGGAGGAGCGTGGCGAGCGGGTCTTCCTGGACTTCAACCAGAACGCCCGCGACCGCACCATCGCCTGCGCGTACTCGGTCCGACGCACCCCGCGCGCCACCGTCAGCACCCCGGTGACCTGGCAGGAGCTGGTCGACGTCGACCCGGACGACTGCACGATGGCCACGGTGCCGGCCCTGCTGGACCGGCGCGGCGACCCGATGGCCGGCATCGACGACGTGCACCACGACCTGCAGCCGCTGCTGGAGCTGGCGGACCGGGACGAGGCCGACGGCTTGGGCGACCTGCCCTACCCGCCCAGCTACCCCAAGATGCCGGGCGAGCCCAAGCGGGTGCAGCCGAGCCGCGACCGCGACCTCAAGCAGCCGTGAACCGCTGAACCGAGGGTCACGGGGCCCTCCAGCCCTCGGCCCGGTGCGAGGACGGCGGCACGGGTCCTGGGCGCGGGTCGATCGGGGGGCCGGCCGTCGGGTGGCTCGCCGCCGGGTGGCTCGCCGCCGGGTGGCTCGCCGCCGGGTGGGGCGGCGCCGGGTGGCTCGCCGCCGGGTGGGGCGGCGCCGGCGAGTACTGGGGTGGGTACGGAGGCGGGGGCGCAGTCAGGTAGGGCTGGGGCGGGTACTGCTGACCCACGTAGCCGTGCGGGCCGTACGGCCCGGCGGCGGGGGCGCCGCGCTCGGCGGGGGCGGGGGCGCGGACGGCCGCGACGACCGTCACCAGGACCGTGACCACCAGGGCGAGGAGTGCCCCCAGGGACACCCAGCCGGCGGCGCGAGCCGCACCACCGTCGGCGGCGGACAGCTCGTCCTCCTCCTGCTCGTCCCGCTCGTCCTGCTCGTCCTGCTCGTCTTGCTCGTCCCGCCCGTCGTCGAGCGCCGGTGCGGAGGCGACGTAGGGGTCGGCGGCGGCGAAGGCCCACTCCGGGTCCGCGCTGTCGTAGACGACCTCGACGTCGTCCCCGACCTCCGGCAGCACCTCCGTCCACTCCCAGTCGACGGCGGTGACGACCACCTCGTCCTCCGGCGTGGTCCAGCGCACGTCCACGGTGGGCCAGTCCCAGTCGTCGTCGACGTCCAGCACCTCGGCCGTGGCGTACGCGTCCAGGTACTCCGTGCCGAAGTCGTCGAAGAAGAAGCCGTTCCCGGTCGGGGGCATCGCCATCACCCCGGCGACGATCGCCACGAACGCCAGCGTCCCTGCCACCACGGCACCCACCGTGATGCGTACGGCCCTGCTCATCTGCGCCCCCTGGTCCGGCCCGACCCGGGTCACGGTACGAGCCCCGGCAGGAGCTGCGCTCCGACGTCGTCACGAAGCGTAGGTCGGGTCGCGGGCGGGCGGCATCCTCCGAACGTGCGAGACCGGCGGACCGGCGGGGCGGGCAGGGCGGGGCGGACCGGGGCGGGGCGACTGCATCCGGCACGACGAGCGGGGCGCAGGTGCACGGGCCGCCCGGACGCGAGCGTCGTCGGTCTCCTGGCCCGATGATGGACCCATGACCGACACGCTGACGCCGACGACCAACTGGGCCGGCAACGTCACCTTCTCCGCCCGCGCGGTGCACCGCCCCACCTCGCTGGACGAGGTCCGATGGTTCGTCACGGGGGCCGAGCGGGTGCGGGCCCTCGGCTCGGGTCACTCCTTCAGCACCGTGGCCGACACCGACGGCGACCTGGTCCTGCTGGACCGCCTGCCCAAGGACGTGGTCGTCGACCCGACCGCCGGCACGGTCACCGTGTCGGGCGGCTGCACCTACGGCGACGTGGTCGGCCCGCTCCACCAGGCCGGTCTGGCGCTGCCCTCGATGGGGTCGTTGCCGCACATCTCGGTCGCGGGCGCCATGTCGACCGGCACCCACGGCTCCGGCGACGGCAACCGCGTCCTCGCGGCCTCCGCGGTGGCCGTGCAGCTGGTCGGCGCGACGGGCGACCTGCTGGAGCTCGACCGCAGCGACGCCCGCTTCGACGGGGCCCTCGTCGCCCTCGGCACGCTCGGCATCGTCACCCGTGTGACGCTCTCGACGGTGCCCGGCTACCAGCTCGTCCAGCAGGTGCAGGACCGGATCCCGGTGGACGCGCTGGTCACGGCGGTGGACGAGGTCCTGGCCGCCGGGTACAGCGTGAGCGCGTTCACCTCCTGGGCGCCGGGCAGCACGGCGGAGGTGTGGGTCAAGCGCACCCCCTCGTCACCCGCCCCGGTCGACGGGTGGCTGGGCGGCGTGGTCGCCGACGGCCCTCGTCACCCCGTGCCGGGCATGCCGACCGAGCACGCCACCCAGCAGATGGGCGAGGTCGGACCGTGGCACGAGCGGCTGCCCCACTTCCGGATGGAGTTCACGCCCAGCAGCGGCGACGAGCTGCAGACGGAGTACCTGCTGCCCCGTGAGCACGCGGCCGCGGCAGCAGCCGCCGTCGCCGCCCTGGGCGACCGCATCGCCCCGGTGCTGCAGATCGGGGAGATCCGCAGCGTCGCGGCCGACGACCTGTGGTTGAGCTCGGCGTACGGCCGCGACAGCCTGGCGCTGCACTTCACCTGGGTGCCCGACCTCGACGCCGTGCTGCCGGTGCTGGCCGAGGTCGAGGCGGCCATCGCGCCGTTCGACGCCCGGCCGCACTGGGGCAAGGTGTTCACCACCGCTCCCGAGGTCGTCCGTTCCCTCTACCCGCGGCTGCCCGACTTCGTGGCCCTGCGCGACGACCTCGACCCGGACCGTCGCTTCGCCAACGCGTTCGTCGACCGCTACCTGGGGACCTGAGCAGCACGGCCACCCGTACGACGAACGGCACCCCGCCCCCGGGAGGGAGGACGGGGTGCCGTGGCTCGTACGGCTCAGCGCAGTCGGTCGAGCACCTTCGTCTCGACGACGGCGAGCACCGAGTCGGTCAGCTTCCCCAGCAGCGCGAACAGGATGATCGTCACGAGCACGAGCTCGATCTGACCGTTGCGCTGCGCGTTCTGCAGCTGCCAGCCCAGGCCCGCCGTGGCGCCGAGCAGCTCGGCGGCCACGAGGAACAGCCAGGCCTGGTTCAGGCCGAGCCGAGCCCCGGCCAGCAGCGACGGAGCGGCTGAGGGCAGGAGCACCGTGGTGACCCGCTGACGCCAGGACAGGCCGTACGCCTGGGCGACCTCGAGGAGGCCGACGTCCACCTGCCGGATGCCCGCGACGAGCGTGGCCAGCACGGGGAAGAACGCTCCGATGGCGATCAGACCGACCTTGTTCTCCTCACCGATGCCGAACCAGATGATGAGCACGCTGACCCAGGCCAGGGATGGCACGGCCCTCACGGCGGACAACAGGGGTGAGAGCATCCGGTTCGCGGTGCCGCTGAGGGCCACCAGCAGACCGACGACCACCGCGAGCGCGGCCCCGATGCCGAAGCCGAGGAACACGCGCTGCACGCTGATGGCCAGGTTCGGCCACAGCCGACCTGACTCGACGGCACTCACGAGTGCCCCTCCGAGCGCGGCGGGCGAGGAGTACCGGGCGACGTCCAGCACCCCGGCGCTCGCCAGCGCCTGCCACAGCGCCAGCAGGGCCACGGGCAGGACCAGGCCCAGGGCGAGGTCCCTGGCGCCACGACGGCTGCGGCCGGCGCGGGACGACCGTGGGCCGCCGGGGGCGACGGGTCCTCCGTCGCCGCTGGGCACGCCCTGCCACCCGGCCGGCGAGACTCCGCTCTCGAGCCCGGCGCCCTGCTGCAGCGAGACCCGCTCCGACGTGGTGAGGCTCATCTGCTCATCCTTCCGATCCGGCGGCCTCGACGGCCGCGGTGACGGGCTCCGGTGCGAACAGCTCCTCCAGGGCGGTGTCCGCGTCCTCCTGGCTGCTGACCTGACCGCCGTCGACGACGATCGGGATGATGCTGGCCAGGACGCCCTGCAGCTCCTCGCCGGGGACGGGGTCCACGTCGAAGTTGGTGCGCTCGGTCAGCACCTGCTCGGCGATGCCGGGGTCGATCTCGGCGGCCGTCGCGAGGATCTCGACGGTCTCCTCGGGGTTGTCCTGGATCCACTGCCGGGCCCGCTCGTACTGCGCCAGGACCAGCTCGACGGCCTCGGGGCTCTCCTCGAGGAAGTCCTCCCGGACGTTGAGCACGCTGTAGGACAACCGGGCGGGCTCACGCACCACGAGCTCGGCGCCGTCGCTGGTGACCGCGTCCGCCATGATCGGGTCGAGCCCGGCCCAGGCGTCCACCTGACCCTGCTGCAGCGCCAGCCGGCCGTCGGCGTGGGGCAGGTCGACGATCTCGACGTCTGCGGTCGTGAGCCCGGCCGCGTCGAGCGTCTGGAGCAGGAAGAAGTACGGGTCGGTCCCCGACAGCGCCGCGATGCTGGCGCCGTCGAGGTCCTCCGCAGCCGCGATGTCGGAGTCGGGGCCCACGACGATGGCCGACCACTCCGGCTGGGCCAGAACGTCCACCGTCCGCAGCGGGGACCCGTTGGCCCGCGCCAGCAGCGCGGCGGCCCCGGCGGTGGAGTTGAAGTCGACGACGTCGCCGCGGAGCAGCTCGTTGGCGGGGGCGGAGCCGGCCGAGAACTCCCACGTGACGGTGACATCGTCGCCGACGGCCTCCTCCAGCCAGCCCTGCTCCCGCAGCACGAGGCTCGCGGGGTTGTAGGTGGCCCAGTCGAGGCGGATCTCCTCGACCCCGAGACCGGGGTCGCCGGCCTCGACGGAGGCCTCGTCGGTGGCGGTGTCCGAGCCGCAGGCCGACAGCACGGTGGCGGCGGCGAGGGTGGCGGCGAGGACGAGGTGTGCGCGGTTCATGTGTGGGACTCCACTCCGACGAGTTCGAGCAGGCGGGTGCGCAGCCGGGCGGCCGCGGCGAGCTGGGACGGTTCGGTGCCGCCCCGGGGGCGATCGAGGTCGACCGGCACCTGGGTGGCGTGACCGCTGCCGGCCGCGCCCAGGACGGTGATGCCGTCGGCGAGGCGGGCGGCCTCGTCGACGTCGTGGGTGACCAGGACGACGGTGGTGCCGTCCGCGTGGACGAGCTCGTCGACCAGGGCCTGCATGTTGAGGCGGGTCAGGGCGTCCAGGGCGGCGAACGGCTCGTCCAGCAGCAGCACCCCGGGGCGCGCGATGAGCGCCCGCGCCAGGGCGGTGCGCTGCGCCATGCCCCCGCTGACCGATGCGGGCCGGTAGTCGCCGTAGCCCGCGAGCCCGACGCGCTCGAGCAGCCGGTCCACCTCGTCCCGGGACCCGGCGGACGGGTCGTGCCGGCGTCGGCGGGTGGCGCCCAGGGCCACGTTGCCCCGCAGGTCGAGCCACGGCAGCAGGCGGGGCTGCTGGAAGACGACGGCGACGCGCTCGTCCCCCTCCACGACATCGCTGCCGCCCAGCCGGGCCCGGCCGTCCGTCGGGCGGGTCAGCCCGGCGAGCACCCGCAGCAGGGTCGACTTGCCGCAGCCGGACGGTCCCAGGACGGCATGCACCGCTCCGGAGGGCACGTGCAGGTCGAGACCGGCCAGGACGGGTCCGCGACCGAAGTCGACCCCGACTCGTTGGACGTCGACGGGTAGGGACGGGGCACCGTCAGCCGGTCGGCCGGTGGGGCCTCGGGACGAGGTGGGCGTGGTCATGGGGGCTCCAGGGGGTGAACGGGCACCGGCACGGACGCCGGGCCCGAACAGGTCGGGGGCAGTCAGGGAGGATCAGGGGCGCGAGCGAGGCGCGCGCCGGGGGGCCGTCAGGCCTGGGGCATTCGCTGCGGGCACGGACACGCTGCGGCCGTGCGGCGGCAGAGGTCGACGTGGACGCGGGAGACCAGAGGGGCGGTCATGCGGGCCTGGGACACGGATTCCTCCATCGGTCCTGGCGGAAGCACCCGCACCCGTTGCCGGGGGGTTGCTGCGACGTCGACGAGCCAGGTCTCTCGGTCGCTCTGGATGGCTGGTGGAACGATAACCCACGACGTCCCGGGTGGCGATACGGACGTCCCGAGGCGCGAGACCCACCCTGCTGCTCCCCGCGCCGGTGCCGCCGGTGCCGCCGGTGCCGCCGGTGCCGCCGGTGCCGCCGGTGCCGCCGGTGCCGCCGGTGCCGCCGGTGCCGCCGGTGCCGCTTACCCTGCCGACCCGTGGCCGGCGGGCATACCTGCTCTGCCGGACGGTGCCCGCGTGACCTCCGGCGACCGGATCGATGTCGAAGGCCGCCATGCAGCGCCGGGGCTCCGACCGCACCGGGCTGGAGCTGACCGTCGGTGGGGCGCCCGTTCCGCGATGACGCCGACGCCGGCAGCAGGGACGGCTCGTACACCCTGGCCGGAGGAAGCCACCAGCCGCAGACCGGCTCGATGACGACTGCCGGGAAACGCAGAAATGGGTGGACGAGGGAGGTCGACGTCGACCTTCCTCATCCACCCACTGGTGCGTAACGCACGATAGGCCGCCC
>NZ_JBPKAO010000015.1:0-77582 GCF_051216895.1 Aquipuribacter aurantiacus
CGACCCCTAGAACCCAAGGCACCCGCGAGGCCCGTTCGATCCCACAACATGCCATTCAGGGGCCGCTGGCCCGGCCCGGCCCGCCCCGACCCGACCCGGCCCGCCCCGGCCCGGCCCGGCCCGCCCCGGTCCGGCACCGGCACCGGCGCGGGCGCGGCCGCCGCCGACACCCGGCCCACGCACGACGAGGCCCCCCACCCCGCGAAGGGGGTGAAGGGCCTCGTCGTGGTGAGGTCAGGCGCCAGGCCCTACCTCAGGCTGTGTCGCGACTCAGATGGTGCCCGAGAGGCTGTCGACACGGCTGATGTTGTTCTCGGCGTCGTACTCGAAGATGCCGATGGTGGCCTCCTGCGGGTCACCCTGGTCGGACATCTCGATGGGGCCGGAGACACCGTCGTAGTCGATGTCCTCGCCCGCCTCGAGCAGCGCGACGCAGTCGGCGAAGGTGGTGCACTTCTCGCCGTCACGCGTCACGTCGGGGATGGCCGCACCGATGGCCGCACCGCTGTCGTCGCCCGCCGCGATGGCCGCGAGGCCGATCACGATGGCGGCGTCGTAGGACTCGGCCGCGTAGGAGAACTCGGTGAGCTCGCCGTAGGCCTCGACCAGACGGGCCTGGAACTCCTCGGACGCCTCGGCGCCGGGGAGCGTGCCCTTGTTGCCCTCGAGGGTGCCCGGGGGCAGGTCCTCGCTGTAGCCGGCCAGGTTGCCGTCCACGAAGTAGGTGGGCACCTCGGTCGGGTTGACGCCCTGGGCGACCATCTCGTTGATGATCTGGACCGTCTCGGCGAAGCCGATCAGGACCACGCACTCAGCACCCGCGTCGGCGACCTGGGTCACCTGGGCGGAGAAGTTGCTGGTGCCCTCCGGGTAGAGGATCGGGTCGGCGACGAGACCGCCACCGCCGGCCTCGAGGGACATGGTGAAGTTCTCGGCCAGGCCGGTGCCGTACGGGTCGTCGAGGACGATGGCCCCGACGTCGAGGCAGCCGTCCTGCACGAGCAGGTCGCCGAGCACGCGGCCCTGCAGGACGTCGGACGGCGCGGTGCGGAAGTACAGCCCGTTGTCGTCGTAGTCCGTGAAGTCCGGGCTGGTGTTGGCCGGCGAGAACTGCACGACGCCGGCACCGGTGATCTGGTCGATGACCGTGAACGACACGCCGGAGGAGGCGGCGCCGATGATGGCGTCGACGCCCTCGCCGAGGAGGCGGGTCACGGTCTGGGTCGCGATGTCGGTGGTGGTGTCGCCGGAGTCGCCGTCGATCTTGGCGACGTCGTTGCCGAGCACGCCACCGGCCTCGTTCATCTCCTGCACGGCGAGCTCGACGCCTGCGAACTCGGGCGGGCCGAGGAACGCGAGGCTGCCGGTCTCGGGCAGCAGGGTGCCGATGGTCAGGGTGCCGTCACCCTCGCCACCGCCCGCAGCGGGCTCGGAGGCGTCGTCTGCGGGCGCCTCCTCCGCTGCGGTGTCGGCAGGGGCTGCTTCGTCGGTGGTCGCGGGGTCGCTGTCGCCGTCGCCGCAAGCGGCGAGGGCGAGACCGGCGATACCGAGGACGGCGACTGACTGCCATCCACGACTGCGTCGGATCATGTGGTGTGCTCCTTCGGACAAAGGACGGCCGGCACCGGACGATGCGGCTCTGGACGCAACGTAGCCGAACGATCGGTCGGCGTCAGCAGTCCGCACTCACCGGTTACCCAGGCGTTGCAGGTTCGTGACCTGCGACGACGCACGCCCACCGAGGGTCGTCGCGTCGTGTCCCGCAGGTGACGCTCAGCGACCGCCCGACTTGCCCGCATTGGCCGCAGCGGCCAGGACGCCGGAGGCGACCTCACGCATCGACAGCCGTCGGTCCATCGACGTCTTCTGGATCCAGCGGAACGCCTCGGGCTCGCTCATCCCGTACGTCGACTGCAGCGCCGCCTTGGCCCGCTCGACGAGCTTGCGGGTCTCGAGCCGGTCGGCGAGGTCGGCCACCTCGTCCTCGAGCTGCAGCAGCTCGCTGTGGCGGCTCACCGCGATCTCGAGGGCCGGCAGCAGGTCGGCCGCCGTGAACGGCTTGACGACGTAGGCCATCGCCCCTGCGTCGCGGGCCCGCTCGACCAGCTCCGTCTGGCTGAACGCCGTCAGCAGGACCACCGGGGCGATGCGTGCGGCCGCGATGCGCTCGGCGGCCGTGATGCCGTCCAGCTTGGGCATCTTGATGTCCAGCACGACCACGTCGGGACGCTGCTCCTCGGCCAGGCGCATGGCGCTCTCGCCGTCACCGGCCTCGCCGACGACGTCGTAGCCGGCCTCCGTGAGCATCTCGACCAGGTCGAGACGGATCAGGGCCTCGTCCTCGGCCACCACCACCCGGCGGCGGCTCGAGGGGGTCGCCGCTGCGGGCGCGGGGTCCCCGACGACCTCCAGCGGAGGGAGGAAGGGGTCGTTCACGCCTGGCGCGTCGTCGCTGTCAGCCACGGCGGTAGCCTAGCGGCCGGTGGAACGATGGTTGCGCGCGAGCGCAGCACCACCCGGCCGGCGTGGTGGAACGGCAGACACGGCGCACTCAAAATGCGCTGCCCCAACCGGGCGTGCGGGTTCGAGTCCCGCCGCCGGCACCGCACAGCGCAGCAGGGCCCCGACCGGGACGACCGGTCGGGGCCCTGCTGCGTGCGTGGTGGCGGTCTGCGCGCCTCAGCCGGCGTAGGCCCGGCTCACCGACGAGACGGCGTCACCGACCCGGTGGACCCGCATGGCGTTGGTCGAGCCCGGCGTCCCGGGAGGCGAGCCGGCCACGATGACGACCTCGTCACCGGTCGCCCCGAGCCCGCTCTCCAGCAGCGACGTGTCCACCTGCCGGACCATGTCGTCCGTGTGCTGGACGGGCGACACCAGCAGCGCCTCGATCCCCCACGAGAGGGCGAGCTGACGGCGCGCCTCGGGCGACGGCGTGAAGACCAGCAGCGGGATGTTGCTGCGCAGCCGGCTCATCCGCTTGGCCGAGTCGCCGGACTGGCTGAAGCAGCACAGGTACTTCACGCCCAGCACCGCACCGACCTCGGCCGCCGCCCGGGTGATGGCGCCGCCCTTGGTCCGCGGCTTGGTGCCGAGCGGCGCGATCCGCTCCAGACCGTGCTCCTCGGTGTTCTTGATGATGTCGGCCATCGTCCGGACGGTCTCGAACGGGTAGGCGCCGACGCTGGTCTCCCCGGACAGCATCACGGCGTCGGCCCCGTCGAGGATCGCGTTGGCGACGTCGCTGG
Source organism: Aquipuribacter aurantiacus (assembly GCF_051216895.1). NCBI lineage: Bacteria > Bacillati > Actinomycetota > Actinomycetes > Micrococcales > Intrasporangiaceae > Aquipuribacter > Aquipuribacter aurantiacus. The sequence continues at coordinate 3,249 of NZ_JBPKAO010000015.1, forward strand.
CCTCGGCACGCGTGGGCCGCGGGTTGGTGATCATCGACTCGAGCATCTGGGTGGCGACGATGACGGGCTTGGCCTGACGGCGGGCCAGCTCGACGGCGCGCTTCTGCACCAGCGGGACCTCGTAGAGCGGGAGCTCCACGCCCAGGTCGCCGCGGGCGACCATGATCCCGTCGAAGGCGTCGACGACCTCGCGCAGGTGCTCGACGGCCTGGGGCTTCTCGACCTTGGCGATGAGCGGGCGACGCACCCCCATCTCGTCCATGATCGCGCGGACGCCCTCGGCGTCTGCGCCTCGGCGGACGAACGACAGGGCGACGATGTCCACCCCCAGCGACAGCCCGAAGCGCAGGTCCTCGATGTCCTTGTCCGTCAGGGCGGGGACGCTGACCGCGACGCCGGGCAGGTTGACGCCCTTGTTGTTGGAGACCGTGCCGCCCACGACGACCTCGGTCGTCACGCGGGGGCCGTCGACCGACACGGCCCGCAGGGCGATGCGGCCGTCGTCGATGAGGATGTCGTCGCCGGGCGACACGTCGCCGGGCAGGCCCTGGTAGGTGGTGGAGACCTGGTGGACGTCGCCGGGGACGGCCTCGGTCGTGATGACGAACGACGCACCGTTCTCCAGGACGACGGAGCCCTCGGTGAACCGACCGATCCGGATCTTGGGGCCCTGCAGGTCCAGCAGGACCGCGACGTTGCGCCCGGTGGCCTCGGCGGCCGCGCGGACGTCGGCGAGGTTGGCCTCGTGGTCGGAGTGGTCGCCGTGGCTGAAGTTCATCCGGGCGACGTCCATGCCCGCCTCCACGAGCCGGCGGATGTTCTCGGGTCCGGCGACGGCGGGACCCAGGGTGCAGACGATCTTGGCTCGGCGCATGGGGTCGAGATTAGTGCTCCCCGTCACATGCTGCGGTCCCCGGGTCCGAGGGCCGGACCCGGGGACCGTCGCGTTCACCCGGTGTTCATCGTCGGGGCGTCAGGCCGGGGCGACGATCCGCTTCCACACCTCGTCGCCGCCGGGCTCGAGGCCCTCGGACGCGGCCTGGGCCAGGATCCCCGTCACCCGTCGGTACTCCCGGGGGACGACCTTGCGCATGCGGGCCCGGAGCACGTCCGGCTCCACGACGAGGTCCTCGGCGACCAGCGAGCCGGTCTCCTCGACGTGGTGGCGCAGCAGCGGCAGGAGCAGGTCGACGTCGGCGTCGTCCACGGGCTCGATGTCGACGAGCTCGCGGTTGACCCGGCCCTCGCGCAGGTCGAGCACGTAGGCCACCCCACCGGACATGCCGGCCGCGAAGTTGCGCCCGGTGCGCCCGAGGACGACGACGGTGCCGCCGGTCATGTACTCGCAGCCGTGGTCGCCCACGCCCTCCACGACCACCGTCGCGCCGGAGTTGCGCACGCAGCACCGCTCCCCCACCTCGCCCTGGATGAGGATCTCGCCGCTGGTCGCGCCGTAGGCGATGACGTTGCCGCCGATGATGTTCCGCTGGGTGTTGAACCGGGTGCCGCGGTGCGGGCGCACCACGATCCGTCCCCCGGACAGGCCCTTGCCGACGTAGTCGTTCGCGTCGCCCCACAGCCGCAGCGTCACCCCGCGGGGCAGGAACGCCCCCAGCGACTGACCGGCCGAGCCGGTCAGGGTGACGTCGATGGTGTCCGGCGGGAGGCCCTGCTCGCCGTGGCGCAGCGTGACCTCGTGCCCGAGCATGGTGCCGACGGTCCGGTTGATGTTGCGGACCGGGACGCTGATGCGGACGGGCTCACCCCGCTCGAGGGCGTCGCCGGACATCTGGATCAGGGTCTGGTCGAGCGCCTTCTCCAGGCCGTGGTCCTGGGCCACCGTGCGGTGCCGGGCGGCCTCGGGGGCGATGCCGGTCGGTGCGTGCAGCACGGGCGACAGGTCGAGCCCGTCGGCCTTCCAGTGGTCGACGGCCTTGCGGGTGTCGAGCAGGTCGACGCGCCCCACGGCCTCCTCGATCGAGCGCAGCCCCAGCGAGGCCAGGTGCTCGCGCACCTCGGTGGCCACGAACCGGAAGAACGTCTCGACGAACTCGGGCTTGCCGGTGAACTTGGCCCGCAGCTCCGGGTTCATCGTGGCCACGCCCACCGGGCAGGTGTTGAGGTGGCAGACGCGCATCATGACGCAGCCGGACACGATGAGCGGGGCGGTCGAGAACCCGTACTCCTCGGCCCCGAGCAGCGCCGCCACGACCACGTCGCGGCCGGTCTTCATCGCGCCGTCGACCTGCACCGTGATGCGGTCGCGCAGCCCGTTGAGCATGAGCGTCTGCTGCGTCTCGGCCAGGCCCAGCTCCCACGGCGCCCCAGCGTGCTTGAGGCTGGTCAGCGGGGAGGCACCCGTGCCACCGTCGTGCCCGGACACCAGCACGACGTCGGCGTGGGCCTTGGACACTCCGGCCGCGACCGTCCCGACGCCGATCTCGCTGACGAGCTTGACGTGGATGCGCGCCTGCGGGTTGGCGTTCTTGAGGTCGTGGATCAGCTGGGCGAGGTCCTCGATGGAGTAGATGTCGTGGTGCGGCGGCGGGGAGATCAGGCCGACGCCCGGGGTGGAGTGCCGGATCTCCGCGATGAGCGGGTAGACCTTGTGGCCGGGCAGCTGGCCGCCCTCACCGGGCTTGGCCCCCTGCGCCATCTTGATCTGGATGTCCGTGGCGTGGGTCAGGTACATGCTCGTCACGCCGAACCGGCCGGAGGCGACCTGCTTGACGGAGCTGCGCCGCTCGGGGTCGAGGAGCCGCTCCACCGCCTCGCCGCCCTCGCCGGTGTTGGACCGTCCGCCCACCCGGTTCATGCCGATGGCGACCGTCTCGTGCGCCTCGGGGCTGATGGAGCCGAAGCTCATCGCGCCCGTGGCGAACCGGGTCATGATCGCCTCGACGCTCTCGACCTCCTCCAGCGGCACCGGTCCGCTGCCGGCCTCCTTGAGCTCGAACAGCCCGCGCAGCGTGCCGAGCCGCTCCGACCGCTCGTCGACGGACCGCGTGTAGTCCCGGTACACGTCGTAGCGCTGGGCCCGGGTGGCGTGCTGCAGCCGGAAGACGGTCTCGGGGTCGAACAGGTGGATCTCGCCGTCGCGGCGCCACTGGTACTCCCCGCCCTGGGCGAGCAGGCGCGAGCCGTTGCGTCCCTCCGGCGGGTAGGCCACGGCGTGACGCCGGGACACCTCCTCGGCGACGACGTCGATGCTGATGCCGCCCAGCTGGCTGGTCGTGCCGGTGAAGTAGCGGTCGACGAGCTCCTGGCCGAGGCCCAGGGCCTCGAACACCTGCGCGCCGCGGTAGCTGGCGACGGTGCTGATGCCCATCTTGGACATGACCTTGAGCACGCCCTTGCCGAGCGCCTTGATGAGGTTGCGCACCGCGACCCCGGGGTCGGTGTCGCCCAGGGCGCCGCGGCGGACGAGGTCCTCGACGGACTCCATGGCCAGGTACGGGTTGATCGCCGCGGCGCCGTACCCCACCAGCAGGGCGCAGTGGTGCACCTCGCGGACGTCACCGGTCTCCACCAGCAGGCCCACCATGGTGCGGGTCCGGCGGCGGATGAGGTGGTGGTGCACGGCCGCGGTGAGCAGCAGCGACGGGATGGGGGCCAGCTCCGCGGTGGAGTCCCGGTCGGACAGCACGACGAACTGCGCGCCGTCGGCGATGGCCCGGTCGACCTCCTCGCAGATCTCCTCCAGCCGGGACTCCAGCCCCGGGCCGCCGTCCGCGACGCGGTAGAGGCCGCGGACCACGACCGCCGCGGCGCGTCCGTTGTCGGTCTCGATGTGCACGATCTTGGCCAGGTCGTCGTTGTCGATCACCGGGAACGGCAGGACGACCATGCGGGAGTGCTCCGGCGTGGCGGCGAGGATGTTGAGCTCGGGGCCCATGGAGCCGCGCAGGCTCGTCACCAGCTCCTCGCGGATCGCGTCCAGCGGCGGGTTGGTCACCTGGGCGAACAGCTGGGTGAAGTAGTCGAAGAGCAGCCGGGGACGGGTCGACAGCACCGCGGGCGGGGTGTCGGTGCCCATCGACCCGATCGGCTCGGCGGCGTTGGTGGCCATCGGGGCGAGCAGCAGCCGCAGCTCCTCCTCGGTGTAGCCGAAGGTCTGCTGCCGGCGGGTGACCGACGCCGCGGGGTGCACGACGTGGACCCGGTCGGGCAGCTCCTCGAGGTCGATCCGGTTCTCGGCCAGCCAGGCCGCGTACGGCTGCTCGGCGGCGAGCTCGGCCTTCACCTCGGCGTCGTCGATGATGCGGCCCTGACCGGTGTCGACCAGCAGCATCCGGCCCGGCTGCAGGCGGCCCTTGCGGACGACCCGGTCGGGCTCGATGTCCAGGACGCCGGACTCGCTGGCCATGACGACCAGGCCGTCGGTCGTGGTCCAGTAGCGCGCGGGGCGCAGGCCGTTGCGGTCCAGCACCGCGCCGATGACCGTGCCGTCGGTGAACGTCACCGAGGCCGGGCCGTCCCACGGCTCCATGATGTCGGAGTGGTAGTCGTAGAACGCCTTGCGTGAGGCGTCCATCTCGGCGTGGTTCTCCCACGCCTCCGGGATCATCATGAGCACCGCGTGGGGCAGGGTGCGCCCGCCCAGGTGCAGCAGCTCCAGCACCTCGTCGAAGCTCGCGGAGTCCGAGGCGCCGACGGAGTTGATCGGGAACAGCCGCTCGAGGTCACCGGGGATGACGTCGCTGGCCAGGGTCGACTCCCGTGCCCGCATCCAGTTGCGGTTGCCGCGGACGGTGTTGATCTCACCGTTGTGGGCGATCAGCCGGAACGGGTGGGCCAGCGGCCAGGACGGGAACGTGTTGGTCGAGAACCGGCTGTGCACCAGCGCCAGCTCGGTGGCGAAGCGACGGTCGGACAGGTCGGGGAAGAACGGCTCCAGCTGACCGGTGGTGAGCATGCCCTTGTAGACCATGGTCCGGCACGACAGCGAGGGGAAGTAGACGCCGTGGTCGTTCTCCAGCCGCTTGCGGGCGCAGAACGCGAACCGGTCCAGCGCGACCCCGGTGAGGCCCTCGGCGGGACCACCGGCGGTCGGCACCAGGAACACCTGGCGGAACGTGGGCATGAACGACCGGGCGGTGGGGCCGACGAGCTCGGCCGCCACCGGGACGTCGCGCCAGCCCAGCACGGACAGGCCCTCCTGCTCGGCCACCGTGGCGACGGCGGCCACCGCGAGGGCCTGGTCGTCGGCCTCGGTCGGCAGGAACGCCGTGCCCACCACGTAGGACCCGGCCGCGGGCAGCCGGATCCCCTGCTCGGCCGCGACCTCGCGCAGGAACCGGTCCGGCACCTGCGTGAGGATGCCGGCGCCGTCACCGCTGTCCGGCTCGGCGCCGACGGCGCCGCGGTGGTCGAGGTTGCGCAGCGCCGTCAGGGCGTGCTCGACGATGTCGTGCCCGGCCGTGCCGCGCAGCGTGGCGACGAACGCCACCCCGCACGCGTCGTGCTCGGCGCTGGGGTCGTACAACCCCTCGTGGGGCCGCGGCGCGAACCGCTGGAAGGCCGACGTGGTCATGCTCACCGTCCGGTCTGGGCTGAAGGGGCTGCGAGGCTGCTGCGGCCAGGGGCTGGCAGGGTGCTGCCAGGGGGCCCGGGCCGGGGTGGTGCCGTCAGGGGGCGGAGGTTCCAGGGTACGCACGGGCGGGTGGTGCCCCGACGCCGTGCCCGGGGGCCGGACGGACCAGCCGCCGGGCGGGGGAGGTGTGTCGGCGCGGCTCAGCGGCGCGGGGTCCGGACGCCCTCGGCCAGCCGCCGGGCGAGCTCACCCGCACCGGCCGGCCCGCCGGGGCCGCCGTCGGCGCCGCTGAGCGCACGGACCAGGGCCGAGCCGACGATGACGCCGTCGGCGAAGGCCGCGACCTCGCCGGCCTGCTCGGGCGTCGACACCCCGAGCCCGACGCACACCCGGCTCGCACCGGCGTCGCGGGTCCGGCGGACCAGGTCCGCCGCCCCACCACCGACCGTGGTGCGCTCGCCCGTCACGCCCATCGTGGAGGCCGCGTAGGTGAACCCGGTGCTGGCGCGGGCCGTCATCTGGATCCGTTCGGTCGAGCTGGACGGCGCGACCAGGAACACGCGTTCGAGGTCGTGGGCGTCGCTGGCCGCGATCCACTCCCCCGCCTCGTCCGGCGTCAGGTCCGGCGTGATGACGCCGGTGCCGCCCGCCTCGACCAGCCGGGCGGCGAAGGTGTCGACCCCGGTGCGCGCGACGGGGTTCCAGTAGGTCATCACGAGCACGGCGGTGCCGGGGCTGGCCTCGTGGACCGCCCGCACCGCGGTGAACGTGTCCGCCAGCCGGGTCCCCTGCCGGAGCGCCTGGTCGGCGGCCGCGGCGATCACCGGCCCGTCCATCACGGGGTCGGAGTAGGGGACGCCGATCTCGAGCACGTCGCAGCCGCCGCGGGCGATGGCGACCATGGCCTCGATGGAGGTGTCCAGGTCGGGGTAGCCGACGGGCAGGTAGCCGACCAGGGCCGCCCGGCCCTCGGCCACCGCGGCGTCGACCGCCGCGGCGGCCCTCACAGCGCGAACCACTCGGCGGCGGTGGCGACGTCCTTGTCCCCGCGCCCGGAGAAGTTGACCAGCACCAGGCCGCCGGGCCCGAGGCGCTTGCCCTCCCGCAGGGCGCCGGCCAGGCCGTGGGCCGTCTCGATCGCGGGGATGATGCCCTCGGTCCGGCACATCAGCTTGAACGCGTCCATCGCCTCGGTGTCGGTGACGGGCTCGTAGCGGGCCCGGCCGGTGGCGTGCAGCCAGGCGTGCTCCGGGCCGACGCCCGGGTAGTCCAGCCCGGCGGAGATGGAGTGGCTCTCGGTGGTCTGGCCGTCGGAGTCCTGCAGCAGGAAGCTGCGGGTGCCGTGCAGCACGCCGGGTGCACCGCCGGAGATGGAGCTGGCGTGGCGGCCGGTGTCGATGCCGTCGCCGCCGGCCTCCAGGCCGAGCAGCTCGACCTGGGGGTCGTCGAGGAACGCGTGGAAGATGCCGATCGCGTTGCTGCCCCCGCCGACGCAGGCGGCCACGACGTCGGGCAGCCGGCCGTGCTCGGCCAGGACCTGCTCGCGGGCCTCGACCCCGATCACCCGGTGCAGGTCGCGCACCAGGGTGGGGAACGGGTGCGGGCCGGCCACGGTGCCCAGCAGGTAGTGGGTGTCGGCGACGTTGGTCACCCAGTCGCGCATGGCCTCGTTGATGGCGTCCTTGAGGGTGCGGGAGCCGGAGGTGACCGGGACGACGGTGGCGCCGAGCAGGTGCATGCGGGCGACGTTGAGCGCCTGGCGCTCGGTGTCCTTCTCGCCCATGTAGACCACGCACTCCAGGCCCATCAGGGCGGCGGCGGTCGCGGTGGCGACGCCGTGCTGGCCGGCGCCGGTCTCGGCGATGACCCGGGTCTTGCCCATCCGCTTCGTGAGCAGGGCCTGGCCCAGGACGTTGTTGATCTTGTGGCTGCCGGTGTGGTTGAGGTCCTCGCGCTTGAGCAGCACCGTCGCGCCGCCCGCGTGCTCGGCGAACCGCTTGGCGTCGGTGATGGGGCTGGGACGACCGGTGTAGCTGCGCTGCAGCTCGTCGAGCTCGGCGGTGAACGCCGGGTCGACGCGGGCGGACTGCCACGCGGCGTCGAGCTCCTCCAGCGCGGCGACGAGCGCCTCGGGGACGAAGCGACCGCCGAACTCGCCGAAGTAGGGACCGACGACGTCCTGCAGGCGGGCGGGGCTCGTGGCCTCGGCCAGCTCACCCGCGACCCCGCCGTCGAGGTCGCCGGTGAGGGCGCTGTCGTGCGTGGTGGTCACGGGCGGGCCACCCGCAGGCTGGGGTGGGAGCCGGCGGCCACCAGGTCGGCGACGGCACGGCGCGGGTCGGGCTGGCGCACGAGGGTCTCCCCCACGAGGACGGCGTCGGCCCCGGCGCGGGCGTAGTCCATGACGTCGTGGGGACCACGGACGCCGGACTCGGCGATGCGCACGATGCCGTCGGGGATGAGCGGGGACAGGCGGGCGAAGTTGGCGCGGTCGACCTCGAGGGTGCGCAGGTCCCGGGCGTTGACGCCGATGACCTTGGCCCCGGCGTCGACGGCCCGGGCGATCTCCTCGCCGTCGTGGACCTCGACCAGGGGGCACATGCCGAGGGACGTGATGCGTTCGACCAACGACACCAGGGCGGGCTGGGTCAGCGCCATGACCATCAGCAGCACCATGTCGGCGCCCGCGGCCCGCGCCTCCCACACCTGGTACGGCGTGACGACGAAGTCCTTGCGGATGACGGGCACGTCGACGGCGGCCGAGACGAGCTTGAGGTCGTCGATCGACCCCCCGAAGCGTCGGCCCTCGGTGAGGACGCTGATGACGCTCGCCCCGCCCGCCTCGTACTCGCCGGCCAGCGCCGCGGGGTCGGAGATCGGGGCGATGTCGCCCTTGCTGGGGCTCGCCCGCTTGACCTCGGCGATGACCTTGACGCCCTGGTGCGCGGTCAGCGCACCGAGCGCGTTGCGCGCCGAAGGGACGCGCAGGGCACGTTCCTTGATGACCTCCAGAGGCACGTCGGCCTCACGAATGGCGACGTCTTCTCTGACGCCGTCGAGAATGCTGTGGAGCACGCTCACATCCGCCTCCCTCACCCTGTGCGGTGTCAGCGATGGTACGCGGGCCGAGGCGCTGGTCCTGACCAAGGGTCCCCGCGGCGGGAACCCCGAGGCCACGTCGGACGTTGCTGCGACCTCGGTCCGTCCCGGGTTCAGAGGGGGGCGAGGAAGGCCAGGGCGGGCAGGTTGCGCAGCACCCAGTAGGCGACGACGACGGCCAGGAAGGCCCACACCACCCCGGCCGCGAGAGGCGTCCCGCGCGGGCTCCCCGTGGCCACCCGGTAGGTCCACTGACCCCAGTAGGCCAGCAGCGCCGGCAGCAGGACGAAGCCGAGCGGGTTCATCCAGAACGCCTCGACGACGTCGCCGTCGGTCAGGTGGTGCAGCATCCGCATGCTGCCGCAGCCCGGGCAGAACAGCCCGCTCAGCGCCAGGAACGGGCAGCTCGGGTAGTGGCCGGCCTCGTTGGGGTCGACCTGGTTCAGCAGCGCCAGCCCGGCCAGCGCGACCGACGCGGCCAGGGCGGGCCCGACGAGCGTCCGACCGAGGACCCGGTCGAGCCGGGCCGCCCTGGTGGTCGGGGGCGGCCCGGTCGACGTACCGGCCGACCCGCCAGTGCGCGCGACGATCGTCACCATCCCCCGGACCAGGTCGGACGGAGGTGGCTCGCCGACCGCCGGGTGGTACCCGGCAGGCTGGGTCGGGCTGGGCATCGGTCGGACCTTCTCGCCGGTCAGCCGGTGGTCAGGGTGCCGTCGTGGTGTCGGGCAGGGCGAGGACGCCGAGCACGATCGCCAGCACGTACAGCACGATGGTGATCACCCCGGCGATGGCCGCGAAGACCGCCCAGCGACGGGCCTTGCGGGAGGACTCCTGGGCCCCGGCCACGTCGCCCATGGCCCACTTGCCGTTGACCTGGGCCGCGAACACGATGCTGACGATGCCGAACGGGATGCAGCAGAACACCGTGGTCAGGATCGCCCAGACCAGGTTGGAGGGCGGCGGCTCGCTCGCGGGCGGGCCCGTGGGGGCGGACTGGTACGGAGTGGACATGCGATCTCCTCGATCGGGATGCGGACGTTGCGCCGCAACCTATCGACGCAGGGCCCGTGCTGTCCGCTGTGCGGACGCCGACCGACCGCGTGTCGTCAGCTGACGGACCGGGGCCCGCCGGTGGCCTCGCGGTCGTGCGACTTCTCGCCGTAGCCCGCCCGGGCCAGCACGGGCGCGGACAGGCCCGCCAGGACGATGATGACGGCCCCGACGACGATGACCGGCACCCACATGAAGATCAGGGCGAGGCAGACGATGAACGCACCGATCGACACGCCGATCGTGGACGTCCAGGCGGCGACGGAGGTGCCGTGACCGACCGGGTGCACCTCCGGCGCCTCCGCGTGCGGCTGCGCGCTGGAGCCGGACGTCCTGGTGGTGTCCTCGGGCATGTGCCCTCCTCGGGTCGTGGTGGGGCGTGGGGTGACGTCTGGGTCGATTGTGCCAGCCGGGCGGGTGGTCAGGCCGTGCCGGTGGGGTCGCGCCCCTCGTCGAGCTCGCGCCACAGGTCCGCGGGCGTCGGCTCGGGACCGAGGACGGGCGGTGGGCCCGCGGGCGGAGGAGACGCCTGGTCCGTGGGCACCTGGTCCTCGGGTGCCTGGCTCGCGGGCGCCTGGCTCGCGGGCGCCTGGCTCGCGGGCGCCTGGCTCGCGGGCGCCTGGCTCGCGGGCGCCTGGCTCGCGGGCGCCTGGCTCGCGGGCGCCTGGCTCGCGGGCGCCTGGCTCGCGGGCCCCTGGCTCGCGGGTGCTCGGCTCACGGGCGCCGGGTCCGCGGGCCGGAACGCCGTGCCGTGGGTCGCGCGCCCGGCACCCACCGCCGCCGTGACCGCACACCCGGTCACCAGCAGGCAGGCGAGCGTCGCGACCAGCGGGACCGCCGTGGTGGTCGAGGCGTCGGGCTGCCCGCCCAGGGCGAAGGCCCCGGCGGACAGCGTCGCCGCCCCCGCTCCGACGGCCGCGACGGCCAGCGCGCCTACCCGCCACCAGCCGCGCAGCAGCAGGGCGACGACGACGACCGCGGTCACGCCCGGGACGAGGGCCGCGACCAGCGGGGCGACGTCCCGTCCGGAGAGCTGCTCGACCTGGGCCGCACCGGCGTCCCCGAGCGGCCCCTCGACCGTCCGGCTGACCCAGGTCAGGCCCAGCGTCGACAGCGCCAGCAGCGCCGCCGCGGCGCCCACCGCGGCCGGCACCACGGACCCACGACGGGGTCCTGGCCCCGAGCCCGCGGCCACCGTGCCCGCCACCCGACGCTCCGGCGTGCCAGCCCCGTCCCCGGTCACGGCGTGCGCAGCGGGCGCAGCCCGGCGGCCCGCTGCTGCGCCGCCAGCACGGCCGCGGCCTTGGTCCGGGACTCCTCGTACTCCCCGTCGGGCGTGGAGTCGGCCACGATCCCGCCGCCGGCCTGCACGTGGAGCCGGCCCTCGACCAGCAGCCCCGTCCGGATCGCGATGGCCAGGTCGAGGTCGCCCGCCAGGTCGAAGTAGCCCACGACGCCGCCGTAGACGCCGCGCCGGGTCGGCTCGAGGGAGTCGATCAGCTCGATCGCGCGCACCTTGGGCGCGCCCGACAGCGTGCCCGCCGGGAACGTGGCGGTGAGGACGTCGACCGGGTCCGCGTCGGCCCGCAGCCGCCCCGTCACCGTCGACACGATGTGCAGGACGTGGCTGAACCGCTCGATCTGCATGAACTCGACCACGTCCACGCTGCCGGGCTCGCACACCCGCCCCAGGTCGTTGCGGGCCAGGTCCACCAGCATCAGGTGCTCGGCCCGCTCCTTGGGGTCGGCCAGCAGGTCCTCGGAGCGCTGCGCGTCCACCGTCGGGTCCCCCGACCGGGGCCGGGTGCCCGCGATCGGGTGCGCGATGACCGTCCCGTCCTCCACGGTGACCAGGGCCTCGGGCGAGGAGCCGACCACGTCGAAGCGTCGCCCGTCGGGGCCCTCGAGCCGCACCAGGTACATGTAGGGGCTGGGGTTGGTCAGGCGCAGGGCGCGGTACAGCGTCAGCGCGTCCACGTCGGTGTCGACGGTGAACCGCTGGGACAGGACGACCTGGAACACCTCGCCGTCCCGGATCGCCCGCTTGCCGACCTCGACCATCTCGTGGAACTGCTCGCGGGTCCGGGTGGAGGCGGGGCCGCCGTCGTCGACGACCCCGCCGACCAGGGCCGAGGACGCCGCCGGCCGAGCCAGGTCCGCCGTCATCGCGTCGAGCCGCGCGACGGCGTCGGCCCACGCCTCGTCCACCCGTTCGTCGCTGCCGTCGTGGTTGACCGCGTTGGCCACCAGCCACACCGTGGCGTCGCGGTGGTCGAGCACGGCGAGGTCCGTGGCCAGGCACAGGGCGAGCTCGGGCAGGTGCAGGTCGTCCTCGGCCGCCCACGGCAACCGCTCCCAGCGGTGCACCACGTCCCAGCCGAGCATGCCGACCAGCCCGCTGGTCAGCGGGGGCAGCCCCGGCACCCGCGGCGTGCCCAGCACCTGCAGCGTCTCGCGCAGCATCTGCAGCGGGTCGCCGCTGGTCGGGACCCCGGCCGGGGGCTCGCCGATCCAGCAGCCGTCGTCGGGGCCTCGACCGGTGCTGCTGAGCACCGCCGCGGAGCGGGCGCCCACGATCGACCACCGGGCCCACGAGCCGTCGTGCTCGGCGGACTCCAGCAGGAAGCTGCCGGTGCGGTCGCCGGCCAGACGCCGGTACAGCCCCACCGGGGTCTCGCCGTCGCCCAGGAACCGCCGCAGGACGGGGATGACCCGCCGGTCCTTCGCGGCCTCCCGGAACTGCGGCAGCGACGGCCAGGTCTCGCCCAGCGGCACCTCGAGCGGACCGGGGCTCAGCGGGTCACGACTCGGCGCTGCGGGGCCGGTCGGGGCGGGGCCGGTCGGGGCGGGACCGGTCACGTCGGGGCTCCCGTCGGGGCCGCGCCGTCCAGGACGACCCGGCCGTCGAAGCACGTCCGGGTGCCGGTGTGGCAGGCCGGTCCGACCTGGTCGACCTCCACCAGCAGGGTGTCGCCGTCGCAGTCGGACGACACCCGCACCACGTGCTGCACGTGCCCGGACGTGTCGCCCTTGCGCCAGCGCTGCTGCCGCGAGCGGCTGAAGTACGTGCCGCGGCGCGTGGTGAGCGTCTCGGTGAGCGCCTCGGCGTCCATCCAGGCCACCATCAGCACCTCCCGGGTGTCGTGCTGCTGCACGACGGCGGTGATCAGCCCGTCGGGACCGAACCGGAGGGCGTCGAGCATCCCGCTGTCCAGGCCGGTGTCGACCCCGGTGTCGGGGTCGCTGGTGTCATGCGTCGGGTCCACGACGCTCATGCTTCCACGCTGCTGCGCTGCGCCACCCAGCTGCTGTGCAGCACCGAGTACGCCCCGCCCGCGTCGACCAGCTCGGCGTGGGAGCCGACCTCGACCACCCGGCCGGCGTCGACGACCACGACGAGGTCGGCGGACTCCGCGGTGGACAGCCGGTGGGCGATGGCCACGCTGGTGCGGCCGCGTGTCAGGCCGTCGAGGGCCCGGTTGAGGCGGACCTCCGTCGCGGGGTCGACCGCCGACGTCGCCTCGTCCAGGACGAGCAGGTCGGGGTCGGCCAGGTAGGCGCGGGCGACCGCCACCAGCTGCCGCTCCCCCGCCGACAGCGACTCCCCGCGCTGCCCGACCCGGGTGTCCAGGCCGTGGGGCAGCCCCTGGACCCAGGGCTGCAGCCCGAGCTCGGTGACGACCAGGTCGACGTCGGAGTCGTGGGCCTCGGGGCGGGCCAGGCGGATGTTGTCCCGCAGCGACACGTCGAACAGGAAGCCCTCCTGCGGCACCAGCACCACGCGGCGCCGCAGCGACGAGAACGGCACGTCGCGCAGGTCGACACCGTTGAGCAGGATCCGCCCGCCCGCCGGGTCCTGCAGCCGGGTGAGGAGCTTGGCCAGGGTCGTCTTCCCGGAGCCGGTCTCGCCGACGACGGCCACCCGGGTCTGGGCCGGGATGTCCAGGTCGATCCCGCGCAGCACGAGCGGGCCGTCCGGGTAGGCGTAGGACACGTCCTCGAAGCGGGCCGTCACCGGCCCGTGCGGGATGGGGGTCGCCCGGTCGAGGTCCACCGGGTCGGCGATGTCGGCCTCGGTCTCCAGGACGGCGATCACCCGCCGCCAGCCCGCGATGGCGTTCTGCAGCTCGTTGAGCATCTCGGTGGCGATCTGGACCGGCTGGGTGAACAGCTGGACCAGGAACATGAACGCCAGCAGCTCGCCGATGGTCAGGGAGCCCGGGGCCCCGAACCAGACGCCCACGCCGACGACGGCCGCCACGGCGAGGCCGGACACGAGCGTGCCGGTGGCGAAGATGGTGGACGCGAACACCCCGGCCCGGGTGGCCGAGGACCGGTGCTCCTCGACGCCCGCGTCGATGCGGCGCTGGGTCCGGGCCTCGGCGCCGTAGGCGCGGATGGTGTCGGCCCCGACGACGGACTCGCTGATCCCGCCGAGCATGAGCCCGACGTTCTCGCGGACCCGGCCGAAGTAGACCGACAGCACCTTCTGCAGCGGGCGCAGGCTGAGGAACAGCGGCAGGAACGCGCCCCACACCAGCAGCGCCAGCCACCACGAGTAGACGAACATCAGCACGCTGGCCACCACGATCTGGCCCAGCGAGATGAAAAGGATCAGCCCGCCGAACTGGACGAACGTCGAGATGGTGTCGACGTCGCTGGTGACGCGGGACACCAGGGCGCCGCGGCGCTCCGTGTTCTGGGTCAGCGTCGACAGGTCGTGGATGCGCCGGAACGCCTTGATCCGCAGCGTGGCCAGGCCGGCCTCGGTGGCCTTGAACAGCCGCACGTTGACGGCGTAGGAGCAGAGCCCGGTCACCAGCACCATCACCGCGGCCAGGACGACGAGCAGGACGATCCGTCCGACGTCCGGTCCGCCCTCGGCGACGATGCCGGTGTCGATGGTCTGCTGCACCCCGACCGGGACGATGATGCGGCCCAGCGTCGACACGGCGGCCAGCGCCAGGGTGAGCCAGATGCCGACCAGGATCTCCGGGGACAGCTGGAGCCCGCGGCGCACCGTGGCCACCGCCCCGCCGGAGGACGCGACCGCGATCCGCCCCTGGGACGGGGCGCTGTCGCTCATGAGTGCCCTCCCGCCGCGAGCTGCTCGCGTTCGGCGGCGTCGCGGGCGTACGCCTCCACGAGGTTGCGGTAGGCCTCGTCGCGGCCCATCAGCTCGGTGTGCGAGCCCGTGTCGTGGACCCGGCCGTGCACGACGTGCACCACGGTGTCCGCGAGCGAGATGGTCGAGCGCCGGTAGGCGACCACGACCACGGTCACCCCGTCGGTGCCGCGCAGCCCGGCCAGGATCTGCTGCTCCACGGTCGGGTCGACGGCGCTGGTGGCGTCGTCGAGCACCAGCACGCTCGGGCGTCGCACCAGGGCCCGGGCGATCGCCAGGCGCTGGCGCTGCCCCCCGGACAGGCTGGCCCCGCGCTCGCCCACCCGCGTGTCGAGACCGTCGGGCAGGGCCCGGACGAACGCCTCCGCGCGGGCGGCGCGCAGCGCGGCCCACACCTCGTCGTCCCCGACGCCGAGCGGCCCGTCCTCCAGGCCCAGGGTGATGTTGCCGCGGATGGTGTCGTCGAACACGAAGGTCGACTGCGGCACGTAGGCGACGGTCGCGGCCAACCCGCCGGCGACGACGTCACGGACGTCGGTGCCGTCCAGCAGGACCTGGCCCGCCACCGGGTCCACCAGCCGCACCAGCAGCGTGGTCAGGGTGGACTTGCCCGACCCCGTGGAGCCCACGACGGCCACGGTGGACCCGCGCGGCACGTCCAGGTCGACGCCGTGCAGCAGCCGCTGGGTGCTGCCGTCGGGGTCGACGACGTCGTGGTCGACCCCGTGGGCGCTGACGGCGCGCCCGTCCGGGGCCGCCGGCAGGGTCGTCGTCCCGAAGGTCATCCGGCCCTCGGCTCCCAGCACGGCCGCCACCCGGCGCCAGCCGACGGTCGAGCGCGGCAGCTCGGCCAGGACCCAGCCGATCGCCCGCACCGGGAACGCCAGCAGGGTCAGCTGGTAGGCGATCTGCACCACCACCCCGGCCTCGATCGCGCCCTCGGCGACCCGGACCGTGCCCACCGCGAGCACCACCAGGGTGCCGAGGGTGGGCAGCGCCTCGATGACGGGCTCGAAGGCGCCACGGGCCCGACCGACGGACACGTTGGCCCGGCGCAGCTCGTGGGAGCGGTCGGAGAAGCGCGTCGTCTCCTCGGTCTCGCGGCCCAGCGTCTTGACGACGAGGGCGCCCTCGAAGGACTCGTGGGCCACGTCCGACACGTCGGCGCGCAGCTGCTGGGCGCGCGCCACCCGCGGGGACATGACGCGCTGGTAGAACCCGTTCGCCAGCACCAGCATCGGCAGGACGGTGAACGCGACCGCGGCGAGCACCGGGTCCGCGTCGAACATGGTGACCCCGGCCACGACCAGCATGACCGCGACCCCGAAGCTGAACGGCAGCGGGGCGAAGATGGCGAACGCGGCCTCCACGTCGGCGTTGGCGTTGCTCAGCAGCTGCCCGGTGGGGTGGCGCCGGTGCCAGGCCAGGGGCAGGCGCAGGTACTGCCGGCTCACGGCGCGGCGGTAGCGCGCCTGCAGCCGGTACTGGGTGACGGTGGCGTAGCCGCGACGGATGATGACGCCCACCGCGGTGAGGGTCCCGACCAGCGCCATCGCACCGGCCGCGGCCCACGCGTCGGCCGCGGCCACGGTCCCGTCGCGGAAGGCGGGGACGAGCACGGCGTCGGTGACCTGGCCCAGGACCCAGCCGCTGCCGGCCAGGGACGCGCCGAACAGGGCGCTGCCGAGGACGGCCAGGGTAAAGGTGCGTGGTTCGTCGCGGATGCCGCGGGCGATGACGCCGAGCCCCTCGCGGAATGTGGGGGAATCGGGCACCGGCCCAGACTGCCATGCGTCACCACCGGTCGCGGACCGGCCGCGAGCGGGCGCAGGATGAGGGCATGTCCCTGCTTCCCGACACCTCGCTGGTCACCCGCGAACGTCACGCCCTGGCCGACGCCCTGCTCACCGCGGGGGCCGCCGCGCCCACGCTGTGCGACGGCTGGGACGTCACCGACCTGGCCGCCCACCTCGTGGTCCGCGACCGCCGCCCCGACGCGACCGCCGGGATGTTCCTACCGCCGCTGGCCGGGCACCTGGACCGGGTGTCGGCCGGTGAGTCCGCCGCGGGGCTGGGGACCATGGTCGAGCGGTTCCGGTCGGGCCCGCCGCTCTGGTCCCCGTTCCGCCTCCCCGGCGTCGAGGCGGTGGCCAACCTGGCCGAGTTCGTCGTCCACCACGAGGACGTCCGTCGCGCGCAGGGCCTCGGACCGCGCACCGACGTGGCCGACCTGCAGGAGGCCGTCTGGCGGGCCCTGCCCGGTGTGGCGCTGATGACCCTGGCGCGCACCCGCGTGCCCGTGGTCGCCGTGCACGCCGACGGCCGGCGGCGGGTGCTGTGGCGCGGTCCTCACCCCGTCGTGCTGACGGGCGAGCCCGTCGAGCTCCTCCTGCTGCTGTTCGGTCGCAGCGACGCGGCCCAGGTCGAGGTCGACGGCCCCTCGTTGTCCGTCACCCGGTTCCGGGACGCGCCCCAGGGCGTCTGAGCCCGCACGGCGCGTGCGGCCGGGGCGGAGCCGGCCGGGCGCGGCCGGGGCGGAGCCGGCCGGGTGACGGACCCCGCGGTCAGCCCCGGACGGCGCCCCGGACGGGGTGGCCCGCCGCGGCCAGCGCCGCCTTGACGTCACCCACGGTCATGGTGCCGAAGTGGAACACCGAGGCGGCGAGGACGGCGTCGGCCCCGGCGTCGACCGCGGGGGCGAAGTGCTCGAGCGCGCCCGCGCCGCCGGAGGCGATGAGGGGCACCCCGACGACCCCGCGCACCGCGCGCAGCATCGTCAGGTCGAAGCCGGCCTCGGTCCCGTCGGCGTCCATCGAGTTGAGCAGGATCTCGCCCGCCCCCAGGGCGGCGCCGCGGGCGGCCCACGCGACCGCGTCGATCCCGGTCCCGGTCCGACCGCCGTGGGTGGTGACCTCCCAGCCGCTGTCGGTGCGCGTGCCCGGGGCGCAGCGGCGGGCGTCCACGCTGAGGACGAGCACCTGGCTGCCGAACCGGTCGGCGATGTCGGCGATCAGCTCGGGCCGGGCCACGGCGGCGCTGTTCACGCCCACCTTGTCCGCGCCGGCGGCCAGCAGCCGCTGGACGTCGTCGGGGGTGCGGACGCCGCCGCCGACCGTGAGCGGCACGAACACCTGCTCGGCCGTGGCCCGGACGACCTCCAGCGTGGTGGCTCGCCCGGCGGAGCTGGCGCTGACGTCCAGGAAGGTGATCTCGTCGGCTCCCTGGGCGTCGTAGCTGCGGGCCAGCTCCACCGGGTCGCCGGCATCGCGCAGGCCCTGGAAGTTGACGCCCTTGACGACGCGCCCGGCGTCGACGTCCAGGCAGGGGATGACACGGACGGCCAGGCTCACGCCGGTATCCTGGCAGGTCGGACCTCGACCCCGGGCCGCCGGGTCACCCGGCCGCGCGCCACGGCCGACGGGCTCCACCGACCGCCACAGCAGGAGGACGACCCGATGCCGGACGCGCAGGACGCCCCGCGCGCGGCCCGACCCGACGCTGCCCCGCCGAGGGTGGCGCGCGGCTCCGACGGGGGCTGGGGACGGCGGACGGCCAGGCGGCACCGCCGGGTGACGGTGCTGTCGGTGCTGGTCGTGGGGCTGCTGCTCGTCGCCGCGGTCGCCGTCGGCGTCGGGTTGCTGGGCGAGCAGGACGACGAGGCCGTCGAGGCGCCCTGCACGGGCGGCCCGACGGTGGAAGTCGTGGTGGACCCGACCCTGGCTCCCACGCTGGAGCGGGTGGTGGCCGAGTCGGGCCGTCAGCTGCTCAGCACCGGGGTCTGCGCCGACGTCACCGTGGTCTCCCGGGACTCCGCGGCGGCCGCCGACCTGCTGGCGGCCGCGGCGGACCCCTCCGACGTGCCGCAGGTCTGGGTGCCGGACTCCTCGCTGTGGCTGGGGCGCGCGGTCCCGGCCGACCCCGGGAGCGCGGACAGCGGGGACGGCGCGGACAGCGCGGACAGCGCGGACGAGGCCCTGGGGAGCCCCGCCCCCGAGGCCCCGGCCACCGGTACCGACGGGTTCGTGGCGCTCGCGCAGCTCGGGTCGTTGGTGTCCACCCCGTTGGTGCTGGCCACGAGCCCGGAGGCGGTGACCAGCGAGGGCTGGGCCGAGGCCGGGCCCACGTGGCAGGCGGCCCTCGGTGCGGGGCGGGACGTGGCCCTGCCGCCGCTGCCCGACAGCGCGGTGGGCCTGCAGTCGCTGGTGGCCCTACGGACCTCGGTCACGGACCCCGACGAGGCCCGCGCTGCGCTGACCAACGCCGCCCTGGCGGTCGACCGCGGCCGGGTGGCGGACCCGGCCGCGGCGATGGCCGTCGCCGTGGCCGGCGGCACGGAGGCCCCGCTGGCGCCCACCACCGAGCAGCAGGTCTTCGTGGCCAACCGCGGTGACGGCACCCCCGCGGTCGTGGGGGTGCAGCCCCGTGACGGCACGACCAGCCTGGACTACCCGCTCATCCGGGTGGACACCGCGCAGTCCGAGGCCGGCGTGGACGCCGCCGCCGTCGAGGGTGTCCTCAGGCTGCTCGAGGGCGAGGGTCGCGCGGCGGCGCTCGTGGACGGCTTCCGCGAGCCGCTGCCGGCGGCGGACGTCGTGTCGGGCGCACCCTCGGCGTCCTCGTCGGGCGAGACGTCGGCAGCGTCGCCCGCGCCGCCCGCGCCGCCCGCGCCGCCCGCGCCGCCCGCGCCGCCCGCGCCGCCCGCGTCGTCGGGCGAGGCGTCGCCGACGCCCGGCCGCCCGGTCGTCCCGGTGCCGACGGCCGCGGACGTGGACGTCCTGCTCGCCCAGCTGGCGGAGCTCAGCCGGCCCAGCCGGCTGCTGGCCGTCGTCGACGCCAGCGCGTCCATGCGGGGCGTGACCGGCAGCGGGGCCACCCGCGCGCAGATCGCGCAGGACGCGTCCACCCGCACGCTGGCCCTGCTCCCGGACTCCGCGGCCGTCGGGCTGTGGTTCTTCGCGATCGGCATGGGCGACGGCACGGACCACGACCAGGTGCTCCCCCTGGCGCCGCTGGACCCCGCGGCGGGCGACCAGCGGGCGCAGCTGGTCGAGGGCATCGCCACGCTGCCGGACCGGCTCACCCCCGGCGGGACGGGCCTGTACGACACGACGCTGGCCGCGGTGCGGGCCGTCCGCGAGCAGCACGACCCGGAGGCGTCGAACTCCGTCGTGCTCATCACCGACGGCCGGGAGGAGGACCCGTCCGGCATCAGCCGCGAGGAGCTGCTGGCCACCCTGCAGGCCGAGGCCGACCCGCAGCGCCCGGTACGGGTCGTCGCGATCGGCATCAGCGACGACGTCGACGCCGACGAGCTGACCGCGATCGCCGAGGCCACGGGCGGCGCGGCCTACCTGGCCGAGCGCCCGGAGGACTTCGAGGCGGTCCTGCTGGACGCCCTCGCCCGCCGCTGAGGCCCGGACAGCCCGGGAGACCCGGACGGCCCGGACCGCCGCGACAGGTCGACGGTCACTCCAGGACGAGGATCAGGTCGCCGCCCTCGGTCTGCTGGACCTCGCCGACGGCGAGCCGGGCGACGGTGCCACCCCGCACCGCGGTGATGGCCGCCTCCATCTTCATCGCCTCGATGCTCGCCACGGTCTGGCCGGCCTCGACCTCGTCACCGACCGCGACGCGCAGCGTCACGACGCCGGAGAACGGGGCCGCCACCTGACGGTCGTCACCCGGTTCGGCGCGCTCGGTCGGCTTGGAGTCGACCTCGACGGCCCGGTCCCGCACCTGCAGCGGTCGCAGCTGGCCGTTGAGGGTGGCCAGCACGGTCCGCATCCCCTTGGCGTCGGCGTCGCCGACGGCCTCCAGCCCGGCGATGAGCTGCACGCCCCGACCGAGCGAGATGGTGTGCTCGGTCCCGGCCCGCAGGCCGTACAGGTAGTCCAGGGTGTCCAGCACCGACACGTCGCCGTAGGTCTCCCGCACCTCCGCCAGCTGCGCGGTGGGCCCCGGGAACAGCAGCCGGTTGAGGGTGTCGCGCCGCAGCGCGGGGTCGGCGTCGGCCGCCAGCGCCGCCTCGTCGTCGGGGCTCACCTCGGCGTCGCGCACCGGCGCGGTCCGGCCGGCCAGCGCCTTGCTGCGGAACGGCTCGGGCCATCCCCCGGGCGGGTCGCCGAGCTCCCCGGACAGGAACCCGATCACCGAGTCCGGGATGTCGAACCGTGACGGGTCCTCGGCGAAGGCCGCCGGGTCGGCCCCGACCGCCACCAGGTGCAGGGCCAGGTCCCCGACGACCTTGGACGACGGCGTCACCTTGACCAGACGGCCCAGGATCCGGTCCGCGGCCGCGTACATCCGCTCGACCTGCTCGAAGCGCTCCCCCAGTCCCAGGGCCAGGGCCTGCTGGCGCAGGTTGGACAGCTGCCCGCCGGGGATCTCGTGGTCGTAGACCCGACCGGTCGGGCTCGACAGGCCCGACTCGAACGGCCGGTAGGTGGTGCGGACGACCTCCCAGTAGGGCTCCAGGTCCTGCGCCGCGCGCAGCGAGATCCCGGTGTCCAGGTCGGTGTGCGCGGTGGCGGCGACGAAGGCCGACAGCGGCGGCTGGCTGGTGGTGCCGGCCATGGTGGCCGTGGCCACGTCCACGGCGTCGGCCCCGGCCTCCACCGCAGCCAGCAGGGTCGCGAGCTGCCCGCCGGCGGTGTCGTGGGTGTGCAGGTGCACGGGCAGGTCGAACCGCTCCCGCAGGGCCGTGACCAGCCGAGGCGCGGCGGTGGGCCGCAGCAGGCCCGCCATGTCCTTGACCGCGAGCACGTGCGCCCCGGCGTCGACGATCTGCTCGGCCAGGCGCAGGTAGTAGTCGAGGGTGTACAGCTCCTCGGCGGGGTCGAGCAGGTCGCCGGTGTAGCAGAGCGCGACCTCGGCCACCGCGGTGCCGGTGGCCCGGACGGCGTCGATCGCCGGCCGCATCTGGGTCACGTCGTTGAGGGCGTCGAAGATCCGGAAGACGTCGATGCCGGTGCGGGTGGCCTCCTCGACGAAGGCCTCCGTCACCCGCGCCGGGTAGGGCGTGTAGCCGACGGTGTTGCGCCCGCGCAGCAGCATCTGCAGCGCCACGTTCGGCAGGGCCGCCCGCATCGAGGCCAACCGGTCCCACGGGTCCTCGCCCAGGAACCGCAGCGCCACGTCGTAGGTCGCCCCGCCCCAGCACTCGACGCTCAGCAGCTGGGGCATGGTGCGCGCCACGTGCGGGGCGACCGCGAGCAGGTCGGTGGTCCGGACCCGGGTGGCCAGCAGCGACTGGTGGGCGTCGCGGAACGTGGTGTCGGTCAGCAACGGGACGGGGCAGGCACGCAGGTGGGCCGCGAACCCCTCCGGTCCCAGCTCCAGCAGCCGCTGGCGCGAGCCGTCGGGCGCCGGCACCGACAGGTCGGTCGGCGGCAGCTTGAGGGTCGCGGGCAGCTCGACGGGCGACTCGCCGTGCGGGCGGTTGACGGTCACGTCGGCCAGGTAGGTCAGCAGCCGGGTGCCGCGGTCGGCGCCGGGGCTCGCGGTCACCAGGTGCGGCCGCTGGTCGATGAACGACGTCGTGAACCGGCCCGCCTGGAAGTCGGGGTCGGCCAGCATGGCCTGCAGGAACGGGATGTTGGTCGCCACCCCGCGGATCCGGAACTCCGCCAGCGCCCGACGGGCGCGGGCGACGGCGGTGCCGAAGTCCCGCCCGCGGCAGATCAGCTTGGTGAGCATGGAGTCGAAGTGCGGGCTGATCTCGGCGCCGGCGTAGGCCGTGCCGCCGTCGAGGCGGATGCCCGCGCCGCCGGGGTTGCGGTACGTGGTGATGCGGCCGACGTCGGGCCGGAACCCGTTGGCCGGGTCCTCGGTGGTGATCCGGCACTGGATCGCCGCGCCGTTGACCCGCAACCGGTCCTGGGTCAGGCCCAGGTCGGCCAGGCGGGAGCCCGAGGCGATGAGCAGCTGCGAGGTCACCAGGTCGACGTCGGTGACCTCCTCGGTGATGGTGTGCTCGACCTGGATGCGGGGGTTCATCTCGATGAAGACGTGCTCACCGGCCCGCTCGCCCTCGGTGGCGACCAGGAACTCGACCGTCCCGGCGTTGCGGTAGCCGATGGCCCGGGCGAACGCGACGGCGTCGCGGTGCAGGGCCTCCCGGGTCGTGGGGTCCAGGTCAGGGGCCGGGGCGATCTCGATGACCTTCTGGTGCCGCCGCTGGATCGAGCAGTCCCGCTCGAACAGGTGCACCACCTCGCCGTCGTCGTCGGCGAGGACCTGGACCTCGATGTGGCGCGGGCTCAGCACCGCCCGCTCCACGAAGACGCGGGAGTCGCCGAACGCGCCCTGCGCCTCCCGCATGGCCGCGGCGAGCGCCTCGGGCAGCGCCTCGGCGTCGTCGACGCGGCGCATGCCCCGCCCGCCGCCGCCGGCCACGGCCTTGACGAAGACGGGGAAGCCGACCTGCGCCGCGGCCGCGACCAGCTGCTCGGCGTCGTCGGAGGGGGCGGTGGACTCCAGCACCGGCAGCCCCGCCTGCTTCGCGGCCGCGATCGCGGTCACCTTGTTGCCGGCCATCTCGAGGACCTCGGCCGACGGACCGACGAAGGTGATCCCGGCCGCCGCGCAGGCGGTGGCCAGCTCGGGGTTCTCCGAGAGGAACCCGTAGCCGGGGTAGACGGCGTCGGCGCCGCACTCCTGGGCGACCCGGATGATCTCGGCCACGTCGAGGTAGGCCCGCACCGGTGAGCCGCGCTCCCCGATGAGGTACGCCTCGTCGGCCTTGATCCGGTGCACGCCGTTGCGGTCCTCCCACGGGAACACCGCGACCGTGCGGGCCCCGAGCTCGGTGGCGGCACGGAAGGCGCGGACGGCGATCTCGCCGCGGTTGGCGACCAGGACCTTCTGGAACAACGTGACCCCCGGAGCAGGCGGCGACCGTGCGGACGCGGCGAGGCTATCGGGCCGGCACCACGGGTGGGCGCCGAGGTCAGGCGGCGCGGGCGGCGGCCACGGCGCGGGCCAGGTCCTCCAGCAGGTCCTCGGCGTCCTCGAGCCCGACCGACAGCCGGACCACCGCGTCGGTGATGCCCTGCGCGCGACGGACGCTGCCCGACAGCGCCCGGTGGGTCGTGGTCGCGGGGTGGCAGGCCAGCGAGCGGGTGTCGCCCAGGTTGTTGGAGATGTCGACCACCTGCAGCGCGTCCAGGAACGCGAAGGCCGCGCGGCGGCCACCGGCCGGGGTGCCGTCGCCGTCGAGCTCGAGCGTCAGCACCGTGCCTCCCCCGTCCATCTGCGCCCGCGCCAGGTCGTGCTGCGGGTGCGAGGCCAGGAACGGGTGGCGGACGGCGGCCACCCCGGGCTGCTGCTCCGACCAGCCGGCCAGCCGCAGCGCCACGTCGGAGCTGTGACGCACCCGCAGCGGCATGGTCTCCAGGCCCTTGAGGAGCGTCCAGGCGTTGAACGGGCTCAGCGTGGGCCCGGTGTGACGGACCAGGTGCCCGATGTCGCCGTCGACGAGGTCCGCCGGGCCGAGCACGGCGCCGCCGAGCACCCGGCCCTGCCCGTCCATGTGCTTGGTGGCGGAGTACACGACCACGTCCGCCCCCAGGGCGAGCGGGCGGCACAGCACGGGCGAGGCCAGGACGTTGTCGACCACGACGACGGCCCCCGCCGCGTGCGCCAGCTCCGACACGGCCGCGACGTCGACGAGGTCGAGCATCGGGTTGGACGGGGTCTCGAGGAACACCGCCCTGGCCGGGGTGGCCAGCGCCTCGCGCCAGGCGCCCAGGTCGGTGCCGTCGACCAGCTCGGTGACCACCCCCCACCGGGGCAGCACCTCGGTGACGACGACGGCGCAGGAGCCGAACATCGCCCGGGACGCGACCAACCGGTCACCGGCCGCCAGCAGGCCGCCGAGCGCGGCGAACACCGCGGCCATGCCGCTGGCGGTGGCCAGGCACGCCTCGGCCCCCTCGAGCAGGCGCAGCCGCTCGGTGAACGCGGTCACGGTCGGGTTGCCGTAACGGGAGTAGACGAACCGGTCGTTGTCGCCGAGGAACGCGTCCTCGGCCTGCTCGGCGTCGTCGAACACGAACCCGGACGTGAGGTGCAGGGGTTCGGAGGTCTCCCCGACCTCGCTGCGGCGCATCCCGCCCCGCACCGCCGTGGTGTCCCACCGGACGCCCGCCGGCCCCGGGCCGCCCGCGGTGCCCCCGTGCTCCTCGACGTCCTGGCCCCCCGGCACCGCTCAGCCGTCCTGCTCGACCAGCCGGGCGGGGAACCCGCCCGTGGCCACCGGCCCCCAGCGCGTCGGCGTGACCCGCAGCAGCGACTTGCCCTGCTCGAGCATGGCGGCGCGGTACTCGTCCCAGTCCGGGTGCTCCCGACCGAAGGAGCGGAAGTAGTCGACCAGCGGCTCGAGGGCCTCGGGCAGGTCGATCACCTCGCACTCGCCGTCGACCTGTACGTAGGGACCGTCCCAGTCGTCCGAGAGCACCACGAGGGTGACCCGCGGGTCGCGGCGCGCGTTGTGGACCTTGGCCCGCTCGGGGTAGGTCGAGATGACGAATCGGCCCTGCTCGTCGACGCCGCAGGAGACGGGCGAGGCCTGCGGGCTGCCGTCGGCCCGGTGGGTGATGAGCACGACGTGGTGGCGCTCGCGGCAGAACGCCAGCAGCTCGTCGCGCTCGGGGTGACGGGCCGTGGCCGCGGTCCGGCTCACTGCTCGGCCCAGGCGGTCGTGTCGGCCCCGGTCAGGTCGAAGGTGGGCGCCACGACGACGACACCGCCGCCCGCCTCGGCCTCCGGCACCACGAGGCACCAGCTGACCGGGGTGGACGCGCCCGGCTCGACGTCGTCGAGGCCCGAGGCCTGCCCGTCGAACGTGGCGTCGCAGGTGAACTCGTCGTAGCTGGTGCCGGCGGCCGACAGGTAGGAGACGTTCAGCCCGAGGTAGACCCCCTGCGGCTCGTCGGTGGTGTTGGTGACGTCGGCCGTGACGACCACGTAGCGGCCGTCCGCGGCCGGGTTGCCCTGGGCGGCGAGCTCCTCGCCCGCGTCCAGGTCCACCCCGGTGACGGCCACGGCGAAGTCGCCGAGCTCGGCGGTCTCGCCCAGGGGCAGCGCCGAGGCCGGGTCGACCTGGGCCGGGGTGGACGGCAGGAGGTCCTCGAGCTGCTCCTGCAGCTCGTCGAGCCCGCCCGGGCCGGCCGACGGCGACGCGCTCCCCTCCTCGAGCTCGTCGAAGAGCTCGGGGTTCTGCTGCTCGAGCTCCTCCAGGCTGCCGCCGACCGTGGTGCTCCACAGGGTGCCGAAGGCGATGGCGGCGGCGACGAGGGCCGCCAGGACGAGGCTGAGCAGGACCGACACCACGATGCCGGCGATGGCCAGGCCCCGGCCCTTGCGACGACCGTCGCGGGTCCGGACGATCCCGATGATGCTGAGGACCAGGCCGACCGGGGCGAGCAGCACCGCGAAGACGAGCCCGAGCACCGACACCAGGTCGGTCGGCGGCCCGGGGTCGGGGCGCACGCCGTAGCCCGGCCCGGGGCCCTGGCCGTAGCCCTGCTCCTGACCCGGCCCGTACGGCTGCACCTGGCCGGACGGCTGGGAGTACGGGTCGCCACCGGGGGGCGCGCCCTGCCCGGGCGGCGGGCCGTACGGACCCTGCCCCGGCGGCGGCCCGTACGGACCCTGCCCGGGCGGTGGCCCGTAGGGGCCCTGGCCCGGCGGCGGGCCGTTCGGGTCCTGGGGCGGCGGCGAGGAGTCGGGGGGCACGGACATGGTAGGAACGCTAGCGCGCGGCCACGGGCTCCCGGCCCGCCGTCCCGGTCCGGTCGCCGTCCTGCTCCCCGGTCCGCCCCGTGTCGTCGGTGACCGGGGCGGCCACCGGCTCCGGCTCGCCGAACGCGCTGACCGGCGGGCAGGCGCACACCAGGTTGCGGTCGCCCCAGGCCCCGTCGACGCGGTTGACGGGCGGCCAGTACTTGCCGCGCACGGACCCCGACGGGTAGACCCCGAGCCGGCGCTCGTAGGGCCGGTCCCAGTCCCCCACGAGGTCCTCCGCGGTGTGCGGGGCGCGGCGCAGCGGCGACGTGGCCACCTGCCACTCGCCGGACTCGACGCGGGCGACCTCGGCCCGGATCTCGATCATCGCGTCGCAGAACCGGTCGAGCTCGGCCTGGTCCTCGCTCTCGGTGGGCTCGACCATGAGGGTGCCCGCCACGGGCCAGCTCATCGTCGGGGCGTGGAAGCCGTGGTCGATCAGCCGCTTGGCGATGTCGTCGACCGTCACGCCGGCGCTCCTGGCGACCGGACGCACGTCGAGGATGCACTCGTGCGCCACCGTGCCGTTGCGGCCGGTGTAGAGGACGTCCCAGTGCCCGCGCAGCCGCCCGGCCACGTAGTTCGCGGCCGCGATGGCGCGGGTGGTGGCCTCGGTCAGGCCCTCGGCGCCCATCATCCGCACGTAGGTCCACGGGATGGTGAGGATGCCCGCCGAACCGTAGGGCGCCCCGGACACCGGGCCCACGGGGTTGTCGGCCAGCGTGGGCTCCAGCGGGTGACCCGGCAGGAACTCGGCCAGGTGGGCGCGGACGCCGATCGGGCCGACGCCCGGCCCGCCGCCCCCGTGGGGGATGCAGAACGTCTTGTGCAGGTTGAGGTGGCTGACGTCGGCCCCGAACCGACCGGGCCGGGCCAGCCCGACCAGGGCGTTGAGGTTGGCCCCGTCCAGGTAGACCTGCCCGCCCGCGGCGTGGACCTCGTCGCAGATCTCGGTGACGGTCTCCTCGAACACCCCGTGGGTGGAGGGGTAGGTGATCATCAGGGCGGCGAGCCGGTCGCCGTGGGTCCCGATCTTGGCGCGGAGGTCGTCGACGTCGACGTTGCCCGCCTCGTCGCAGGCCACGACCTGCACCCGCATGCCGGCCATGACGGCGCTGGCGGCGTTGGTGCCGTGGGCGCTGGAGGGGATCAGGCAGACGTCACGCTCGCCGTGGCCCTGCGCCCGGTGGTAGCCGCGGATCGCCAGCAGCCCCGCCAGCTCGCCCTGGGCCCCGGAGTTCGGCTGCATGCTGACGGCGTCGTAGCCGGTCACCTCGGCCAGCCACCGCTCGAGGTCGGCGACGACCTGACGGGTGCCGGCGGCCTGGTCGGCGGGGGCGAACGGGTGCAGGTCCGCGAACTCCGGCCAGGTGACGGACTCCATCTCGGTGGTGGCGTTGAGCTTCATGGTGCACGAGCCCAGCGGGATCATCCCGCGGTCCAGGGCGAAGTCCGCGTCGGCGAGCCGGCGCAGGTAGCGCAGCAGGCCCGTCTCGGAGCGGTACCGGTGGAAGACCTCGTTGGTGCAGAACTCGCTGGTCCGGGCCAGGGGGCCCGTGAACCCGGCGGCGGTGACCTCGACCGGCAGGTCGGCGGTCGTCCCCGACACGGTCGCCAGGGTCGCGACCACGGCGTCCACGTGCGCCCCTCGGGTGGTCTCGTCCGTGGTGACGCCCACGTGGGTGGCGTCGACCCGGCGCACGTTGACGCCGCGGGACAGCGCCTCCGCGACCACCGCGTCCGCGTCGGCCACCCGCAGGGTCACGGTGTCGAAGAACGCGGTCGTCTCGACCGTGACCCCCATCGAGGTGGCCGCGGCCGCCACGGCCGCGGCGTGGTCGTGGGCGTGACCGGCGATGCGCCGCAGCCCGTCCGGGCCGTGCCAGACCGCGTACATCCCGGCCATCACGGCCAGCAGCACCTGGGCGGTGCAGATGTTGCTGGTCGCCTTCTCGCGGCGGATGTGCTGCTCGCGGGTCTGCAGGGCCAGGCGGAGCGCCGGGTTGCCCGAGGCGTCCCTGCTGACGCCGACGAGGCGGCCGGGCAGCAGCCGCTGCAGCCCGTCGCGGACGGCCATGTACCCCGCGTGCGGGCCGCCGTAGCCCATCGGGACGCCGAAGCGCTGCATGGAGCCGACCACCACGTCGGCACCCCACTCCCCCGGCGGGGTGAGCAGGGTCAGGACCAGCGGGTCGGCCGCGACGGCCACGCGGGCCCCGGCGGCCACGACGGCCTCGGTCACCGCGCGCAGGTCGCGGACCTGCCCGGACGCGCCCGGGTACTGCAGCAGGGCGCCGTAGACGGTGCGTCCGGCCAGGGCCGCGGCGACCAGGTCGCCGGACGGCTCGGCGCCCGCCCCCAGGTCCAGGTCCACCAGCTCGATGCCCAGCGGCTCGGCGCGGGTGGCCAGCACGGCCCGGGTCTGCGGCAGGACGTCGGAGTCGACCAGGAACACGGCGTCGTCGCCCGCCTTGGTGGCCCGGCGCAGCAGGGTCATGGCCTCGGCGGCGGCGGTGGGCTCGTCGAGCAGGCTCGCGTTGGCCACGTCGAGCCCGGTCAGGTCCGTGACCAGGGTCTGGAACGTGAGCAGAGCCTCGAGGCGGCCCTGGCTGATCTCGGGCTGGTAGGGCGTGTAGGCGGTGTACCAGGCGGGGTTCTGCAGCACGTTGCGCCGGACCACGGGCGGGGTCACGGTGCCGTGGTACCCCAGGCCGATCATGGGCTGGACCACCCGGTTGCGGGCCGCGACGGCGCGCAGCTCGACGAGCGCGTCCTCCTCGTCCAGCGCCGGCGGCAGGTCCAGCGGCTCGTGCTGCCGGATCCCGGCGGGGACGGTCGCGTCGACCAGGTCGGCCAGGCTGTCGAAGCCCGTCGCCCGGGCGTAGGCCTGCGGGTCCGGGACGTGGCCGAGGTGCCGTTCGCTGAAGACCGCGCGCGGGCTCGTGGCGGCCCGGGGGCTCGTGCCCGCGGCCGGGCCGGTCGTCGCGCCGGCGGGCGTGGTCGGGCTGGGCGTGCTGGGGGTGGTGGGCACGAGGCTCCTCGGCGTCCGTGAGCCCTGGACGGGCTCGTCACATCGGACCCCGACAGTCGGGGCGGACCCCTCCTGCGTGCCTGTCCCCTGCGGTCCTGGTGCCTGAGAGGTTCCGGGGAGGTTGCCCCTTCGGCGCCGACGCGGTGGTTCCGAGCGAGTCGCGACGGACTCTCCCGCAGGGTGTGTGCAGCACCGTCAGGTTATCAGCCGGGTAGCGTCGGGGCCGTGATCGTGCTGAGTGTCTGCAGCCTCAAGGGGGGCGTCGGCAAGACGACCGTCACGCTCGGACTGGCCTCGGCCGCGCTGGCGCGCGGGGTGCCCACGCTGGTGGTCGACCTGGACCCGCAGGCCGACGCCACGACCGGCCTCGACGTGGCCGCCCGGCGGGAGTCCACGGTGTCCGACGTGCTGGCCAACCCCCGCCGCAGCGAGCTGGCCAAGGCCATCGCCCCGTCCGGGTGGGCCGGTGACCAGCCCGGCGTCCTGGACGTGATGCTGGGCTCGGAGGCCAGCACCGACCACGACTACGCCACCCGGCCCCGGACGATGCGGACGCTGGCCACGGCGCTGTCCAAGGTGCCCTGGTACGACCTGGTGCTGGTGGACTGCCCGCCGTCCCTGGGCGGGCTGACCCGCACCGGGCTGGTGGCCAGCGACCGGGCGCTCGTGGTGAGCGAGCCCGCGATCTTCTCCGTCGCGGCCGCGGACCGGGCGCTGCGGGCGATCGACGCCCTGCGCAGCGACGAGGCCCGTCACCTGATGCCGCTGGGGATCCTCGTCAACCGGTTCCGGGAGCGCTCCCCCGAGCACCGCTACCGCCTGGAGGAGATGACGGGGCTGTTCGGCCCGCTCGTGCTGCGACCCCCGCTGCCCGACCGCTCGGCCGTGCAGCAGTCCCAGGGGGCGACCACCCCCGTCCACCGCTGGCACGGCCACGGCGGGGCCGAGCTGGCGGCGGCGTTCGACTCCCACCTGGACCGCGTGCTGCGGGCGGGCGGCACGCGGCGGGCGGCGCGCTAGCGACGGGCCCGCCGGCGGGCGGGGCCCCGTCGACCTGCCTCAGCCGGCCTCGCGCGCGGCGCGGCGACGGGCGAGCTCGTCACCGGGCACGTCCACGACCTGCTCCTCGCGCTCGGCCGGGAGCTCGGCCAGGGTGCCCTCCACCTCGCGCCAGACCCGGCCGACCGCGATGCCGAACACGCCCTGCCCGCCCTGGACGAGGTCGATGACCTCGTCGGCGGACGTGCACTCGTACACGCTCGCCCCGTCGGAGATCAGGGTGATGTTGGCCAGGTCCTCGACGCCGTGGCTGCGCAGCACCTGGGTCGCCGTGCGGATCTGCTGCAGCGACACCCCGGTGTCCAGGAGCCGCTTGACGACCTTGAGCACGAGGATGTCGCGGAAGCCGTACAGCCGCTGGCTGCCGGACCCGCTCGCGCCGCGCACGGCGGGCTCGACCAGCCCGGTCCGGGCCCAGTAGTCCAGCTGGCGGTAGGTGATGCCGGCCGCCCGGGCCGCGACGGGGCCGCGGTACCCGGCGGTCTCGTCCAGGTCGGGCAGCCCGTCGTCGAAGAGCATGCCCTGGTCGCGGTCGGAGCCGGCCACGGAGACGGAGCCCGCTCGCGCGGCGCCGTCTACCTCGTGATGTGCCATGCCGGGCTCCTCTCGGGCGGGGCGGCCGGGGACTGAGGTGCCCGGTACCGCTCCGTCACGTCCGACGGTAGGGATCGCCCGACCAAGGGTCAACCACCGCTGGAGGGTTTGGGGGGCGTGTCGTCGCCGTCACCGGCGTCGGGCCGGTCCTCGTCGTCGTCGGTCCGCTCGTTCTCGAGCTCGTCGAGCTCGTCCATCAGGTCCGTCGTGGACGCCGCACCCTCCTCGAAGTCGAAGTCCTCGGGGTTCACGCTGTCGAGGAACTCGCGCAGGCGCTCCACCTCGACCTCGCCCTCGTCCTCGTCCGGCACCGGGACGCCGACCTCGTCCAGCACGGCCTCGGCGCCGAGGATGCGGCAGCCGGCCCGCAGGGCCAGGGCCACGGCGTCGGAGGTGCGGGCCCCGACGGTCGTCCCGCCGTCCAGCACCAGCTCGGCGTAGAAGATGTTGTCGCGGTACTCGGTGATGCGGACCTCTTCCACCGTCCGGCCCAGCGCGGTCACCACGTCCAGCAGCAGGTCGTGCGTCTGCGGCCGGGGCGGCACCAGCCCCTGCTGGGCGAACGCGATCGCACTCGCCTCGGCCGCGCCGATCCACACCGGCAGGTAGCGGTGCCCCTCGCGCTCCCTCAGCAGCACGATCGGGTTGTTGGACGGTGTCTCCACCCGGATGCCGACCACGTCAAGCTCGCGCACGGACGCCACGCTACCCCCGAGCAGGCCCCGGGCGGCGACCGAGGGTCACCCGGCGACGGTGACGGCGGCCCGCGGGGTCAGCGTCGGCCGAGGGAGCCCGCGACGAGGGCGGCGTGCAGGCGCAGGCAGGTGGCGGCCACCTCGCGGGCGGTGTCGGCGACCTCGCCGGAGGCACCCGGGCGACCCGACCGGCGCAGCGGTGCGACCACCGCCTCGACGAGGTCGACCTCCTTGTCCGCTGCGGACCGGAACGAACGGAGGTGCCGGGGCTGGACGCCGTGCGCGGCCAGCGCCGACGCCGCCCGGACGACCTCGACGTCGTCCGGGGAGAACCAGCCGTCGCTCGCGGGGCGGACCAGGCCGTGGCTGAGCAGGTCCGCCACGAGCGCGGGCTCGCAGCCCGCCGCGGCGGCCAGGGCGTCGGCGTCGCGGGCGCCCGCGGAGGCGTCCGCGCCGTCGACCGCGTCCCGCAGCACGCGCACGAACGGGGCCGGCCGGCCCGGCGACGCCGCGGCCAGCAGGTCGGGCCCGACGCCGTCCAGCTGCTCCCGGATGACCCGCAGCGGCAGGAAGTGGTCACGCTGCAGCGTGAGGACGTGCCGCAGCCGGTCGACGTGGGTGTGGGAGAACTTGCGGTAGCCGGACGGGGTGCGGTCCGGCTCGACCAGACCCTGCTCCTCGAGGAAGCGGATCTTGGAGATCGTGACGTCGGGGAACTCCTCGCGCAGCACGGCGAGGACCTCCCCGATGGTCAGTCCGGAGGGTCGGTCGCGGCCCGCCAGAGCCGGGGCGCTCACGCCCCGGTGTCCTCACCGTCCGCCGGGACCAGGTGCTGGCGGGACGGGTGGTACACCAGCCGGTACTTGCCGATCTGGACCTCGTCGCCGGCGTTCAGCACCGCCGACTCGATCCGCTGGCGGTTGACGTAGGTGCCGTTGAGGCTGCCGACGTCGACCACCCGGTACCCCTCGCCGACGCGGCCGAACTCGGCGTGACGCCGGGAGACCGTGACGTCGTCGAGGAAGATGTCGCTGTCGGCGGCACGGCCGGCGGTGGTGCGCTCGGAGTCCAGCAGGAACCGCGCCCCGGCGTTCGGGCCGCGCTGGACCACGAGGAGGGCCGAGCCCTGCGGCAGGGCCTCCACGGCCCGCTGGTCGTCACGCGTCAGCCCGCTCGCGGGGTCGGTGTCGGTGGCCTGGGCGTAGGTGATCGTGGTGTCCACGCCCTGGCCCGGGGTCACCGGGATCGCAGCCGTGCCACGTTGACGCGGCGCGTCCGGGGTCTCCGTCATCGGTTCTCCTCCTCGGTTGGCGCAACCCTAGTGGCCACCCTCATGCTCAGGTAGACGTGTACCGCGTCCGTTCGGTGCCCGTTCACCCGTCCGACCGTGTTCACCCGTCCGTCAACGCCCGGTATGCGGCGTCGTCGAGCAGGGCACCGACCGCGGTGTCGTCGTCGGGGCGCAGCTCGAACATCCAGCCCTCGCCGTAGGGGTCGCCGTTGACCGTCTCCGGCGCCGCCTCGAGGGAGTCGTTGCGCGCCGTCACCGTGCCGCTCACGGGGGCGAACAGCTCGGACACGGACTTGGTCGACTCGACCTCGCCGCAGGCCTGACCGGCGGCGACCACGGTGCCGGGAGCCGGCAGCTCGACGAACACGATGTCGCCCAGCGCGTCCTGCGCGTAGTCGGTGATGCCGACGCGCACGACGCCGTCCTCACCGGTGCGGAGCCACTCGTGCTCGCTGGTGTAGCGGAGCCCCTCAGGCACGTCCACGATCTCACCGCTCTCTGTCAGTTCCGGTTGGCTGTCAGTGCCGGTCGGCTGTCCGGTCCGGTGCCGATCGCTCGACGCCGCGCGAGCAGCGGGTCACTCCTCGGGCTGGGCCGGGCGAGCGTACTCAGGGGGTGCGACGACCCGCAACGCGTCGACGACGACGAGGTCGAGCTCGGTCACCGTGACCGCGTCCCCGAAGCGTTCGAGGCGGGGCACCACCCCGCCCGGGATCCGCAGCGCCGGCTCCATCACGTCGGGGTCGCCGATGGCCCGGATCGTGAACGGCGAGGCGACGACGGTGCCGTCCACGGCGATGCCGCTGCGGTCGGGGGCGTCGACGAAGGACGTGCTGGCGACCACCCGGACGTCCCCGATCTGGATCGCCTCGGCGCCGGCGTCACGCAGCTCCTGCACCGCGTCGAGCATGAAGGCGTCGGTCACGGTGCGCTCCCCCTCGTCCCGGATGACCACCGTGATGCCCGGCCCCTGGGCCGCCACCGTGCCCGCCAGGACCGAGTAGACGGCGAGCCGGTCCCGGGCGGCGCGCTCCGCCTCCGCGCTGGCGTCGGAGCTGGTGAGCAGGGCCTGCCGCTGCGCCTGCAGCTCGCCCGCCTCCTCCTCCAGCCGCTCCCGCCGCTCGCTGACGCCGTCCAGGAGCCGGACCAGCTCCGTCTCCCGCAGGGTGGACAGCCCGGCCTCGGACGTCTGCCGGGCCTGGGTCACCACGGCGAAGCCCAGCAGGAACAGCAGCACGGCCGCGAACACCTGGAACCGGCCGGGCCGACGGCCGACGCCGCTGCGGAGCCGTCGCCAGGCCGACGTGGGGTCGACGTTGTCCGGGTGGTAGGTCACGTCAGGACCCCAGGAGGTGCCGACGGATGGCGGCCGCGTTGGAGAAGATCCGGATCCCGAGGACGACGACGACGCCGGTGCTCAGCTGCGAGCCCACGCCCAGCTGGTCGCCCAGGAACACGACGAACGCGGCGATGACGACGTTGAAGACCAGGGAGACGACGAACACCCGGTCGTCGAAGATGCCCTCGATGACCGCCCGGAACCCGCCGAACAGGGCGTCGAGGGCCGCGACGATGGCGATCGGCAGGTACGGCTGCAGCGCGGGCGGGACGGTCGGCTCCAGGAAGATGCCGACCGCCACCCCGAGCAGCAGCCCGATGATCGCGATCACGACTGACCAGCCTCCTCCTGCGAGCCCTCGCCGGGCCCGACCTCGCCGGGCGCGAGGACCCCCTGCGCGTGGCGCAGCGTCAACCGGGAGGCCGAGGGGAGCTCCAGGTCGTCGGCGACCTCCACGGACACGGCGATACCGTAGCTGTCGCGCAGGAACGCGGCCCACTGCCCGGCCGAGCCCGTGCGGGCCTCCTGCTGCAGCGCGCCGGGGTTGCCGACGGCCGTGATCGTGTACGGCCTCGCCAGCTGCCGCAGGTCGACCACGATGGCGTCGCCCGCGTGCCGGATGGTGCTCAGGGACGTCAGCCGCTGCCCGTTGACCGCGATGCCCTCGGCCCCGGCCGCCCACAGACCGTTGACGACCGTCTGCACGTCGACGTCGCGGACCCGGCTGTCGTCCGAGATCTGGCTCGGTTCGTCGACCCCGTCGGAGGGGGCGTCGTCCAGGACCACGACGACGCCGTCACCGACGACGGGGACCGCCCCGGCCACGACGGCCAGGCGCTCGGTGTCCGCCAGCAACGCGTCGGCCCCCTCGCCGATGGCGGCCGCCTGCTCGGCCTCGATCTCCTGGCGCAGCCGTGAGTTGGACTCCGCCAGCGTGTCCGCGAGCTCGGTGCGGCGCTCGATCTCCGCCTCCAGGACGGCCCGGTCCTGCGCCTCGAGCGGACGCGTCCGCAGCTGGGCGACGCCCGCCCCCGCCACCAGCCCCAGCACGACACCCGCGACGACGACGGACGTCGTCAGCTGCCAGCGTCGCGCGGCCTGGCGGCGGCGGCGTCGCCGCAGCCGGTCACCCCGCCGGTCCTCACCGTCGGGCTTCGGCGCCCCGGACCGGTCCGGACCACCGGGCGCACCGGCCTCGCCCCCGTGAGCCCGCTCCCGACGCCGGGCCGCGGCCTCGTACCCGGGGTCCAGCGGGCGCCGCATGATCTCGTCGAGCAGCGTGGAGGACGAGAAGGCCGACCTAGCCATGCGTCACCGCCGCCGTCGGGTCGCCGCCGCGACGGACCCGGCCCACCAGCACCCAGGTCTGGCGCAGGTAGCCGCCCGCCCCCCAGTAGTACAGCGCCGTCCCCCACAGCAGCACGGCCCACGCCAGCGGGCGCACCACGGCCGACAGCTCGGTGGTGGCCTCGGCCAGCAGCAGCAGCGGCAGGGCCACCAGCAGGGCGAACGTCGCGGTCTTGCCGATGAGGTGCGGCGGCAGCGACGACAGCCCGTGGTGGCGCAGGAAGAGCACGTTGAGGGTCAGGACGACGTCGCGACCCACGATGGCGCCGATCAGCCACCACGGCAGCACCTCGCGCCAGCCGAGGCCCAGCAGGGCGACCGTGACGTAGAGCCGGTCGGCGGCCGGGTCCAGCAGCTGGCCGAGCCTGGTCACCTGGTCCCAGCGGCGCGCCAGCAGCCCGTCGACGTAGTCGCTGAGCCCGGCCAGCAGCAGCACGACGAGCGCTGCGGCGTCCTGCCCGCCGACGATGAGGACCGCGAACACGGGCACGCACAGCAGCCGGGCGAGGCTGATGGCGTTGGGGAGCGTGACAACCCGGTCGCTGACAGCGGTGGTCGTGGCGGCCTCCCCTGGCAGCGTTCCTACCGGTCGAGGCTGCCAGATCGGGGCTGCCCGGTCGACCGGCTCAGGTCGACCGGGCTGGTCCGTCGTGCCTGTCAACCCTGTCGGGACGGCGGGATTCGAACCCACGACCCCTTGACCCCCAGTCAAGTGCGCTACCAAGCTGCGCCACGTCCCGGTCGGCCACGTCTCCGTGACCGCCGGCCGGAATCGTATCGCAGGCTCAGGTGCGCTTCCGACGCTCCCGCGCCCGCACGGTCACCTCGATGGGCGTGCCCTCGAAGCCGAACTCCTCACGGAGGCGCCGCTCGACGAACCGGCGGTACCCGGCCTCGAGGAACCCGGTGGTGAACAGCACGAACGTGGGCGGCCGGACGCCGGCCTGGGTGGCGTAGAGGATGCGGGGCTGCTTGCCCCCGCGCACGGGGTGCGGGTGCGCCCCGACGATCTCCGCGATCAGCGCGTTGAGGCGCCCGGTCGGCACCCGCGACTCCCACGACGCCAGGGCGCGGTCCATCGCCGGCACCAGGCGGTCCAGGTGCCGCCCGGTCATCGCGGACAGGTTGACCCGCGGGGCCCACGGCACCTGGACCAGCTCGGTCTCCAGCTCGCGCTCCAGGTAGCGGCGGCGCTCCTCGTCGACGAGGTCCCACTTGTTCATGGCCAGGACCACCGCCCGGCCCGCGTCGACGGCGTTCTGGACCACGCGGACGTCCTGCTCGCTGAGGATCTCCGAGGAGTCGACGAGCACGACGGCGACCTCGGCGCGCTCGATGGCGGCCTGGGTGCGCAGCCCGGCGTAGAAGTCCGCGCCGACGCTGCTGCGGTGCTTGCGGCGGATGCCGGCGGTGTCCACGACCCGCCAGGTGCGCCCACCCAGCTCGACCATCTCGTCGACGGGGTCGCGCGTGGTGCCGGCGGTCGCGTTGACGACGACGCGCTCGCTGCCCACGAGGGCGTTGAGCAGGCTGGACTTGCCGACGTTGGGCCGTCCGACCAGGGCCACCCGGCGCACGGCGGAGGACTCCGGCGTGGCGGCCGTCCGCTCGGGCAGCACCTCGAGGACGGCGTCGAGCATGTCGCCGCTGCCGCGTCCGTGCAGGGCCGACACCGGGTACGGCTGGCCCAGGCCGAGGGCCCACAGCGCCGTCGCGTCGGCCTCGCCGCGCGCGTCGTCCACCTTGTTGGCCACCAGCACGACGGGCTTGCCCGCCCGGCGCAGCATCTTCACGACCGCCTCGTCGACGGCCGTGGCGCCCACCGTCCCGTCCACCACGAAGATGACGGCGTCGGCGAGCTCGACGGCGATCTCGGCCTGCTCGGCGACCTGCGCGGCCAGCCCCTGGACGCGGGCGTCCCAGCCGCCGGTGTCGACGAGGGTGAACGTGCGCCCGGCCCAGTCCACCGGGTAGCTGACGCGGTCGCGGGTCACCCCGGGGACGTCCTGCACCACGGCCTCGCGCCGGCCCAGGATGCGGTTGACCAGGGTCGACTTGCCGACGTTGGGCCGGCCGACGACGGCCACGACGGGGCGGACGTCCTCGTGCTCCAGATCAGGGTCGTCCAGGTCCCGGCCCAGGACGGCCAGGTCCTCCTCGGCCAGGTCGTAGTCCGCGAGCTGGCTGCGCAGGACGCGCTCGGCGTCGGCGTCGGACACCGCACCCTCGGGCACGGCCCCCTCGGGGGTGGTGGTCTCGGCCGCGCCGTCGGGCTCGCTGCTGTGGTCGTCGGTTCCGGTCACGGTGTGCCGCCTGCCTGTCCTGGGTCCTGGTTCGGGGTGGTGGTGCCGGGGTCGTCGGGCAGCGGCTCGCCGGTGAGGGCGACCGAGTCCTCGACGTGGGCGACCAGGCGCAGCCGCACCTGCTCGGCCGCCGCCCTGAGCGCCTGCTTGCCGGGTACGCCGTCCGGGCGCACCAGGTGGAACGGCTCGCCGTGCACGACGTGCAGGCGCCGGCGCAGCCGGGGCAGACCGCCGGGGCGCTCGCCGGTGCGGCGGGTCCCCAGCACGGCCACGGGCACGACGGGGGCGCCGGACTGCAGCGCGATCCAGGCGATGCCCGTCCGCACCGCCACGACGTCGCCCCGACCGCGCGAGCCCTCGGGGAAGATGCCGGCCACGCCGCCCTCGCGCAGCACGGCCACGGCCGCGGTCAGCGCCGTGCGGTCCCCGCCGGAGCGGTCCACCGGGATCTGCCCCACCTGGTGCAGCACCCAGCCGAAGAAGCCGCGGAACATCTCCTTCTTGACGAGGAACTGCGCCCCGCGACGCCAGTTGGAGGAGTAGACCAGCGGCCCGTCGAGGACGCTCACGTGGTTGACGGCCAGCAGGACCGGCCCCTGCCCGACGTGCTCCAGGCCCCGGACGTCGGTACGCCAGAGCACGTGGGCGACCACGAACCCGACCAGGCGACCCCACCAGCGACCGGGGGCGGTCGGGGCCGTCGGGCCGGTCGCGCCGGGGGGGCTGGTCGAGGTGGCCGGGCTCGCCGGGCTCACGAGCCCCCACCCGCCCGGGACGCCTCCCGCAGGTCGACGGGCGCCGTCGCCTGCTGCGCCCGGTGCACCAGCTCCAGGACCGCGGTCACCGTCTGCTCGAGGTCCAGGTCGGAGGAGTCCAGCTCGAGCACGCCGTCGGCGGCGGTGCGGAACGACGTGACGCGGGAGTCCTTCTCGTCCCGGCCCAGCACGGCCGCGCGGACGTCGGCGCCCCGGCCGGCCCCGCCGAGCTGGCGGGCCCGGCGCCGGACCCGGGCGTCGGGGTCGGCGGTCAGCAGGATGCGGACGTCGGCGTCGGGGGCCACCACGGTCGTGATGTCACGGCCCTCGGCGATGCACCCGGTGGGCGCGCCGTCCATCACGGCCCGCTGCGCCAGCCGGAGGACCTCGCGGACCGCGGGGTGGGCGGCGAGCTGCGACACGGCTGCGGTCACGTCGGCGCCGCGGATGGCGTCGGTGACGTCCGTACCGTCCACGACCACGCGGGCGGTGTCGGGGTCGGTGCTCACCCGGACGTCGGCGGCGCGGGCCACGGCCGCGGTGGCTTCCGCGTCGGCGACGTCCGCCCCGTCGCGCAGCGCGGCCCAGCAGAACGCCCGGTACATCGCCCCGGTGTCCAGGTAGGCCAGGCCGGCACGACGGGCCACCTCGCGCGACACGCTGGACTTGCCGGAGCCCGAGGGGCCGTCGACGGCCACGAGCACCCGGCGGGACCCGGACCGCGGGGCCGTGGCACCCGAGGCCCCACGCGACGAATCGGAGCGCGACGGCACGGACATCGTGGCGGCTCCCGGAGGTCGGTGGCGGAGGGACGGCCCTGACCGGGGCGGCGGCGGGCGACCCCCCAGGTTACCGGCTGGCTAGTCCGGGACCGACCAGCCGCGATCGCGCAACGCCTCGACCAGGCGGTCGCGCGCCGCGGGCAGCACGGACACCTCGGCGACGCCGGCCAGCCGTCCGGGGCTGTGCTCGATGCGCAGGTCCTCCACGTTGACGCCGACCTCGCCGATGGTGCCGATGAGCGCCGCGAGGGAGCCCGGCCGGTCGGGGACGAGGACGGGGACCACCGCGTAGACCGTCGGCGCGCTGCCGTGCTTGCCGGGCACCATCGCCCGCCCCGCGTTGCCCTCGGCCACCAGCCGGGCCAGGGCGCCCACCGGGCCCTGCGGGGGCGGGCGGTGGGCGGGGCCACCGGCCTGGTCGAGCTGCTCCAGGGCCGAGACGGTGCGGTCGAGGTCGTCGCGCAGCAGCCGGAGCTGCTGGGCCAGGGGGGCCGCGTTGCCCGCCAGGATCTGCGCCCAGAGCACGGGGTCGCTGGCGGCGATCCGGGTGACGTCGCGCAGCCCCTGGCCGGCGAGCGCGACCGCGGAGTCCGACGCCCCGACCAGGCGGGCCGCGACCAGGCTGGCCGCCACCTGCGGCAGGTGCGACACCAGGGCCACGGCCTCGTCGTGGGTGGCCGGGTCCAGCTCGACGACCACGGCCCCCAGCCGGGTCGCGGTCTCGCGGACCAGCGCCTTGGCCACCAGCGACGTGCTCCGGTCCGGGGTGAGCACCCAGGGCCGGCCCACGAACAGGTCGCCGCGCGCGGCCATCGGTCCCGACCGCTCGCGCCCGGCCATCGGGTGCCCGCCGACGTACCGGTCGGCGTCGGCGCCCGCGGCGGCCAGCACCTCGGCCACGACGGCGGCCTTCGTGCTGGCCACGTCGGTCACCGTGGCGTGCGGGTAGCGGCGCAGGTAGGCCACGACCAGCCCGGCGGTCACGTCCGGCGGGGCCGCCACGACGACCAGGTCGGGCTGCAGGTCGTCGCCGTCCGGCAGCCGGCCGGCGCCGAGGTCGGCCGCGACGGCCGCCACCGTCGGCGACGCGTCGTGCAGGACGACGTCGCTGCCGGTGGGGCGCAGGCCCAGCCCGATGCTGGCCCCGACCAGCCCCGCGCCTACGACGAGGACACCGGCCGGGACCGGCCCGGGGGGGAGCTCGCTCACTGGGCGATGTCCCTGCGCAGGGCGGCGGCCCCGCGCAGGTAGACGTGCTGGACCGCGTCCCGGGGCCGGTCGGTGTCCACGTGGGCCATCAGCCGGACCACCCGTGGCAGCGCCCCGGGCACGTCGATCTCGACGGTGCACAGCAGCGGCACCGACCCCAGGCCGACCTCACGGGCGGCCACCGCCGGGAACTCGCTGGTCAGGTCCGGCGTCGCGGTGAACACGACGCTGATCAGGTCCTCCGCCGTGAGGTCGTTGGCCGTCATCACGGCCGACACCAGCTCCCGGGTGGAGTCGAGCAGGTGCTCGCGCTCGTCCACGTCCAGCTGGATCGCTCCCCGGACCGCCCTGACCGCCATGGCAGGACGTTAGCGAGCCGACCCGGGGCGGCCCGTCACAGGCCCACGTCGCGGAACAGGCCGGCGACCTCACCGGCGTTGAGGCGCCGGGTGTGACCGGGGGGCAGCTCACCGAGCCGGATCGAGCCGATGCGGGTGCGGACGAGCCGCTCCACGGGGTGCCCCACCTGCGCCAG
Organism: Aquipuribacter aurantiacus; assembly: GCF_051216895.1. Taxonomy (NCBI): domain Bacteria; kingdom Bacillati; phylum Actinomycetota; class Actinomycetes; order Micrococcales; family Intrasporangiaceae; genus Aquipuribacter; species Aquipuribacter aurantiacus. The sequence goes on from NZ_JBPKAO010000015.1 coordinate 44,783, forward strand.
CATGCGCCGCACGACGTGCTTGCGGCCCTCGTGGATGACGATCTCGAGCAGGGCCTTGCCCGGGGCGGAGTCCACGACGGCGAACTCGTCGACCTTGACCGGGCCGTCGTCCAGCTCGATCCCCTCCTTGAGGGTGCGGCCGACCTCGCGGCCGATGGGGCCCGGGACCTCGGCCAGGTACCACTTCTGCACGCCGTAGCTGGGGTGCAGCAGCCGGTGGGCCAGGTCGCCGTCGTTGGTCAGCAGCAGCAGGCCCTCGGACTCCAGGTCGAGCCGGCCGACGTGGAACAGCCGCTCCTCGCGGTCCCGGACCAGGTCGCCGAGGTTGGAGCGGCCCTCGTCGTCCTCCATCGCCGACAGCATGCCGACGGGCTTGTTGACGGCCAGGTACACGCGGGTGTCGTCGACCTGGACCCGGAGGCCGTCGACGTGGACCACCTGGGTGGGGCTGACGCGGGTGCCGAGCTCGGTGACGACCTGGTCGTCGACCGTGACCCGACCGAGCGCGATGAGCTGCTCGGCGCGACGCCGCGACGCGACGCCGGCCTTGGCCAGCACTTTCTGCAGGCGCTCGCCCTCGGGGTCGTGGACGTCGCCGGCGGGGGCGTCGGGCACGTTGGCGGCGCGCTGGTCCGCGCCGCGCTGCTGGCGCATCTTGCGGCGGTCGGCGGGGCCGGGCCGGGACCCGCCGTTGCCGCCGGGAGCGGTGCGGGCGGGCTGCTTGCGGCCGCCGCGGGAGCTGGTGGGGCTCATCGGGAAGCCCCTGCGATGTCGTCGAGCACGTCGGCCTCCGGCAGGTAGGGGGCGAGGGGCGGCAGCTCGTCGACGCTCGTCAACCCGAGCCGCTCGCAGAACTCGCCCGTCGTGACGTACAGGATCGCACCGTTCGGGGACTCGTCGCCGCTCTCGGCCACCAGACCCCGCTGCAGGAGGGTCCGGATGGTCGCGTCGGCGCTCACGCCGCGGATGCTGGAGACCGTGCTGCGGGTGACGGGCTGGCGGTAGGCGATGATCGCGAGGGTCTCCAGCGAGGCCCGGCTGAGCCGGGCCGTGGCACCGTCGCGGACGAACCGCTCGACCACCGGCGCGAACACCTGGCGGGAGTACACCCGCCAGCCGGTGGCGCTCTCCCGCAGCTCGAAACCCCGTCCCCCGGCGTCGTAGTCGGTCGCCAGCTCGCGCAGCAGCTGCTCGACCCGCTCCAGCGGCAGCGCGAGGGCCGCGGCCAGCACCAGCGCCGGGACCGGCTCGTCGGCCACCATCACCACCGCCTCGACCGCCGCCCGGGCACCGCCGGGCAGGGCGTCGACGTCCAGGCCCTCCTGCAGGGTCATGCGTGCTCCTCGCCGCTCGGGTGGGTCTCGTCGCCGAGCTCGGCGACCTGGTGCAGCGTGGCGCGCTGCTCGGGACGGATCAGCCGGATGCTGAGGTCGGCCAGCGGGCCCGCCTGCTCCAGCGCCACCAGCTCCTCACGGTAGAGGTCGAGCACCGCCAGGAACCGGGCCACGACCACGGGGCGCCCGCCCGCGTCCGCCACCAGGGTGCGGAAGGACACGGCCCGACCGGTCTGCAGCCGGCGCAGCAGCTCGTCCTTCTGCTCGGCCACGTCGACCTCGGGGGCGTGCAGGTGCTCCAGGCCCACGGTGGGGATGGGCTTGGGTCGCAGCGCCTCCGCGGCGATCCGGGCGAACGTCTCGGCGTCGGAGGTCCACACCAGGTCCGGCAGCAGGCCGGCCGCGGCCGGGTCGTCGCCCCGGCGTCGCGGGTGGCGCCCGGCGTAGGCCTCCAGCCGGCGGTCGATGTCGGCCGCGGCGGTGCGGAACGCCCGGTACTGCAGCAGCCGCGCGAACAGCAGGTCGCGGGCCTCCAGCAGGGCCAGGTCCTGCTCGTCCTCCACCTGCGCCCCCGGCAGCAGCCGCGCGGACTTGAGGTCCAGCAGGGTGGCCGCGACCAGGACGAAGCCGGTCACCTCGTCCAGGTCCCAGTGGTCCATCGCCCGGATGTGGGCGAGGAACTCGTCGGTGACCTCGGCCAGGGCCACCTCGGTGACGTCGAGGCGGTGCTTGGCGATCAACCCCAGCAGCAGGTCGAACGGGCCGGTGAAGACGTCGAGGTGGACCTCGAAGGACGACGTCGGGCCCTCGCCGTCCGGGCCGTGCTCGGTCGCCGGGGCGCCCACGTGCCTCAGGCGACCAGACCCCGGGCCACCAGCTCGCGGGCCAGCTGCCGGTAGGCGTGGGTGCCGGGGTGCGACGGGGCGTAGGTGGTCATCGGCTGCGACGCGGCGGAGGAGTCGGGGAACTTGACCGTGCGGGCGATGACGGTGTGGAACACCTTCTCGCCGAACACGTCGACCAGCCGGGCGACGACCTCGCGGGAGTGCAGGGTGCGGGGGTCGTACATGGTGGGCAGGACGCCGTCGATCTCCAGGCCGAAGTTGAGCCGGTCGGTGACCTTCTCGATGGTCTGCTGCAGCAGCGCGACGCCGCGCAGCGCGAAGTACTCGCACTCCACCGGGATCAGGACGCCGTGGGCCGCGGTCAGGGCGTTGACCGCGAGCAGGCCCAGGCTGGGCTGGCAGTCGATGAGCACGACGTCGTAGTCGTCCTGGATGGGGCGCAGCAGGCGCTTGAGCACCATCTCCCGCGCCACCTCCGACACCAGGTGGACCTCGGCGGCGGACAGGTGGATGTCCGTGGGCAGGACGTCGATGCCGGGGAACGCCGTCGCGCGGACCACGTCGCGCACGTCGGCGTCCCGGTCGACGAGCAGCTGGTACAGCGACGGCTCGTCCTCCTCCGGTCGCACGCCGAGCCCGGCCGACAGGGCGCCCTGGGGGTCGAAGTCGACGAGGAGGACCTTGCGGCCGTACTCCGCCAGCGCGGCGCCCAGGTTCATGGTCGTCGTCGTCTTGCCGACGCCGCCCTTCTGGTTGCACAGGGCGATGACCCGGGCGGGTCCGTGCTGGCCGAGGACGGGGGGCACGCCGAAGTCGGGCAGCGGTCGACCGGTGGGGCCCAGCTCGTCGGACCCGTCGCCGGTCGCGGCGTCGGTCGCAGAAGTCACGCAGGTGACCCTAGTGCGAGCACCGGGGTGCCCGGCCCCCACCACGCCGCTCACCGGGCCACCACGGGGCCTCGGCGGCGGCGGGACGGGCTCAGCGGGCGCGCGGGTGGCTGGTGGCGTACACCTCGCGCAGCGCGTCGACGGACACGTGGGTGTACACCTGCGTCGTCGACACCGACGCGTGGCCCAGCAGCTCCTGGACGACGCGGACGTCGGCGCCGCCCTCCAGCAGGTGGGTGGCGAAGGAGTGCCGCAGCAGGTGGGGTCCCACGGCGGGGCCGCCCGGCTCGGGCAGGCCGGCGACCGCCGCGGCCCGCTGCAGCACCACCCAGGCCGACTGGCGGCTGAGCCGCCCGCCCCGGGAGTTGCGGAACAGCGCCCGCGGGTCGGTCCCGGCGCCGAGCAGGCCGGGGCGGGCCCGCACCAGGTAGGCCTGCAGCGCCGCCCTCGCGTGGCTGCCGACCGGGACCTCGCGCTGCTTGCCGCCCTTGCCGGTGAGGCGCAGGACGCCCACCAGCTCGCCGTCGGAGCCGATGACGTCGTCGACGTCGAGGCGGGCCACCTCCGAGATGCGGGCCCCGGTGGCGTACAGCAGCTCCAGCAGGGCCCGGTCGCGCAGACCCAGCGGGGTGCTGGTGTCGGGCGCCTGCAGCAGCCGCTCGACCGACCCGACCCCCAGGGCCTTGGGGAGCCGGCGGGGCAGCTGCGGGGAACGGACCTCGCGGGTGACGTCCACGGGGACCAGGCCCTCGGCGAGCCAGAACCGGTGCAGCCCCCGCACCGCCGCCAGCGCCCGCGCGGTGGACGCCGCCGACAGCGCCGTGCCGCCGTCGACGGGGCTCCGCAGCGCCACCACGAAGGCCGAGACGTCGGCCTCGGTGACCTGCGCGGGCCGCTCGCGCCCCAGCCGGTGCAGGTGCGCGGTCCACCGGGCGATGTCGCGCCGGTAGGCCGCCAGGGTGTTGGTGGCGGCCCCCCGCTCGACGGCCAGGTGGGTCAACCAGGTCGCAGCCGCCGCGTCCAGCGGGCCGGGGGCGGCGCGCTGTCGCGGCGGGGCGTGCGAGCCGGCGTCCACGTCAGGCCAGGACGTCGGCCAGCGGGGTGTGGTCCATGCCGTGGGCCACGGCGACGGGCTCGTTGACGACGGCGCCGGCGTGGGTGTTGAGGCCCAGCGCCAGCGACGGGTCCGCCCGCAGCGCCTCCCGCCAGCCCTGGGTGGCCACGGCGCTGGCGTAGGGCAGCGTGACGTTGGTCAGGGCGTACGTCGAGGTGTTGGGCACGGCCCCGGGCATGTTGGCCACGCAGTAGAACACCGAGTCGTGGACCCCGAACGTCGGGTCGGCGTGGGTGGTGGGACGGGTGTCCTCGAAGCAGCCGCCCTGGTCGACGGAGATGTCGACGAGCACGCTGCCGGGCCGCATCCGCGACACCAGCTCGTTGCTGACCAGTCGGGGCGCCTTGGCCCCGGGCACCAGCACGGCGCCGATCACGAGGTCGGCCGACAGCACGGCCCGCTCCAGCTCGAGGCTGTTGGAGGCCACGGTCTGCACCCGGCCCTGGTAGATCCGGTCCGCCGCCCGCAGCCGCGACACGTCGCGGTCCATCAGGACGACCTCGGCCTGCATCCCCACCGCGGTGGCGGTGGCGTTGAGCCCCGCGACCCCGGCGCCGATGACGACGACCTTGGCCGCGTAGGTCCCGGAGACCCCACCCATGAGCACGCCGCGGCCGCCCTCGGCCCGGAGCAGGGTGTGGGCGCCGACCATCGGGGCCAGCCGGCCCGCGACCTCGCTCATCGGGTAGAGCAGGGGCAGCGCCCGGTCGGGGGTCTGCACCGTCTCGTAGGCGATGGCGGTGACCTCCTTGGCCACCAGCTCCTCGGTGAGGCGACGGTCCGCGGCCAGGTGCAGGTAGGTGAACAGCGTCAGTCCCGGACGGAGGCGGTGGTACTCCTCCTCGACGGGTTCCTTGACCTTGAGCACCAGGTCGGCCCGCTCCCAGACCTCGTCCGCGTCCTCGACGACCACGGCGCCCTCGGCGCGGTAGTCGTCGTCGCTGATCGAGGAGCCGGTGCCCGCCCCGGCCTCGACCAGGACCTCGTGACCGCGGCTGCGCAGCTCGTGGACCCCCGACGGGGTGAGCGCGACCCGGTACTCGTGGTTCTTGACCTCGGACGGGACCCCGACGACGGTGGCGGTATCAGTCACGGCCGCACTCTAGGGGCCTACGGTGGCTGCGTGGACGACGTGGGGCCTGACGTGTCGCGCGTCACGCCTGCTCGGGCGGTCGGCGGGCCCTCCCCCGGTACCGCCCCCACGGGCAGGACCCTCCCGGCTCGGCGGCGGCTGCTCTGGTACGCGCAGACCCCCGGGCGGCGGTCGCGACAGGTCACCGTGGACGCCGCGGTCGTGCTCTGGTGCCTGGCCTGGGCCCTCGTCGGCGCGGCCGCCCACCAGGCGGTCCGGTCGCTGGTGGCACCCACCCTGGACCTGGCCGGCGGGGCCGAGCGGACGGCCGAGCAGCTGCAGCGCGGTGGGGACGGCGTGGCGGGCCTGCCCCTGGTGGGCGAGGACGTGGCGTCCCCGTTCCGTTCCGCCGCGGGCTCCGTCACCGACATCGCGGTCTCGACCACACGCCTGGCCGACCTGGTGGGCGACCTGGCCGTGGCCGTCGGTCTGCTCGTGCCCCTGGCCCCGATCGCCGTCGTGCTGCTGCTGTGGCTGCCGGCGCGGTTGCGCTTCGCCCGACGCGCCGGCGCGGCCAGCGCCCTGCTGGCTGCCGGGGCCGACCGTGAGCTGTTCGCGCTGCGCGCGCTGACCACGCAGCCGCTCCCCCGGCTCGCCGCGGTGTCGGCCGACCCGGTGGGCGACTGGCGTCGCGGCGACCCGGAGGTGACGGCCCGCCTCGCCGCCCTGGAGCTGGAGCACCTGGGCCTGACCCCCGCGCCCGGCGGCCCGGCCGGGCGCTGACCGGATCAGGTGCCGGTTGTGGGACGTTCCTGGCCGGATGAGACGGTCTGGCCGCACGGAACGTCCCACACGAACGGCCAGGCGCTGACCAGAAGCCGGCCGCCGGGCGCCGACCGGATCAGGCGCGCCGGTTGTGGGACGTTCCTGGTCGGTTGAGACGGGCTGGCCGCACGGAACGTCCCACACGAACGGCCGGGCGCTGGCCAGAGCTGGCGCCGGGCGTCGGCCCGGTCAGGCGCCCCCGGTTGTGGGACGTTCCTGGCCGGCTGAGACGGCCCTGCCACACGGACCGTCCCACACGAACGGCCAGGCGCTCACCAGAAGCCGGCCGCCGGGCGTCGACCGGATCAGGCGCGCCGGTTGCGGGACGTTCCCGGCCGGTTGAGACGGGCTGGCCGCACGGAACGTCCCACACGAACGGCCGGGCGCTGGCCAGAGCTGGCGCCGGGCGTCGGCCCGATCAGGCGCCCCCGGTTGTGGGACGTTCCTGGCCGGTCGAGACCGTCTGGCCGCACGGAACGTCCCACACGAACGGCCGGGCGCTGGCCAGAGCTGGCGCCGGGCGTCGGCCCGGTCAGGCGCCCCCGGTTGTGGGACGTTCCTGGCCGGGTGAGACCGTCTGGCCGCACGGAACGTCCCACACGAACGCCGCCCGCTGGCCGGGGCGCTGGCCGGACCTAGCCGCCCGGCCGCAGCCGGTTGTGGGACGTTTCCGCCCGCCCGAGGCCCTGCTGACGCCCGGGACGTCCCACACGATCGGGACCGGAGCCCGGAACGTCCCACACGACCGGGTCCAGTGCCCGGAACGTCCCACACCGCGCCGGTGACCCCTCGCCGCTAGGGCTCGGACCTACCCGTGGGCGCGGACCACCCGGACACGGCGGTCCTCCTCCGGCGGGGACCAGGTGCGGGCGTCCGCGTCGGTCTGGTCTCCGGAGCGGATGTCCTTGGCCTGGCCGAGCAGCGCGTCGTCCGCGTCGCCCGGGAACCAGACGAACGGGATGCCGTTGCGGTCGGCGTGCTTGATCTGCTTGCCGAACTTGGCGGCCGTCGGGGCCGTGTCCGCGGGGATGCCGCGGCCCCGCAGCGCCCGCGCGACCACGTCGCTGCGGGAGCGGTCGGCCTCGTCGGTGACCGCCACGAGCACCGCCGTGGGGACGGCGCGGGTGGCCGCGACCGAGCCGTCCCGCAGCAGGCGGGACACCAGACGGCTGACTCCGATGCTCAGCCCGACCCCGGGGTGACGGGTGGAACCCTCGCTCACCAGGTCGTCGTAGCGACCGCCCGAGCAGACGGACCCGAGGTCCTCGTGCCCGACCAGCTCGGTCTCGTAGACGCTGCCGGTGTAGTAGTCCAGGCCGCGGACGACGGCCAGGTCGGCGACGACCACCCCGGGCGCCACCTGCTCCGCGGCGTCGACCAGGTGCTGCAGGTCCGGTAGGGCGGCGTCGAGCTCGGCGGAGCCGGCCCCCAGCCGCGCCGCGGCCTCGGCGACGACGGACAGGTCCGTCCCGGTGACGCCGGCGACCTCGAGCACCGCCGCCGCCTGCTGCTCGGTGGCGCCGGCCCGTTCGCGCAGCAGGGTGGCGGTCGCCTCGGGGCCGATCTTGGCCAGCTTGTCGACCGCCGCGAGGACCGCAGGCACGTCGCTCAGTCCGAGGCCACGCACCAGCGCCTCCACGACGCGGCGGTCGTTGACCCGCATCCGCACGTCGCCGACGTCCAGGGCCCGCAAGGCCTCGACCATGACCAGGGGCAGGTCGACCTCGTAGTGCCGCGGCAGGGTGTCGACGCCGACCACGTCCACGTCGGCCTGGACGAACTCCCGGAACCGGCCGTCCTGGGGTCGCTCACCGCGCCAGCTGCGCTGGATCTGGTAACGCTTGAACGGGAACGACAGGTGCCCGCCGTTCTGCAGCACGTACCGGGCGAACGGCACCGTCAGGTCGAAGTGCAGGCCCAGGGTGTCGGGGTCGGTGGCCCCGTCGTCCTCGGCGTGGAGCCGCCGCACGACGTAGACCTCCTTGTCGATCTCGCCCTTGCGCAGCAGCTGTGACAGCGGCTCGACGGACCGGGTCTCGACCGAGGCGAACCCGTGCAGCTCGAAGGTCTCGCGCAGGGTGTCGAGCACGTGCAGCTCGACGGCTCGCTGGGCGGGCAGCCACTCGGGGAAGCCCGAGAGCGGCGCGATCCTCGCCATCAGTGTCCTCTCGTGGGGCTGCGGTCACTCGGCAGCCGGGTCAGGTAGGGGTTGGTGGCCCGCTCACGGGCCATGGTCGTGCTGGGTCCGTGACCGGGCAGCACGAGGGTGTCGTCGGAGAAGCGTGGCAGCACGTCGCGCAACGATGTCGTCATGGCGGCCGGGTCGCCGCCGAACAGGTCGGAGCGCCCGATGCTCCCGGCGAACAGCAGGTCCCCGCTCAGCAGCCACGGCTCCGCGCCCGTGGTGGCCGCGTCCAGGTGGAACACCACGGACCCCTCGGTGTGACCGGGGGTGTGGTGGACCCCCAGGTCGAGCCCGGCCACCTGGAAGCGGGGCGGTGCCGAGGTCCCGCCCTGCTCCCCCACCGCCGCCGCGCTCAGGTCGAGGACGTCGTCGGGCTCCTGCCACCGTTCCGCCGGCCCGAACATCCCGGCCAGCATCCCGCGCAGCTCCGGTGCCAGCTGAGCCAACGGGTCCCGCAGCCGGTAGCGGTCGTCGGGGTGGACGTGCACCGCCACCCCGGCGCCGGCGCTGCGGCAGACGGGCGTCACCGACCAGACGTGGTCGGCGTGCCCGTGGGTCAGCAGCACCGCGGCCGGTCGCAGCCGCTCCTCACGCAGCAGGTCCTCCAGCGGACCGAGCACCCCGATCCCCGGGTCGACGACGACGCACTCCTGCCCCGGCCCCGTCGCCAGCACCCAGCAGTTCGTGCCGAACGCCGTGGCCTCGATCGCACGCACCAGCATGGGAGCCGAGGCTACTTCCCTATGCTGTCGTCCCTGCCCGCAGGCGGACGGCAGGAGCGTCGCTCCTTGTCGTCGTCACCCAGGAAGGACCCAGCACCCGTGACGTCCAAGCGAGAGCGCGAGCAAGCCCGCCGCCGGCAGGAGAAGTTCGAGCAGAGGACCGCCGACAAGCAGGCCGGTCGGGGTCGCCGCCGCACGACCAACGCCGTGGTCGCCGCCGTCGCGGTGCTCGTCGTCGTGGGCGTGGTGACGGCCGTCTCGCTGCTCGGCGGCGGGGGCGACGACACCCTCGCCGAGGGTGGTGCGACCGCGACCACCGCCCCGAGCACCGCACCCGACGAGGGCACGAGCCCCGACGCCGCCCCGACCGGGGAACCGGCCGCCCCGCCGGAGGACGACACCTGTCCCCCGGTCCCGGTGGCCGAGGTGGACCCCGTCCAGTTCGACACCGCACCGGAGCCCGTGTCCGGCACGTGGACGGTCCGGCTGGCCACCACCTGCGGGGACGTGACCCTCGAGCTGGACGCCGACGCGGCCCCGCAGGGCGTCGGGAACCTGGTGTTCCTCGCCCAGGAGAGCTGGTTCGACGGCACCCCGTGCCACCGGCTCACCACCGCGGGCATCTTCGTGCTGCAGTGCGGGGACCCGACCGGCACCGGGACCGGTGGCCCGGGCTACGCGTTCGGCCCGGTCGAGAACGCACCGGTCGACGACGTCTACCCGGCCGGCACGGTGGCCATGGCACGCGTCGGCGGTGACGGTGAGAGCATGGGCAGCCAGTTCTTCCTCGTGTACGAGGACTCGACCATCCCGTCCGACGGCGCCGGGGGGTACACCGTCCTCGGCCGCGTGACCGAAGGGCTCGACATCGTCCGGCTGGTCGCCGAAGGTGGACTGGCCGCGGACGGGGTCGCACCCGCCCGAACCATCGGAATCGAAAGCGTCACCGCGGAGGAGACAGCGTGAGCACCGAGCCCAGCCCGTCCGGTCCCGACCAGCAGGAGCCGGTGGACGTGGCGCCGGAGGCCGCGCCGGCCCCCCCAGCGGATCGGGCCGACGGTTCCCAGGACCCCGCCCAGCCCGACTCAGCCGGCGACGAGCAGAACGGCGAGCAGAACGGCGACGAGCAGGCCGATGAGCAGACCAGCGCGTCGTCGGTTCTCGGCGCCGTCGCGGGGGCCATCGGCGGCCTGGCCAAGGACGTGGTGACCGGTGCCGCGGACGCGCTCCTGAGCCGCCGCGAGCACGACACGTCGGACGAGACCGCTTCGGACGAGACCGCTTCGGACGAGACCGAGGACGCACCCGAGGCCAGCACCCCCGAGGCCGACGCACCCCAGGCGACCGCCTCGGGCACGAGCGCCCCGGACTCGGCTGCCCCGTCGGCGGATGCCCCGGACGTGACGCCCGACGCACCCACCGCGGCGCCTGACGCAGCCGCGTCCGAGCCCGAGGCGGCCCCCGAGCCCGAGGCGGCCGAGCCCGAAGCGGCCCCCGAGCCCGACGTGGCGGGCGAGCCCGTGACCGTCACCGAGCCGGAGGCCGACGCACCCCAGCCCGACGCACCCCAGCCCGACGCACCCCAGGACGGCGCGCCCGACGAGCCGGCGGCCGACGAGCCGGCGGCCGAGGGCCAGTCGGCGGCCGAGCCCGCTCCCGCGCCGAAGCCGACGCCTTCGCCCGTCCCGTCGGCCCCCGCCCACGACGCGCCGCGACCCTCCGACGTGATGCCGGCCCGGGCGCACACCCCCGCGCCCGCGGCGGCCGTCACCCCGCCCCTGGCGGTGGGCGCGGCGTCGTTCGGCCGGGTCGACGAGGCCGGCGTCGTCCACGTCCGCGACGGCGACGAGGAGCGCGAGGTCGGTCAGTACCCCGACGTCCCGCACTCGGAGGCCCTGGCCTTCTACGTGCGCAAGTTCGAGGACCTGGCGGCTCAGGTGCACCTGCTCGGGCAGCGGCTCGACAACGGCACCGTGCCGGCCAAGGAGGCCCGCGCCTCCCTGGTCACCCTCCGGACGTCGGCCACCGAGGCCAAGGCCGTCGGGGACCTGCCGACGCTGCGGGCCGAGCTGGACCGACTCGACGGACTCGTCGCCGAGCGGACCAAGGTCGAGGACGCCCAGCGCGCGGCGGCCCGGGCCCAGGCGCTCGCCGAGCGGGAGGCCATCGTCGTCGAGGCGGAGCAGATCGCCGCCACCCCGGCCCAGAGCATGCACTTCAAGAACGCGGGCGAGCGGATGCAGGCCCTGCTGGACACCTGGAAGACGGCCCAGCGGTCCGGCACCCGGCTGGACAAGCGCAGCGAGGACCCGCTGTGGAAGCGCTTCGCGGCCGCCCGGTCCACCGTGGACCGGATGCGGCGGGCGCACTTCGCCCAGGTCAGCGACCAGCGCTCGGAGACGAAGTCCGCCAAGGAGCAGCTCATCGCCCGGGCGGAGGAGCTGCAGACCTCGACGGACTGGCGTTCCGCCAGCGACGAGTACCGCAGCCTGATGGACAGCTGGAAGTCCGCGGGACGCCTGTCCCGCAAGGACGACGACGCCCTCTGGGCCCGGTTCCGCGCGGCGCAGGACGTGTTCTTCGCGGCCCGCACGGCGGCCAACTCCGCGCAGGACGAGGAGTACAAGGCCAACCTGGAGGTCAAGGAGAAGCTGCTCCTGGAGGCCGAGGCGCTGCTACCCGTCACCGACCTGGACCGGGCCCGCAAGGCGCTCGGGTCGATCCAGGACCGTTGGGACGACGCCGGGCGGGTGCCCCGCGGCGACCTGGACCGGATCGAGGGACGCCTCAAGGCGGTCATCGAGAAGGTCCGTGACGCCGACAGCGCCAAGTGGGGCAAGGGCAAGCCCGAGGTGGTGGCCCGGGGTTCCGGCCTGGTGCTGCAGCTGCGTCAGCAGGTCGCCGACCTCGACGCCAAGGTCACCGAGGCCGAGGCCCGTGGCGACACCCGCACGGCCTCGCGCGCGGCCAAGGAGCGGGCCACCAAGCAGGCCTGGCTCGACCAGGCCGAGGCGTCGCTCGACGACATCTCGCGCTGAGCCGGCGTCCGCCGCGCACCGCGGGCGGCTGACCCCGGCCACCGTCGGCCCCCGTGTCCACAACGGCACGGGGGCCGTCGACGTCCACAGCCGGGCGCGGTCGGCGGTCAGCTCGTGGGCGGTGACCGCGAGCCTGGCCGGGTGCTCGAGACCACCGCTCCCCCGTGGCGCCTGGACCCCTGCCCGCGGCCACCGCTGGTCCTGGCGGGTGAGCTGGCCCTTCCTGCGGGGGTGCCGTGCGACGCGCCGACGCTGGTGGCGGACGTGCACGTCACCCGGGTCCCGGTGGCACCGACGGACCGGGCCCGGGCGATGGCGCTGTGCTCGCCCGCCGGCCACGGCGTCCTCGTGCGGCAGAGCGCGGCCTGGGTGTGGAGCGGTCACCCCGCCCTGCTGCCCCGCCAGGTGGACCTGGCCCTGCCGGCCGGCGGACCGCAGGTGCCGGGCCCCCGGCCGGGGGCCGGCCGCAGGGGTCTGCCGCTGCGGGCCACCCGGTGGGACGGCCCCCGCGCCTGGGTCCTGCTCGGCGGTGTGCCGCTCACCGACCCCGAGGTGACGGCGGCCGACTGCGCCCGGCTGCTGCCGGAGCCCGTGGCCCGCGTCTGCGTCGAGGCACTGGCCCGTTCCCCCGGCATCGACGTCACGCGCGTGGTCACGGCCCTGCGGGCGGGCGGTGCCCGACCGGGCCGTCGGCGGGCCCTGCAGCTGCTGACCGAGCAGCAGGAGCAGCAGCCCCGGCCGCCGGGCCAGGAGCAGCAGGAGCACGAGCCACCCGACCAGCTCGGTCCGCGGGCCCCGCGACCACCGCAGGCCCCCGCCGGCGGGACGGACGCCCCGCCTCAGTCGTCGGCGACCTCGCGCTGCACGCCGCTGGTGACGCGGTAGACGTCGAAGACTCCCTCGATCCGCCGGACGGCGTTGAGGACGTGGTCCAGGTGCTGGGTGTCACCCATCTCGAAGGTGAACTTGGAGATCGCCACCCGCTTGTCCGACGTCGACACCGACGCGGACAGGATGTTGACGTGCGCGTCGGACAGCACCCGGGTGACGTCGGACAGCAACCGGCTCCGGTCCAGGGCCTCGACCTGGATCTGGACGAGGAACACGCTGGCCGAGGTGGGCGCCCACTCCACGTCGAGCATCCGCTCCGGCTCGCGCTGCAGGGTCGAGATGTTGCCGCAGTCGGTGCGGTGCACCGACACGCCCTGGCCCTTGGTGACGAAGCCGACGATCTCGTCCCCCGGCACCGGGGTGCAGCAGCGGGCCAGCTTCACCCAGACGTCCTCCGCGCCCTTGACCACGACACCGGACTCGTTGAACCGGGGCCGCGCCACCCGCCGGCTCGGGGTGGTGACCTCGGCCAGGTCCTCCTCGGTGCCGTCGGCCCCGCCGAGGGCGGCCACGAGCTTCTGCACCACGGCCTGGGCGCTGACGTGCCCCTCGCCGACCGCGGCGTACAACCCGGACACGTCGACGTACCGCATCTCCTGCGCCAGGGCGACGAGCGCCTCGTGCGACAGGACCCGCTGGATGGGGAGGTTCTGCTTGCGCATCACCCGGGCGAGGGCGTCGCGGCCGGCGTCGACGGCCTCCTCGCGACGCTCCTTGGAGAACCACTGGCGGATCTTGTTGCGGGCCCGGGGCGAGGCCACGAACCCGGCCCAGTCGCGGCTCGGCCCGGCGCCCGCGGCCTTGGAGGTGAAGATCTCGACGACGTCGCCGTTCTGGAGCGTGCTCTCCAGCGGCACCAGCCGCCCGTTGACGCGCGCCCCCATGCACCGGTGGCCGACCTCGGTGTGCACGGAGTAGGCGAAGTCCACCGGCGTCGCACCGGCCGGCAGCGACATGACGTCACCGCGCGGGGTGAAGACGAAGACCTCCTGGGCGGCCACCTCGAAGCGGAGCCCGTCGAGGAACTCCTCCGGGTCCCCGGTCTCGGCCTGCCAGTCCAGCAGCTGGCGCAGCCAGGACATGTCCGACGGGTCGGCCATCGGCGCGACGCCGACGGTCTTGGTGCCCTTGCCGCCCTGCCCGCCCTTGTACTTCCAGTGCGCGGCCACGCCGTACTCGGCACGGCGGTGCATCTCGAAGGTGCGGATCTGCACCTCGACGGGCTTGCCGCCCGGACCGATCACCGTGGTGTGCAGCGACTGGTACATGTTGAACTTGGGCATCGCGATGTAGTCCTTGAAGCGCCCCGGTACGGGCGTCCAGCGCGCGTGCAGCGCCCCCAGGACCGCGTAGCAGTCACGCAGCGTGTCGACCAGGACCCGGGCGGCGACCAGGTCGTAGATGTCGGCGAAGTCGCGGCCCCGGACGATCATCTTCTGGTAGATCGAGTAGTAGTGCTTGGGGCGCCCGGTGACGCTGGCGCGGATCTTGGCCTCCCGCAGGTCACCGGCGATCTGCTCGCGGACCTTGACCAGGTACTCCTCGCGGGCGGGCGCGCGCTCGGCCACCATGCGGACGATCTCGTCGTAGACCTTGGGGTACAGGGTCGCGAACGACAGGTCCTCCAGCTCCCACTTGATGGTGTTCATGCCCAGCCGGTGGGCCAGCGGGGCGTAGATCTCCAGCGTCTCGCGGGCCTTCTTCTGCGCCGACCCGGCCGACACGAACTTCCAGGTCCGGGCGTTGTGGAGCCGGTCGGCGAGCTTGATGACCAGGACCCTGATGTCGCGCGCCATCGCGACGACCATCTTGCGGACCGTCTCGGCCTGGGCGGCGTCGCCGTAGTGGACCTTGTCCAGCTTGGTGACGCCGTCGACGAGCAGCGCCACCTCCTCGCCGAAGTCCGTGCGCAGGTCGTCGAGGCTGTAGTCGGTGTCCTCCACGGTGTCGTGGAGCAGCGCGGCCGCCAGCGTCGAGGTCGGCATGCCCAGCTCGGCCAGGATCGTGGCCACCGCGACGGGGTGCGTGATGTACGGGTCGCCGCTCTTGCGCTCCTGCCCGGCGTGGGCCCGCTCGGCCACCACGAAGGCCCGCTCCAGCAGGGACGTGTCGGCCTTGGGGTCGGCGGCCCGGACGGTGACCAGCAGCGGCTCCAGGATGGGGCTCACCTGGGTGCGCACCAGCCCGCGCCGGGCCCAGCGGGACAGCAGACCACCGGAACCGGTCGTGGCGTCCGGACGCGGCTCGGCGGGAGGCACCGTCGGCGGCACGGGGACGGGCGCGACCACGGGCGCGAGCCCGGATCCCTGACTGGTCTGCTCGTCCACAGCACCTCCTCGTGACGAGTCTAGGCACCCCGCGGGCGATCCGGTCGCCGCGGTCACCCACGGTAGGCTCGGGCCGCCCCCGGGACGTCCCACGGTGCCCCCTGCACGGGGCCCGCACCGGTCGTCGGGCCCGGGGCCACCCCACCGGCCGCACGGTCGAACCTGCACGCCCAGAGGAGGAGGCCGACCGTGATCGTCCTCGTCGGGGCCCACCTCCTGGCCGCGTGCCTGGCCCCGTGGCTGGTCCGGCGGCTGGGACGTGACGCGTTGGCCCTGCTGGCGCTCGTGCCGGCCGCGGCGCTGGTCTGGCTCGTCGCCCATGGACCCTCGCAGCAGGTGGAGCGCGCCACCTGGATGCCCGAGATCCACCTGGACCTGGTGCTGCGCCTGGACGCGCTGTCCTGGCTGATGGCGGTCGTGGTGTGCGCCGTCGGCACCCTGGTGCTCGTCTACTCCTCGCGCTACCTGGACCGCGACCACCGCGGCCTGCCGTCGCTGACGGCCAACCTGATGGCGTTCACCGGGGTGATGCTCGGCCTGGTCCTGGCCGACAACACCCTGCTGCTGTTCGTGTTCTGGGAGCTCACGACCGTCTTCTCCTACCTGCTGATCGGCGAGGACTCCCGCCGCAAGGCCAGCCGCCGGGCAGCGATGCAGGCCCTGGTGGTCACCACGGCCGGGGGCCTCACCATGCTCGTCGGCCTGATCGTGCTCGGCGAGACGGGCAGCTACGAGCTGTCCGCGCTGGTCGCGGACCCGCCGTCGGGCCCGGTCGTGGACGTCGCCGTGCTGCTCGTCGTGATCGGCGCGCTCAGCAAGTCCGCCCTGTTCCCGCTGCACTTCTGGCTGCCGGCCGCCATGGCCGCCCCGACGCCGATCAGCGCGTTCCTGCACGCGGCGGCGATGGTCAAGGCCGGGGTGTACCTGGTGGCCCGGCTCGCCCCCGGCTTCGCCGACGTCGGCCTGTGGCGGCCGGTGGTGATCAGCCTCGGGCTGACCACGCTGGTGCTGGGCGCCTGGCGCGCGCTGCGCCAGACCGACCTCAAGCTGCTGCTGGCCTTCGGCACCGTCAGCCAGCTCGGCCTCATGGTCGTCCTGGTCGGTCTGGGCACCCGGGAGGCGATGCTGGCCGGGCTGGCGATGCTGCTGGCCCACGCCACCTTCAAGGCCGCCTTGTTCCTGGTCGTCGGGGCCGTGGACCACACCACCGGCACCCGCGACATCCGTGAGCTCGCCGGGCTGGGTCGCCGCCAGCCGCTCCTCCTCGCCGTCGGCGCCACCGCGGCGGCCGGGATGGCCGGGCTGCCGCCCTTCGCCGCGTTCGTCGGCAAGGAGGCCGCCTACGAGGCCCTGCTGCACCCCGGTGTGCTGTCCCCGCCGGTCGCCGGCGCCGCGCTGGCGGTGATGGCCCTGGGCTCCGGGCTGACGGTGGCCTACAGCGCCCGCTTCGTGTGGGGGGCCTTCGGCGGCCGGACCGCCGACGACGCCCCCGCCGACCACCCGCTGTCACCGGTGCTGCTGGTGCCCGCGGCCCTGCTGGCCGCCGCCACCCTGGCGATCGGGGTCCTCGTCCCGTGGCTGGACGGCCCGGTCGTCGCCCACGCCGACCTGCTGCCCGCCGGCTACGAGGGCACCTACGAGCTGGCCCTGTGGCACGGCCTCTCCCCCGCGCTGTGGCTGTCGCTCACCGTGATCGCCCTCGGCCTGCTGGCCTTCGTCCGCCGCGACGCGGTCGGTGCGTTCCAGCAGCGGGTGGGTGGGCACGGCGACGCCGACCTCGCCTACCGCCGCACCATGCGGGGCCTGGACCGGCTCGCCGGGACGGTGACCGCGGCGACGCAGACCGGGTCGCTGCCCCGCTACCTGACGGTGATCCTTCTCGTCCTCCTCGTCCTGCCCGGGGCGGCCCTGGCGGGCGCGTTCCGGACCTGGGACCTGCGCGCCTGGGACACCCCGCTGCAGGCCGTGGTCGCCGGCGGGATCATCGCCTGCGCGGTGGCGGCGGTGCGGATCCGGCAGCGGCTCGCGGCCGTGGTGCTGGTCGGGGTCAGCGGCTACGGCATCGGGATCCTGTTCGCCCTGCACGGCGCCCCCGACCTGGCCCTGACCCAGTTCCTGGCCGAGAGCGTCACGCTCGTCGTCTTCGTGCTCGTGCTGCGCCGCCTGCCCAAGACCATCAGCCAGCGCCACGGCATGCGGCTGCGGCTGGCGCGCCTGGCCGTGGCCGTCCCGGTGGGCCTGCTGATGGCGGGGCTCGCGGCCACCGCCATCGGGGCCGGCACGAACGACTCGGTCAGCGAGGAGTTCCCGGCCGGGGCCTACGACTTCGGCGGCGGGGCCAACGTCGTCAACGTCACCCTCGTGGACATCCGGGCCTGGGACACCATGCTCGAGGTCGCCGTCCTCGTCGTGGCGGCCACCGGCGTCGCGAGCCTGGTGTTCATCGACCGCCGGACGGGGACGCCGCAGCACACCGGGCACGCGTCGGCGGCGGACGCCGAGCGCGGTCGTCGTGTCCGGGCCGACCGCAGCGAGTCCGGCAGCTGGTTGCGCGGCAGCGAGATGCTGCCCCGCGCCGAACGATCCGTCGTGCTCGAGGTGGTCACCCGGCTGCTGTTCCACCCCATCGTGCTGGTCTCGCTGTACCTGCTCTTCGCCGGGCACAACGCCCCCGGCGGCGGTTTCGCCGGCGGTCTGGTCGCCGGGCTCGCCCTCGTCCTGCGCTACCTGGCGGGCGGACGGTACGAGCTGGGTGAGGCCGCCCCGCTGGACGCGGGCCTGCTGCTCGGCGGCGGGCTCGTCCTGGCCGGCGGGACCGGCGTGCTGGGTCTGCTCGGCGGGGCGGACGTCCTGCAGACCGCCATCATCGAGTTCACGATGCCGGTCTACGGCGACGTCAAGCTGGTCACGTCGCTGTTCTTCGACATGGGGGTCTACCTGATCGTGGTCGGTCTCGTCCTGGACGTCCTGCGCAGCCTCGGCGCCGAGCTGGACCGCCAGGAGGCCGAGCTGCAGGACGACGCCGCCGACGCACCGGCCCCCCGGCCCCAGGGGGTGACGCCGTGACTGCGAACGCGGTGTACCTCGTGCTCGTGGCGGTGCTGTTCTCGACCGGGGTCTACCTCGTGCTGGACCGGAGCCTGACGCGGGTCCTGCTCGGCGTCCTCCTGATCAGCAACGGCGTCAACGTGCTGATCCTGTCGGTCTCCGGCCCGGCCGGGGGCCCGCCGATCGTCGGCGTCACGCCCTTCGAGGACATGAGCGACCCGCTGCCGCAGGCCCTCATCCTCACCGCCATCGTCATCACGCTCGGTGTGGCGTCCTTCTTCCTCGCGCTGACCTACCGCTCGTGGGTGCTGGACTCCCGCGAGGACGTCGTCGACGACGACGAGGACGTCCGCGTCGCCCTGCAGCAGCGGCTCGAGGACAGCGACAGCGAGGTCTACGGCCAGGTGACCGACGACGACGAGCCCGACGACACCGGGACCGCCGGGACCGGCAGGACCGGCGGGCGACCGGCCGACGACCGGGCAGCAGGGACGACCCCGTGGTGAGCGTGCTGCTGCCGCTGCCGGTCCTCATCCCCCTCGTCGGGGCCGGGATCGCGCTCGTGCTCGGCCGCCGACCCCGGGCCCAGCGGGCCGTGAGCCTGGCCTCGCTGACCCTCGTGCTGCTCACGGCGGTGGCGCTGCTGGTCCTGGTCGACCGCGACGGCCCCGCCTCGCTGGAGGTGGGGCGGTGGCCCGTCGGGATCGGCATCTCGCTCGTCGCGGACCGGCTGTCGGTGCTGATGCTCACGGTGTCGGCGACGGTCACCCTCGGCGTCCTGGTCTACGCCGTCGGGGAGGGCATCACCGACGGCGCCCGCGGGACGCCCGTGTCGATCTTCCACCCCACCTACCTCGTGCTCACCGCAGGCGTGTCCAACGCCTTCCTCACCGGCGACCTGTTCAACCTCTACGTGGGCTTCGAGGTGCTGCTGGCGGCGAGCTACGTCCTGCTGACGCTCGGCGGCACCGCCGCCCGCGTCCGGGCCGGCATCACCTACGTGGTGGTGAGCCTGATCTCGTCCTTCTTCTTCCTCGTCGGCATCGCCCTGGTCTACGCGACCACGGGCACGCTGAACATGGCCCAGATCTCGGTGCGGATGGCCGAGGTCCCGGCCGAGGTGCAGACCGTCGTGCACCTGGTCCTGCTGCTGGCGTTCGGCATCAAGGCCGCGATCTTCCCGCTGTCGGCCTGGCTCCCGGACAGCTACCCCACGGCCGCCGCCCCCGTCACGGCGGTGTTCGCCGGGCTGCTGACCAAGGTCGGCGTCTACGCCATCATCCGGACCGAGACGCTGCTGTTCACCGACGACTCGATGCGCACCGTGCTGCTCGTGGCCGCGGTGCTGACCATGGTGGTGGGCGCGCTGGGCGCCGTGGCCCAGAGCGACATCAAGCGGCTGCTGTCGTTCACGCTGGTCAGCCACATCGGCTACATGGTGTTCGGCATCGCGCTCGGCTCCGAGCAGGGGCTGGCCGGGGCGCTGTTCTACGTCTCCCACCACATCCTCATCCAGACGGCGCTGTTCCTGGTGGTCGGGCTCGTCGAGCGCCGAACCGGGTCCACGAGCCTGTACCGCCTCGGCGGGCTGGCCGCGACGGCCCCGCTGCTGTCGCTGCTGTTCTTCGTGCCCGCCATGAACCTGGGCGGCATCCCCCCGCTGTCGGGCTTCATCGGCAAGGCGTCCCTGCTGCAGGCGGGCGTCCAGGACGGCGGCCCGCTGGCCTGGGTCGGTGTCGGCGCGGGAGCGCTGACCAGCCTGCTGACCCTGTACGCGGTGGCGAAGGTCTGGAACCGCGCCTTCTGGCGACCGGCGGACGAGCACCCGGTCGTCCCCGGCGACCCGGACGGCGTCGTCGACCTGCTCGACCGGGCCGGCGCCCACGAGCCCGACGTGGCCACCACGGGCACCGACGGCACCACCGGGTCCGCGGCCGGCACCACCGCCACCGTCACCACGGCCGGCACCACCGCCACCGCGACCGGCGCGGCCCCGACCGGGGACCCGGGCGGCGACGAGGGCCCCCGCCCGGTGGGCCCCGAGGGTCCTCAGCCCGCATCGCGGGCGATGTGGGGTGCGGCGGTCGGCCTGGTCGCCGTCACCGTCGCGCTCACGGTGGGCGCAGGGCCGATCACCCGGGTCGCCGCCACCGCGGCCGAGAACCTGACCCGGCCCGAGGTCTACGTGGTCGCCGTCCTGGTGACCGGCGAGGAGACCGGATGACCCCCGAACGGCCCCGACGGTGGGTGGTGGCGGGCACCATCGTCGTGCTGCTCGCCGTGCTGTGGGTGCTCCTCTGGGGCACCTTCTCGTGGGGGAACCTGCTGAACGGCCTGCTGCTGGGAGCGGTCGTCACGACGGTGTTCCCGCTGCCCGACGCCCGGGTCGGCGGCCGGCTGCACGTGGGGGCGCTGCTGGCCTTCGTCGGCCGGTTCGCCGTCGACGTCGTCATCGCCAGCGGGCAGGTGGCGTGGATCGCCGTCCGGCCGGGGCCGCCCCCGGTCAGCTCCGTGGTGTCGGTGGACGTGCGCAGCAGCTCCGAGCTGATCCTCACCGTCCTCACCGAGGCGCTGTCCCTGGTGCCGGGCTCCCTGGTCATCGAGGTCGACACCCGCAGCAGCACGATCGTGGCGCACGTCCTGGAGGCCCGCGACGACGCCGCCGTCGCCCGGTTCAAGGCACGTGTCCGCGACGTGGAGGCCCAGATCATCCGCGCGCTGGGCACCCCCGACGACCTGGCCCTGCTGGCCGAGGAGAGGAGCCGCTCGTGATGGGCGTCGTCGTCCCCGTCGTCGCGACCATGCTGGCCGTGGCCGGGTTGCTGGCCGTGGCCCGGCTGCTGCGCGGGCCGACGACGCTGGACCGCGTCGTCGCCACCGACATGCTGCTGGCGATCCTGCTGTGCAGCCTGGCCGCCCTGGCCGCGGCCCGCACCGACGTCACCATCACCCCGGTCATCCTCATCGGCACGCTGCTGGGGTTCGTGGGCTCGGTGGCCGTGGCCCGGATGATCGCGAGGCGGGACCCGTGACCGCGGACACCTTCCTGGACGGTCTGGCCGCCGCGCTGCTGCTGGTCGGGGCCTCCCTGGCCCTGGCCGCGGCCATCGGCACCCTCCGGTTCCCGGACGTGCTGATGCGGATGCACGCCGCCACGAAGCCGCAGGTCCTCGGGATCGTGCTGTGCCTGGCGGGGGCGGCCGTCCGGCTGCGGGAGCACCCGGAAGCCTGGCTGCTGCTGCTCGCCGCCGGGTTCCAGCTGGTCACGGCGCCGGTGTCGGCGCACATGGTGTCGCGGGTGGCCAACCGGTCGCGGCACTTCGACCGGGGGTCGCTGCACGTCGACGACCTGCCTCCGGGCCGGTCACGTCCGCTGCGGCCCCGGCAGGACTAGCCGCCCAGCTCCCGGACCCAGCGGGCGAGGTCGTCGACCGGGGCATCGCGCGGCAGACGGGCAGTGGTGCCGTCCACCAGCAGGACGACGGCGCGCCGTCGACCGGACCGCACCGGCGCGGGTTCGACCCCGGCCACGGCGGCCCACGCCCAGGACGTCGTCGTGCCCCGGACCCGGACGACCAGCCCGTCGGGCCCGGCGACCACGAAGTCCCGCTCCCGCAGCCCACGCCACAGGTCGGCCAGCAGCGCCGCCGCGACGACGACCGCCACCACGAGCAGGTCCCAGTTGCGGGCCACGGCCGACGTGACGCCCACCACCAGGCACGCCCCCAGCCCCGCGGCCAGCAGCAGCAGGGAACCCCGTGACGGGTCCGGCTCGTGCCAGCTGCGCAGGCCCGGGGCCGGGGACTCGTTCAGCGGCGGCTGCTGCGGGGCGGCCGCTTGGGCTGGGCCCGCTGGCCTGCCTGGCGCTCCGTCAGGGTGAGCCGGTCGAGGGCGGCGAGGTCGGCGTCGTCGTCCCGCTCGGCGACGAGGACGGTCCCGGCCTCGGGGTGGGCCTTGCGGTAGGCCTCGACCTTGCGGGCGTGCTTGACGATCGGCTCCTCCCGCTCGCGCAGGTGAACCAGCAGCGGGGTGGCCAGGAAGATCGAGGAGTAGGTACCGACGGCGATGCCGATGAACAGCGCCAGGCTCAGGTCGAGCAGGGTGCCGGCCCCCAGCAGCAGCGCGCCGATGAACAGGATGGAGGCCACCGGCAGCAGGGCCACGACGCTGGTGTTGATGGAGCGCACCATCGTCTGGTTGACCGCCTTGTTGGCGGCCTCCTTGTACGTCTCGGTCTTGGACTCGAGCACGTCCTCGGTGTTCTCGCGCACCTTGTCGAAGACGACGACGGTGTCGTAGAGGGAGTAGCCGAGGATGGTGAGGAAGCCGATGATCGTCGAGGGCGTCACCTCGAGCCCGATCAGGGCGTAGATCCCGACCGTGATGACCAGGTCGTGCAGCAGGGCCACCAGGGCCGCGACGGCCATCTTCCAGGTGCGGAAGTACACGGCGATGACGAGGCCGACCAGCACGAGGAACACGAGCAGGCTCTGCAGGGCCCGCTGGGACACCTGCTCGCCCCAGGTGGGGCCGATGAAGCTGCTGGTGATCTCCTCCGGCGCGACCTCGTAGGCCTCCGCCAGCAGGCCGACGATCTCCTCGGACTGCGCCGTCGTCACCTCCCCCGTGCGCACCCGCAGCGAGTCGCCGCCGATCGTGGTGGCCTGCACCTCGGTGGGCCCGGTCACCTCGGTCACCGCGGTGTTGGCGAGGCTCTCGTCGACGCCGCCCGCGATGTTGGTGATCTGGAAGGACGCACCCCCGGTGAAGTCGATCCCCAGGTTGAGCCCGCGGACACCGAGCGCCCCGATGCTGATGATGA
This sequence comes from Aquipuribacter aurantiacus, assembly GCF_051216895.1. Taxonomy (NCBI): domain Bacteria; kingdom Bacillati; phylum Actinomycetota; class Actinomycetes; order Micrococcales; family Intrasporangiaceae; genus Aquipuribacter; species Aquipuribacter aurantiacus. The sequence continues at coordinate 67,893 of NZ_JBPKAO010000015.1, forward strand.
GGACCACGGCCGCGATCGCGTACCAGGTACGTCGCCGGCCGACGACGTCGTAGGACTGCTCACCGGTGTAGAGGCGGTTGCCCCAGCGGTCGAACTTCACAGCACTGCTCCTTCGTTGGCGGCGCGCTCGGCGTCACGGGCGGCGCGCTTGCGCTCGGCGAGCGTGAGGCCGTCGGGGTCGGGCGTGCGGGCCCCGGTGCGCACGGCGCGCCGGGCCACGGTCGAGCCCAGGTGCTCGGGGTCGAAGCCGGACCACTTGTGGCCGCCACCGAAGAACTTCGTCCGCGCCAGCAGCGTGACCAGGGGCTTGGTGAACAGGAACACCACCAGCAGGTCGACGATGGTGGTCAGGCCCAGCGTGAACGCGAAGCCGCGGACCCCGCCCACGGCCAGCAGGTACAGCGTGGCGGCCGCCAGGAACGACACCGCGTCGGAGGCCAGGATCGTCCGTCGCGCCCGCTCCCAGCCGCGCTCGACCGCGACCTCGAGGCTGCGGCCGTCGCGGATCTCGTCCCGGATCCGCTCGAAGAACACGATGAACGAGTCCGCCGTGATGCCGATCGCGACGATCAGGCCGGCGACGCCGGGCAGGCTGAGCCGGTAGCCCTGGCGCCACGACAGGATCAGGAGCAGGCCGTAGGTGATGAGCCCGGCGATCAGCAGCGACGCGACGGTGACCAGGCCCAGGGCCCGGTACTGGATCAGCGAGTAGACGACGACCAGGACCAGGCCGATGATCCCGGCCAGCAGCCCCAGCCGCAGCTGCTCCCCGCCCAGGGTCGGGGAGATCGACTCGGTGGACTCGACGCTGAACGACAGCGGCAGGGCGCCGAAGCGGAGCTGGTTGGCCAGGGACTCCGCCGACTCCTGCGTGAAGTTGCCGGAGATCTGCGCCTGGCCGTTGGGGATGATCCCGTTCATGGTCGGGGCGGAGATGACCACGCCGTCCAGGACGATGCCGAAGCGGTTGAGGTCGCCGGTCAGGCCGAACAGCCGGCGGCTGGTGTCCGCGAACTGGTCGGTGCCCTCGCCGTTGAACTGGATGTTGACGACCACCTGACCGGTGGAGACACCGGTCTGGCCGGTCCCGATCCCCCAGGTGGCGTCCTCGATGTTCTCGCCGGGCACCTCGACCGGGCCGAGGACGTACTTCTCCAGGCCGTCGGCGGAGCACACGACCAGCGCCTCGTCGGGCTCGCCCTGCTCGACCCGGGTCACGGCGGCCTCGGGGTTGTCGGGGTCGACGGCGGTCGGGTCGATGCAGGTGAGGGCGGCGAAGGCCTGGGAGACCTCGGGGGTGATGTAGGCGAGGTCGGACGGGCCGGTCGGCTCGGGCGCGGGGGCGGCCGAGGGGTCGACGGGGACCGGGGCCGGCTCACCGGTCGCCACCGGGGCGTCGGTCGGCTGCGCGGCGTCGGTCGGCTCGGCGACGGGGACCTCGGTCGCGGCCGGGGTGGGCGCGGTGGCCGCGCCGGCGGCGGACAGGTCGGCCCGCGGGAGCGCCCGCCCCTGGGTGGCGGGGGCGCTGGGCTCGGTGGTCCCGCCCGGGGTGATCGACGGGGGTGCGCTCGGGTCCTCCGCCGGGGCGCTCGGGTCGACCGCAGGCGCCGAGGCGCCGTCGGACGGCTCGGCGGTCGGCTCGGCGGTCGGCTCGAGCAGGCTCGGGTCGAAGCCGGAGCCGGTGAGCAGCACGGGCCGCATCTCGAGCTGCGCGGACTGACGCACCAGGTCCAGCGTGGCCTCGTCGGCCTGTCCGGGGAGCGCGACCACGATGTTGTTGGCGCCCTGCTGCGTGACCTCGGCCTCGGTGACGCCGGAACCGTTGACGCGCTGCCGGATGATCTCCACGGCCTGCTCGACGGACTCCGCGGGGATGTCGGCGCCCTCCTCGGCCTCGGGCTCGAGGATGATCTGCGTGCCGCCCTCCAGGTCGAGGGCGAGGCCGGGCGTCCACCGGGCGTCGGAGGCGATGGCGCCGCCGGCCACGATGCCGAAGATGATCGCCACGATCACGGCGAGGAAGATCAGGGTGCGCCCGGGGCGCGACCGTCGGGTGGTCGTGGTCACGGTTCTCTCAGTCCTGGTGTCGAGGGTTGCCGTCGTCGTCGACGGCCCCCGTGTCGGTGGTGCCGGTGCCGGTGCCGGTCGGGTCCGTCGGGTCCGTCGTCGCCGGGGCCTGGTAGCGCGAGGAGGCCGGGTCGGTGTCGGGCAGGACCCGGACCACCGCGCCCTTGACCCAGCGCGACAAGTTGCCGTCCGGCCCGCGGAGGGTGATGGTCGCCTCGTCCACGGTCACCACGGTGGCCACCATGCCGGCCGCGGTGAGCACGTCCACCCCGACCTCGAGCCCGGCCTGGGTCTGCTTGACCGCCTGCTGCTGCTTGCGGACCCGGCTGAACTGCATGACCAGGATGAGGACGAGCCCGCCGACCAGCAGCAGGGAGACGGGATCCAACAGAGGGTCCTTCCGATCGGCCGGCGACAGGCGACGGCGCACGTCAGCCCCGTGAGTCCCGGAGCTCCCGCGGGAGTCTAGGCGAGCCGACCGCCCTCGCCGAACTCCCTCCACAGCGGGGCGTCGTCCGGATCGGTCCCCGGACCGGTCCCGACCCCCCCGACGGACTGCACCGGCGGGGTGAGCCCCAGGTGCTGCCAGGCCGCCGGGAGCGCGACGCGCCCGCGCGGCGTCCGGGCCAGGAAGCCCTGCCGCAGCAGGAACGGCTCGCAGACGGTCTCCACCGTCTCCGGTTCCTCCCCCACGGTCAGCGCCAGCGTCGACAGACCCACGGGACCTCCCCCGAACCGGCGGCACAGCGCGTCCAGCACCGCGGTGTCCAGGCGGTCCAGGCCGAGCCGGTCCACGGCGAACAGCTCCAGCGCCGCCCGGGCGTCGCCCAGGTGGACCGACCCGTCGCCGGAGCCGTGCACCTCGCCGTAGTCCCGCACCCGGCGCAGCAGCCGGTTGGCGATCCGGGGCGTCCCCCGGGACCGGCCGGCGATCTCGCGGGCCGCGTCGGGGGCGAGGTCGACCCCCAGCAGCCGGGAGCTGCGCTCCAGCACCCGGGTCAGGTCGGCCTGGTCGTAGAAGTCGAGGTGCCCGGTGAACCCGAACCGGTCACGCAGCGGCGAGGGCAGCATGCCGGCCCTGGTGGTCGCGCCGACCAGGGTGAAGCGGGGCAGCGGCAGCGGGATGGCGGTGGCACCGGGGCCCTTGCCGACGACGACGTCCACCCGGAAGTCCTCCATCGCCAGGTAGAGCATCTCCTCGGCCGCCCGCGCCATCCGATGGATCTCGTCCAGGAACAGCACCTCGTGCTCGTCGAGGGAGGACAGGATCGCGGCCAGGTCGCCGGCGTGCTGCAGCGCGGGGCCGCTGGTGACCCGTACCGGCACCCCCAGCTCGACCCCGACGATCATCGCCAGCGTGGTCTTGCCCAGTCCCGGCGGCCCGGCGAGCAGCACGTGGTCCGGCGCCCCGCCCCGCCGCTTGGCCGCCTCCAGGACCAGGCCCAGCTGGCGCCGGACGACGGGCTGACCGACGAACTCGTCCAGGGACTTCGGTCGTAGGGCCGACTCCTCCGCCATCTCGCCCGGGTTGACCTCGGGGTCCACCTCGCGGGCCAGCCCGGCGACCGGCCCCTCGTCGGCGAACGAGGCCTCGTCCAGGTGGCCGGTGAGGTCGCCGTTCACGTGCGGGCCAGCCCGCGCAGGGCGGTGCGCAGCAGGTCGGCCGGCTCCCGGGCCTCGTCGCCGCCGTCGGCCGCGAGGACCCCGTCGACGGCCTCCTCCGACTGCCTGCTCGCCCAGCCCAGGCCGACCAGCGCCGCCACGACCTGCTCGCGGGTCCCCCCGCCGGTGCCGTCACCACCGGCCGTCTGCGGCCGCGGCGCGGGACCGGTCGCGGAGTGCGGCGGTCCCAGCCGGTCCCCCAGCTCCAGCAGCATCCGCTGGGCGCCCTTGCGGCCGATGCCGGGGACCTTCATCAGCGTGGCCTCGTCGCCGGCCGCGACGCCGCGGCGCAGGTCGTCGGGCTCGAGGACGGCGAGCACGGCCAGGGCGAGCCGGGGCCCGACGCCACTGACGGTCTGCAGCAGCTCGAAGACGTCGCGCTCGTCGTCCTCGGCGAACCCGAACAGCGTCAGGGAGTCCTCCCGCACGACCAGCGACGTCGCGAGCCGCGCCGGTGACCCGGGGCGCAGACCCGCCAGGGTGCGGGGCGTGGCCCGGACCAGCAGGCCCAGACCTCCGACCGCGACGACGGCACCGTCCAGCCGGGTGCTCAGCACCTGGCCGTTGACCTCGGCGAGCATGGGACCTCCGCTGCTGGTTCCGAACACGTGTACGACACGCTAGCGGGCGGGCTCAGGCCCCTCGTCGCGGCGCGCCGGTGGCGGCGGCCAGACGGCTCGCGGCCCGCCCGCGCCACAGCTGGCACAGCGCGAGGGCGACGGCGTCGGAGGCGTCGGCCGGCTTGGGCGCGGCCGCCAGGCCCAGGATCTTGGCGACCATGAACCCCACCTGCGCCTTGTCGGCCCGGCCGGACCCGGTGACGGCCGCCTTGACCTCGGACGGGGTGTGCATGGCCAGACGGACCCCGGCCTGGGACGCGACGAGCATGACGATGCCGGCGGCCTGGGCCGTGCCCATGACGCTGCGGACGTTGTGCTGCGCGAACACCCGCTCCACCGCGACGACGTCCGGGCGGTGCTCGGCCATCAGGGCGGTGAGCTCGGTGTGGACCTGCGCCAGCCGGTCGCCGGTCTCCAGCTCCAGGGCCGTCCGGACCACGCCGACGTGGACCAGCGTGGCCCGGTGCCCGGTGCCGCCGTCGACGACGGCCACCCCGCAGCGGGTGAGTCCCGGGTCGACCGCCAGCACACGCACGCCGACAGCCTGCCCCGGTCGCGGGGCGTCCGGGCGCAGGCGCGCCCGGACCCGACCGCGGACCCGGGGTCGGCCCGCGTCAGCCGACGAGCTCGAGCTCGGCCAGCACCTCGTCGGACACGTCGACGTTGGAGTAGACGTTCTGCACGTCGTCGGAGTCCTCGAGCGCGTCGATGAGCCGGAACACCTTGCCCGCGGTCTCGGCGTCGACGGGTACCTGGGTGGCCGGCACGAACGACGCCTCGGCGGAGTCGTAGTCGATACCGGCGTCCTGCAGGGCGGTGCGGACCGCGACCAGGTCGGTGGCCTCGCTGATGACCTCGAACGCCTCGCCCAGGTCGTTGACGTCCTCGGCGCCGGCGTCGAGCACCGCGGCCAGGACGTCGTCCTCGGTCAGGCCGCCGTTCTGGTCCTTGGCCAGCACGACGACACCCTTGCGGGTGAAGAGGAACGACACGCTGCCCGGGTCGGCCATGGTGCCGCTGTTGCGGGTGACCGCCACGCGCACGTCGCTGGCGGCGCGGTTGCGGTTGTCGGTGAGGCACTCGATGAGCACGGCGACGCCGCCGGCCGCGTAGCCCTCGTACATGATCGTCGAGTAGTCGGCGCCGCCGGAGTCCGCCCCGGAGCCCCGCTTGACCGCCCGCTCGATGTTGTCGCTGGGCACCGAGGACTTCTTGGCCTTCTGGATGGCGTCGAAGAGCGTCGGGTTGCCCGCGACGTCACCGCCGCCCGTCCGGGCCGCGACCTCGATGTTCTTGATCATCTTGGCGAAGAGCTTGGCTCGCTTGGCGTCGACCGAAGCCTTCTTGTGCTTGGTCGTCGCCCACTTGGAGTGACCCGACATCGTTCACGTCTCCTTCGTCGTCCGCGGTCCGGCTGCGTCGTGCGCCTGCCCCGCGAGCTCCACGAGGACCCGGTGGAACCGGTCGTCCCCCGACACCTCGGGGTGGAACGCGGTGGCGAGCAGCGTGCCCTGCCGCACGGCGACGATGGTATCGCCCGAGCCGGGCCGGGCGACCCTGGCGAGCACCTGCACCTGCGGGCCCACCTGGACCACCTGCGGGGCGCGGATGAAGACCGCGTGCACGGCCGGCCCGGTCAGGCCGACCACGTCGAGGTCGGTCTCGAAGCTGTCCACCTGGCGACCGAACCCGTTGCGCCGCACCGTCATGTCGATGCCGCCGAGCGTCTGCTGGCCGGCGGCGGTCTCGGTCAGCCGGTCCGCGAGCAGGATCATCCCGGCGCAGGACCCCAGGACCGGCATGCCGGCCCGGATCCGGGACCGCAGCGGCCCCTGCAGGTCGAAGGCCCGCACCAGCCGGTCGATGGCGGTCGACTCACCGCCCGGCAGGACGAGCGCGTCCACCCGCTCCAGCTCGGCGGGTCGCCGGACGAGGACCACCTCGGCCCCGAGTCGACGGAGCACCGCCACGTGCTCCCTGACGTCGCCCTGGACCGCCAGGACGCCCACGACCGCGGGCGTCCCGGGACCGGTGACCGCACCCGTCGGACCGGTCGGCGCACCCGTCGGACCGGTGGGCGACACAGCGGTGGACACGCCGGTGAGGGCCCCCTGGACGTGCGACCCTTGGGCTGTGGCGCTCATGACGTTCCTCCTGATCCAGGCCCTGCTCGTCGGCGTGTCCGTCGTGCTGCTGCGCCCGGGCACGGACGTCCTGGCTGCGCGTGTGCTCGGCAGCGAGGTGCGGCGGGAGGACCTGCGGCTGGTGGGCGGCATCGTCGTGACGGCCGCGGTGCTGGTCGTGCTCGGTGTCCTGCTGCTCAACGGGTTCCTGGCCGCGCTGCCCCTGATCGTGGTGTCCGCACTCGCCGCGGTGGGCGCGGAGGCCCTCACCCGGCGGCTGCACCGCCCCGAGGTCCAGGCCCGGCTGATGCGCTGGCTCGAGCGGACCCTGCTCCGCGCCGCGGACCTCGGCCGGGCGGGCGGCGCTCAGGCCACCCGCCTCGGCCGAGAGGTCACCAGCCGCGCTCGGCGAGCCGGTGAGGCGCAGGCAGCTCGTCGACGTTGATCCCGACCATCGCGTCGCCCAGCCCGCGGGAGACCTTGGCGATGACGTCGGGGTCGTCGTGGAACGTGGTGGCCTTGACGATGGCCTCGGCGCGGGCCACCGGGTCGCCGGACTTGAAGATGCCGGAGCCGACGAAGACGCCGTCCGCGCCCAGCTGCATCATCATGGCCGCGTCGGCGGGGGTGGCGATGCCGCCGGCGGTGAACAGCACGACCGGCAGGCGGCCCTCGCGGGCGACCTCCCGCACCAGCGGCAGCGGCGCCTGCAGCTCCTTGGCCGCCACGTAGAGCTCGTCCTCGCTGAGCGAGGACAGCCGGCGGATCTCCCCGCCGATGGTGCGCATGTGGGTGGTGGCCTGGCTGACGTCGCCCGTGCCCGCCTCGCCCTTGGAGCGGATCATGGCCGCGCCCTCGCTGAGCCGGCGCAACGCCTCGCCCAGGTTGGTGGCGCCGCAGACGAAGGGCACCGTGAAGGGCCACTTGTCGATGTGGTGGGCGTAGTCCGCCGGGGACAGCACCTCGGACTCGTCGACGTAGTCGACGCCGAGGCTCTGCAGGACCCGCGCCTCGACGAAGTGCCCGATCCGGGCCTTGGCCATGACGGGGATGGAGACGGCGCCGATGATGGCGTCGATCATGTCGGGGTCGCTCATCCGGGAGATGCCGCCCTCGGCGCGGATGTCGGCCGGGACCCGTTCGAGGGCCATGACGGCCACGGCGCCGGCGTCCTCGGCGATCTTCGCCTGCTGGACGTCGACGACGTCCATGATGACGCCGCCCTTGAGCATGTCGGCCATGCCGCGCTTGACGAGGTCGGTACCGGTGACGGAGGTGTGTGCGCCAGGGGTGCTGGGGCCGGGGGTGCTGGGGTCGCTCATGGGGACCATCGTAGGTTCGCCCGGGGGCGCACCCCGAACGGGGTCAGCCGCCGGTGAGGGTGGCCGTGTCGCCCTGCGGCACGAGGACGACCCAGGTGGTCCCCACGTCGAGCAGCAGGTCCCCGCCGGCGGCGTCGGTGAAGCTGGTCGGGTCGGCCTCGGACTCCCGCGCCCAGCTGCCCGTCAGGGCCACGCCGTCGCGCAGCAGGGTGACCGTCCCCGTCCCGACGGGACTCACCCGGGGGCTGGGGGCTCCGTTGACGTCGACGTAGTCGGTGCCCAGCACCGGCACGTCCATGAACAGGACGTTGTCGGCGCGTACCGGCTCCCCCTCCTCGTCCACGGCGGCCTCCCCGTCCCGCTGCTGCACCCACGCCTCGTCGGTGTCCGACCACGAGAACTCCACCGTCGAGGCCGGCCAGGCGTACGTGCCTGCGCTGGTGGGGCGAGCGCCCGCGCCCACCGGGCCGAAGCGCAGCCCGACGTCCTGCGCGACACCGGACCCGGGGACGCGACGCAGCAGGGACGTGCCGTCACCGATGACGTCGTACGGGCCGTCCCGCGAGGGGTCCCGGATGAAGCCCTCCGACCCGGCCCCCGACGACACCAGCTGCAGGTCGGTGGCGGACAGCTCCTCCAGGACCCCGGCGTTGGCCCCGGCGAACGCGAGCGCGACGGGGCCGTGGTTGGTGAGGATGGCCACTTCGCTGGAGCGGGCCGAGCGGACCGGTCCGATCCGTGCGGGCATCTCGGTCTGGAACAGGGCCACCAGGCGGGTGAGGCCGCCTTCGACCTCCTCCACGTAGACCAGGTCGGCCTCGTTGAGCCCGGCCTGGGGCAGCGCGGCATCGGTGTTGTCGATCTTGACGGCGAGCACCCGGCCGTCGGGCACGGCCTCGCCGGTGAGCGCGTTGGCGGTGCCGGACGCGCCGACCCGGGGCCCGCTGGCCAGGGGCACCGGCAGCCCCGACGGGGCGACGACCCCGCTCTGGTCGTCGAGCGTGTCGTCGCCCGCCCCCACCCCGCAGGCGGCGAGCAGCGGCAGCAGCAGGACGGCGACCGCCGGTGCCGCCCGGCGGCGTCGCGCGGTGGCGGCGGGCCGGGTCCTCAGCACCCGTCGAGGCTAGGGCACCAGGGCCACGACCCCCGGGAGGTGCCGGGACCGCCCGCGTCGTCGTCGAGCTCGGTCGTGGGCTCCCCGCGGCGCCGGGCCACGTCGTTGGCCAGGGTCCTCACGGCCGCCACCCGGTCCGTGGACCGGGACAGGTCCGTGGCGACGGGCGGGGCCAGGACCCCGGAGCGGACCAGGGCGGTGAGCCGGCTCTGCGCCGCCAGGTCGTCGGGGTCGCCGGCGTCGTGCGCCGCGCGGGCCAGCCCCGGGGCCCCCGGGTGGTCGGCGAGCAGTCCCGCGGCGGCGTGCTCGGCCGCCGCGACGGCCCGGTCGAGCAGCTCCCGGCGGAGCCTGGCCCGGGCGGCTCCCGGCCCCCCGGCCACCTCCCGGGCGAGCTCGTAGACCTCGGCCCACGCGGCCCCGACCACCGGCCAGTCGTACCCCGCCGCCCGTCGCCGGACCGCCGCCCGCTCCGCCCCGGCCGCGTCGGCCGGGGCCAGCAGCACCTCGACCACGGCCCGGGCCAGCGCGGCGGGGTCGCCCGGTCGCACCAGCGTCCCGGTCCCGGCCATGACGTCCCGGAACGCGGGCAGGTCGGAGGCGACGACGGGGGTGCCGGTGGCCATCGCCTCGACCAGGACGATGCCGAAGCTCTCCCCGCCGCGGTGGGGCGCGACGAGCACGTCGGCCCCGGCGACCAGGGCCCGCTTGTCGGCCTCGTCGACGGTGCCCGCCAGCTGCACGCCCTGCCCGCCCCCGCCGGCGCCGAGCTCGGCGCGGGGGGG
>NZ_JBPKAO010000015.1:77778-104033 GCF_051216895.1 Aquipuribacter aurantiacus
CGCGGGCCGGCCCGACGACCACGAGACGGGCCCGGGGCACCTGCTGGCGCACCCTCGGCCAGGCGCGCAGCAGGACGTCGACGCCCTTGCGCGGCTCGTCGGCCCGCCCCAGCACCAGCACCACCGGCCCGTCCCCGGCCCGCCTCGGCACGGCCGAGGCCCAGCCCGCCACGTCGACCCCGTTGGGCACCACCAGCGGGACCCGGCCCAGGTGGTCGACCAGGGTCCGCCGGGCGTGCTCGCTCACCGCGGTCAGCACGTCGACGTCGCGCAGCACCGAGCCGACGTGCCGGGACGCGGTGCGCAGGCTGCGGGACCGCCCGGCGGGCCGCGGCGACATGGACACGTGGACCGTGGCCACCACCGCGGGTCCCTGCTCCCCCGTCCGGTCGCGGGCCGCGGCCAGGCGGCGCAGCACGGTGTGGCCGATGCCGGGCGGGATGGGCTCGTGCACGTGGACGACGTCGAAGGCCCCGCCGGGACCGCCGTCGGTCCAGGCGGCGGCCCGGGCCCGGGCCCTGACCCCGACGCCCAGGCGGGCGGTCGAGCCGTTGGACGGCAGCGGCAGCGCCGGCCCGGCGCTGTGCACGGTCACCCCGGCCATCACCTGCCGCGAGGGCGCTCCTCGGGCCCGGGGCGCCAGCACGCTGACGTCGTGGCCGGAGCGCAGCAGGGTCCCGGCCAGACCGAGCACCTGCTCACGGACCCCGCCGGGGACGTCCAGGTCGTACGGGCAGACCAGGCCGACCCGCAGCGGCCCGCTCACCACGGCCCGCTCACCACGGCCCGCTCACCACGGGGCGGGCTCGTGGCCGACGTCCCGGACGAACACCGCCTGCAGCATGTGCCAGTCGGCCGGGTCACGACGGATCTGCTCACCAAGGGCGTCGGCGACCCGCTGCATCGCGACCGCCACCTGCTGCGGCGAGTCGTCCGGCACCTCGAACGGCTCGAGGAACCGGACCACCGTCGCCCAGCCCGACGGCGACGCGGTCGAGGGCTCGTAGGCGATGCCGACGGGTAGCAGCAGGGCCCCGGTCCGGCCGGCGAGCACGGCCGGACCGGACGCCACCCGGGCCGGTTCGCCGAGCAGGTCCACCACGACGCCGCGCCCGGACAGGTCCCGGTCCGACAGCAGCGGCACGAAGCGGCCATCCCGCAGCCGCTGCTCCAGCACCTCGGTGACCGAGGGTCCGGCGGGCGGCGCCCCGGCGGGCCGGTCACCGCGGTGGGGGTGGGCGAGGATCTCGATGCCGAGGCCGGTGCGGAAGCGGAGGAAGCGCTGGAACACCGAGTCCGGCCGCAGCCGTTCCGCGACGGTGGTGACGGTGGTCAGGCGCAGGTGCGACCAGGCCCCGGCGTGGTCCCAGTTGCCCAGGTGGGCCAGCGCCCCGACGACGCCGCGGCCGCCGTCCAGCGCGTCCCGGACCGCCTGCTCGCCCTCGGTGCGGATGGTGCCCACGATGCGCCGCTCGTCCCAGTCCGGCAGCCGGAAGGCGTCCACCCAGTAGCGCAGGTAGGACTCCAGCGCCTGTCCCGTCAACCTCCGCAGCTGCTCGGGACCGGCGTCCGGGACGGCGCGGGCCAGGTTGTCCCGCAGCCGACGGACGGGGCGTCCGCCGCGGCGCAGCAGGAGCCGCGCCACCAGCCGCGCGGCGCCGTAGGCCGTGCGCTCGGGCAGCAGCCGGACCGCCCGCCAGGCCGTCAGGTACGACCACGCGGTGAGCCGGTCGCCGACCGGGCTCACCGCGGCCCGGGGGCCGGGACGTCCACCGGGGTCCGACCGACGGCCGCGTGCACCCGGGCCCCGCGCTGCACGGTGGTGACCAGGCTGGCGAGCAGGAGCAGGCCCAGCACGACGTGCAGGACCAGCACGGGCACGCCGAGCGCCTGCACCGACCAGACCGCGAGGATGCCGACGGCCAGCCGGTCCCCACGCTCGGCGATGCCGTTGTCGGCCACCACCCCGAACGACTCGGCCTTGGCCCGGGCGTACGGCACCAGCGCCCCGGCCCCCACGACGAGCACCGACAGCACCACGCCCACGGTGTCGCCCTGCAGGTGGAAGTACACCGCGAGCGCCCCGAAGATGCTGGCGTCGGCGACCCGGTCCAGCGTCGAGTCCAGGAACGAGCCCCACTGGGTCGACTTGCCCGACAGCCGTGCCACGGTCCCGTCGAGGGAGTCGAACATGGCGAACAGGAAGATCAGCCAGGCCCCGACCTCGAGCCGACCGGCGGGCCAGAACCAGAACGCGCTGATCACCACGCCCAGCGTCCCGACCACCGTGACGGCGTTGGGCCCGATGCCGAGCGCGACGATGCCGCGCGCCGGTGCGCTGAGGAGCAGCCGGACGGTGCCGCGGAGGCGACGGGCTAGCACGCGGCCTCCCACGCCTGGGCCAGCAGCGTCCGGGTGTCGGCCAGGAGCACCGGGACGGCCTTGGTGCGCCCGACGATGGGCAGGAAGTTCGAGTCCCCGCCCCAGCGCGGCACCACGTGCTGGTGCAGGTGCGCCGCGACCCCCGCCCCGGCCACCGGGCCCTGGTTCATCCCCAGGTTGAAGCCGTGGGGGTGCGACACCGCGCGCAGCACCCGCATGGCGGACTGGGTCAGCGCCCCCACCTCGGCCACCTCGGCCTCGCCCAGGTCGGAGTAGTCGGCGACGTGCCGGTTCGGGCAGACCATGAGGTGGCCCGGGTTGTAGGGGTAGAGGTTCAGCACCACGAAGGCCAGCTCGCCCCGGGCGACCACCAGCGCCTCGTCGTCCGGTCGCGTCTGGGCGCGGCAGAACGGGCACTGCCCCTCGCTGTCGTCGGCGGGCTTGTTCTCCCCCGACAGGTAGGCCCAGCGGTGCGGGGTCCACAGGCGTTGGAACGCGTCGGGGGCCCCGGCCAGGGTCGCCGGGTCCTCGGGTCCCGCCGCTGGCGTGCCCGGGCCGGGCTGGTCGGGCCCGGGCGTCGTCGAGGTGCTCACACCTGCGCGCGCGTGCGCACGGCCTCGACGATGCGGGCCACGGCGTCGGCCACCGGCACGGTGTTGTCCTGCCGGCCGTCGCGGTAGCGGAACGACACCGCCCCCGCCGCGACGTCGTCGGCCCCGGCGATCAGCTGGAACGGGACCTTCTGCTTGGTGTGGGTGCGGATCTTCTTGGGCATCCGGTCGTCGGAGGTGTCGACCTGCACCCTGACCCCCTGCTCCCGCAGCAGCCCGGCGACGTGCTCCAGGTGCGGCGCGAACTCCTCGGCGACGGGGATGCCGACCACCTGCACGGGCGCGAGCCACGGGGGGAACGCGCCGGCGTAGTGCTCGGTGAGCACGGCGAAGAACCGCTCGATGGACCCGAACAGGGCCCGGTGGATCATGACGGGCCGCTGGCGGGTGCCGTCGGAGGCCTGGTACTCCAGCTCGAACCGCTCCGGCAGGTTGAAGTCCAGCTGGATGGTCGACATCTGCCAGGTGCGGCCGATGGCGTCCCGGGCCTGCACGGAGATCTTGGGCCCGTAGAACGCGGCGCCGCCGGGGTCCGGCTCCAGGTGCAGCCCCGACGCCTCGGCCACCTCGGCCAGGGTGCGGGTGGCCTCGTCCCAGGTCTCCTCGTCCCCGACGGTCTTGTCCGGGTTGCGGGTCGACAGCTCGAGGTAGAAGTCGTCGAGGCCGTAGTCCTTGAGCAGCTGCAGGACGAAGGTGAGCAGGCTGCTCAGCTCGTCCTTCATCTGCTCGCGGGTGCAGAAGATGTGGGCGTCGTCCTGCGTGAAGCCGCGGGCCCGGGTCATGCCGTGCACCACGCCGGACTTCTCGTAGCGGTAGACGGTGCCGAACTCGAACATCCGCAACGGCAGCTCGCGGTACGACCGGCCCCGCGAGCGGTAGATGAGGTTGTGCATCGGGCAGTTCATGGGCTTGAGGTAGTAGTCCTGCCCCGGCCGACGCACCGTGCCGTCGGCGTTGTGCTCGGAGTCCAGGTGCATGGGCGGGTACATGCCGTCCGCGTACCAGTCGAGGTGCCCGGACGTCTCGAACAGCGCGGCCTTGGTGATGTGCGGGGAGTTGACGAAGTCGTACCCGGCCTCCTCGTGGCGCCGCCGCGAGTAGTCCTCCATCTCGCGCCGGATGATCCCGCCCTTGGGGTGGAACACCGCCAGGCCCGAGCCGATCTCCTCCGGGAAGCTGAACAGGTCGAGCTCGCTGCCGAGGCGACGGTGGTCGCGCTTCTCGGCCTCGGCCAGGCGCTCGGTGTAGGCGGTCAGCTCCTCCTTGGTGGGCCAGGCCGTGCCGTAGACGCGCTGCAGCTGCTGGTTGGCGGAGTCACCGCGCCAGTAGGCGGCCGCGGTGCGCATCAGCTTCCAGCCGTTGCCCAGGACCCGGGTGCTGGGCACGTGGGGCCCGCGGCACAGGTCCTTCCAGGCGACCTCGCCGCCGCGGCGCACGTTGTCGTAGATGGTCAGCTCGGCCCCGCCGACCTCGGCGTCGGCCCCCTCGGCGGCCTCGGCCGCGTCCGGGCCCTTGAGGCCGATCAGCTCGAGCTTGTACGGCTCGTCGACCAGCTCGGCGCGGGCCTCGTCCTCGGTCACGACCCGGCGCCGGAAGGTCTGGCCCTCCTTGACGATGCGCTGCATGGCCTTCTCGAGGGCCTTGACGTCCTCGGGGGTGAAGGGCTCGGCGACGTCGAAGTCGTAGTAGAAGCCGTCGGTCACCGGCGGGCCGATGCCGAGCCTGGCGTCCGGGCGGACCTGCTGGACGGCCTGGGCGAGCACGTGGGCGGCGGAGTGGCGCAGCACGGCCAGGCCCTCGGGGTCGGAGCTGGCGACCGGTTCGACCGTCTCACCGCCGGACAGCACGTGGTCGAGGTCGCGCAGCTCCCCGTCGACCCGGGCGACGACGACGTCACGGGACAGCACACCGGCCGCGTCGAGCGCGTCGGTGGCGCTGCTGCCCCCGGGGACCTCGACCGCGGTACCGCCGACCGCCACCGTGACTGCGGGGCCCGTGGGAACCGCGGGTGCCGCCGGGGTGGTCGGCGCGGGCGGGGCGTTCGGGTCCAGCGGTTCCGGGACGGTCTGGGTCATGGCCGCAACGGTAGAGGTTCGTCGGCGTGGCCCGTCGCCCGGACCGCGGCCCCACCCGCGACACGCCGTGTCACCCGGCTGTGACAGGACCGTCACGTGCGGGTGACCCGGCCCGGCGTGTCGGGACCGGTCCCGACATGTCGTCGACTCATGGCCTACGTAGCGTCACCGGGTCCCCCCACCCCCGTGCCACCCCTGGAGCCAGCGATGACGCGTTCCCTGTCCACCCGAGCCGCAGCCGCGGCCGGAGCGTTCGTGGCCACCGTGGCGGTGTCGTCCGGCGCGCTCGTCGCGCTGCCGGGCGCCACGCCCCTCGGTGCCGTCCCACCCACCTCTGCGGCGCGCGCCGTCGTGGCCGACCTCGACCTGGAGACGGCCACCGCGGCCGACCTGCGCGAGATGGTCGTGAGCGGCGAGGTGTCCAGCCTGCAGCTGACCCGCGCGTACCTGGACCGCATCTCGATGCTGAACACCGACGGCCCCTCGCTGAACGCCGTCCGGTCCCTCAATCCCAGCGCCGCCGCCGACGCGCGGCTGCGCGACCGCGACCTGCGGATCGGGCGTGACCCGGGCCCGCTGCACGGCGTCCCCGTGCTGCTGAAGGACAACATCGACGTGGCGGGCATGCCCACCACCGCCGGGTCGATCGCGCTGGAGGACAGCTACCCCGCCACCGACGCCCCGCTCGTCACCGCCCTGGAGGACGCAGGGGCGGTGATCGTGGGCAAGACCAACCTGAGCGAGTTCGCCAACTTCATGACGAGCGGCATGCCCAGCGGCTACAGCTCGCTCGGCGGGCAGGTGCTCAACCCCTACGACGCGAGCGTCACCCCCAGCGGGTCCAGCTCGGGCACGGGCGCCGGCATCGCCGCGGGCCTCGCCCCGATCGGGATCGGCACGGAGACCTCCGGCTCGATCCTCAGCCCGGCCCAGGCCAACTCGCTCGCCGCGGTCAAGCCGACCGTGGGCCTGATCAGCCGCACGGGCGTCATCCCGATCTCCGCCACCCAGGACACGGCCGGCCCGATGACCAAGACGGTGCTGGACGCGGCCCTGCTGCTGGAGGGCCTGGTGTCGGTCGACCCCGAGGACCCGGTGACCGTCGGCGCGGAGCCGTTCGTGGGCTTCTCCTACGCCGACGCGCTGTCGGACACCTCGCTGGAGGGGGCCCGCCTGGGCTACGTCAGCAGCAACAACCCGCTGTTCACCGCGGCGCTGGCGACCCTGCAGGCCGAGGGCGCCGTCCTGGTCCCCGTCACGGTCCCCAACACCTCGGCCCCGGGCATCCTGTTCGACGAGTTCGAGCGGGACCTGAACGCCTACTTCTCCCGGCTGCCGGACGACGCCCCGATGGACACCCTGAGCGACGTCATCGCGTTCAACGAGGGGCGCCCGGAGGTCAAGTTCGGCCAGACCATCCTCGTGCAGTCCGAGGCCGTCGACCTGACGGACCCGGCCCGGCTGGCCGCCTACGAGGCCAACCGTGACCGGGGCCTGGCGGAGAGCCGGGGGAACATCGACGCGGTGCTGGAGACGAACGACCTGGACGCCGTCGTGTCGCTGTCGGGCACGACCGGGGTCGCGGCCCGGGCCGGGTACCCCAGCGTGTCGGTCCCGGCCGGCTACACCGCGACCAACGGCCGCCCGAGCAACGTGACCTTCATGGGCACGGCGTTCTCGGAGGCCACGCTGCTCAGCCTGGCCTACGACTACGAGCAGGCCAGCCTGCTGCGGGAACCGCCGTCGGTGGTCAACCCGACGCTGTTCCGGTGCCTGGAGCCGGTGCGCGAGCGGGCGGCCAGCTGCGCCCCGTGAGCCGGCCCGGCTGACCCCCGCACCGGACGCCCCCGCCCGACCTCGGGGCGGGGGCGTCCGGCCGTCGTCGAGCCGACCCGAATTTGTTCCGCCGTACGATTAAAGAGGTGGGTGCCCCCGGCCGATGAGGATGTGTCGGAGCCGGGAGAAGTCGCTCGCCCTGCCCGCGCGAGGGGTGGAGCCGCGTGATCACCAACGAACGTCGTCGTCAGGAGTCCGTGCGGCGGTACGGGCTGCCGCTGGACCCGCCGCCCGCGCGGCCGGACCCGGAGCTCACCGCTCTCGTCGTGCAGGCCCAGCGGCTGATGCGCGCGGAGTTCGCCGCCGTCCACGTGCTCGACGGCGAGGGCCAGGTCCGGATCGCCGGGACCCCGGGTCTGCCGCTGGAGGTCGTCGAGCGCTCCTCGAGCATGTGCAACCGGGTGGCGGCGGCCTACCCGGGCCGGCAGTCGTACCTGACCACGGCCGCGGACGTCGACCCGTTCTTCGCCGACAACGCGTGGGTCGACGGTCGCCTCGGCGCCGTCCGCTACTACGCGGCCGTCCCGCTGGTCGGGCTCGAGGGCCTGCCCCTGGGGGTGCTGTGCGCGTGGTCGTCCAACGAGGCCCCCAGCCCCGCCCCCTCGGTGGAGCTGATCGCCAAGGTGGGGACGGCGGTCGTCGCGCTGCTGGACTCCCGCCGCCGCACCGCCGAGGTGCCGGGGCCGGTGGGTGGGGCCGACGCCGCGGTCGTGGGCACCCTTGCCGACCGCTCCGTGCACGGCGTCATCGACACCGGCGCCGTGACGACCCTGTTCCAGCCGGTGGTGCACCTGGCGACCGGTTCGGTGGCGGGTTTCGAGGCGCTGTCGCGCGGCCCCAGCGGGACCGACCTGGAGGCCCCGATGGCGCTGATCGAGGCCGCCGCCGCCGCGGGTCGCCTCGCCGACCTGGACTGGTTGTGCCGGGTCAACGCGATGGCCGCCGCCGCGCAGGCCGACCTGCACCCCGGTCTGTCCTGGTTCATCAACGTGGAGCCCGTGAGCCTGCACCACGAGTGCCCGCCGCACCTGGTCAACGCCCTCGCCCACGCCCGCAGCGAGCTCCGCATCATCCTGGAGGTGGTGGAGCGGGACCTGAACGGGCACGTGACCCACCTGCTGCACGCCGCGGACCAGGCCCGCCGCGACGTCTGGGGCGTCGCCCTGGACGACGTCGGCCCCAACGAGTCGTCGCTCGCGCTGCTGCCCCTGCTCATGCCCGACGTGGTCAAGCTGGACATGTCGTTGGTCCACCAGCTCCCGGACCGTCGCACGGCCATCGTCACCGCGGCGGTCCGCGCCTACGCGGAACGGACCGGCGCCGTCATCCTCGCCGAGGGCATCGAGACCGAGGAGCACGAGCACCTGGCCCGGGTCTTCGGCGCGACGTACGTCCAGGGCTACCGCTACGGCCGCCCCGGCCCGCTGCCGGACTCGGTGCCGGCACCGCGGGCGGTGGTCCCGCTGCGTCAGCAGCCGGCCCCGCTGGACGGGGCCACGCCGTTCGAGGTGGCCTCGGCGAGCGCCCCGGTCGAGCGGGCCCGCCGCGGGCTGCTCGAGCACATGGTCGAGCACCTCGAGGCGCGCTGCCGGGTCCTGCCGGACCCGTTCGTGCTGCTGGTCGGCCTGCAGTCCGGTCACGGCGACCAGCCGGAGCGGCTGACGTCGCTGCAGGAGCTGTCGGGACTGAGTGCCCTCACGGTCGTGCTGGCCGAGGGCGCCGAGGTCGAGAGCACGGAGCGCTTCGCCGTCACCGAGCGCCAGGTCGGCAGCCGGATGCGTCAGGAGTGGTTCGTCGCGGTGCTCAGCGCCGGGTACTCGGCGGCCTTCGTGGCCCGGGACTGCGGCGACCCGGGGGACGACGACGCCGACCGCCGCTACGACTTCGTGCTCATCCACGACCCCGGTCTGGTGACCGCGGTCGGCCGCAGCTTCCTGCAGGAGCTCGTCCCCGTCGGGTCGTTGCCGTCGATGGGCGGGCAGATCCCGGGCCCCCGCGGCACCCCGGTCGAGGACCCTGCCCCGTCCCGTGGGGGCAGCCTGCTCAAGCGGTACACCCGGGCGCGGTGAGCCCCGGGCTCAGGCGGGTCCGTCGGCGGCGAGCGCCTCGAGCAGCTGCTCCCCGTACGTCGCGAGCTTGGCCTGCCCCACCCCGCTGACCCCGCCCAGCCCGTCCAGGGAGGTCGGGCGTTCCAGGGCGACCTGCCGCAGCGTGGCGTCGTGGAAGATGACGTAGGCCGGGACGCCCCGCTCCTTGGCCGCGGCGGCCCGCCAGGCCCGTAGCCGCTCGAACACCGGCGCCACGTCGGCCGGCAGGTCCTCGGCCGCGGCGCGCGCCTTCCGCCCGCCCCGGCCGGCGCCGGCGCGGCGGGGGGCCTCCTTGCGCAGGCGCACCTCGGCCCGGCCGCGCAGCACGTCCTCCGACGCGGCGGTCAGGGCCAGGACGCCGTACTCGCCCTGCACGTCCAGCAACCCCTGGGCCAGCAGCTGACGGACCACGCCGCGCCACTCCCCCTCGTCCAGCTCGGTCCCGATCCCGAAGACGCTGAGCTCGTCGTGGTGGTGCTGGGTGACCTTCGCCGTGGTGCGGCCGAGCAGGATGTCGACCGACTGACCGGCCCCGAAGGACTGCCCGCGCTCGCGCTGCAGGCGCAGCACCGTCGACAGCAGCTTCTGCGCGGGCACGGTGCCGTCCCAGGTCTCGGGCGGGCTCAGGCAGGTGTCGCAGTTGCCGCAGGGCTCGCTGGCCTGGTCGAAGTAGGCCAGCAGCCGGACCCGCCGGCAGCCCGCCGTCTCGCAGAGCGCGAGCATCGCGTCCAGGTGGGCGGACAGCACGCGTCGGCGGGCCAGGTCGCCGTCGGAGGTGTCGATCATGCGCCGCTGCTGGACCACGTCGGCCAGCCCGTACGCCAGCCACGCGGTGGACGGCAGCCCGTCACGCCCGGCGCGACCGGTCTCCTGGTAGTAGCCCTCGACGGACTTGGGCAGGTCGAGGTGGGCGACGAAGCGGACGTCGGGCTTGTCGATGCCCATCCCGAACGCGATGGTCGCCACCATGACCAGGCCGTCCTCGCGCAGGAACCGCTGCTGGTTGGCCAGCCGCGTCCCTGCGTCCAGGCCGGCGTGGTACGGCAGCGCCTGGATGCCGTTGTCGACCAGGAACGCGGCGACCTTCTCCACCGACGCCCGCGACAGGCAGTAGACGATGCCCGCGTCGCCGGGGTGCTCGGTGCGCAGCAGCTCCAGCAGCTGCCGGCGGGGCTCGGCCTTGGGCACGATGCGGTACTGGATGTTGGGCCGGTCGAAGCTGGCCACGAAGTGCCGGGCCCCGGTCAGGTCGAGCCGGGTCGCGATCTCGGCGCGGGTCTGCGTGGTGGCCGTGGCGGTGAGCGCGATGCGGGGCACGTCGGGCCAGCGCTCGTGCAGCATCGACAGCGCGAGGTAGTCGGGGCGGAAGTCGTGGCCCCACTGCGCCACGCAGTGGGCCTCGTCGATGGCGAACAGCGAGATCCGGCCGCGGTCCAGCAGCGCCTGCGTCGACGGCGAGCGCAGCGCCTCGGGCGCCAGGTAGACCAGGTCGAGCTCACCGTCGACGTAGCGGCGCTCCATCTCGCGCCGGGTGCCCGGGTCCTGGGTGGAGTTGAGGAACCCGGCCCGCACGCCCAGCGTGGTCAGCGCGTCGACCTGGTCCTGCATGAGCGCGATGAGCGGGGACACGACGACCGCCGTGCCGGGGCGCACCAGGGCCGGCACCTGGTAGCAGAGGGACTTGCCGCCCCCGGTGGGCATCAGGACCAGGGCGTCCCCGCCGGCCACGACGTGGTCGACGACGTCCTGCTGCCCGGGGCGGAAGCTGTCGTAGCCGAAGACCCGCTGCAGGACCCCCGTCGCCGTCTCGTGCTCTCGCGTCGCGGTGGGGGTGGTCACGGGGACGAGTCTATGGACGGTTCCACCGGGCGGGCATCGGTGCTGTGATCTGTGCACGCACGTGCCCACGACGGGTGCGTCCTCAGCCCGGAGGTGGTCGCCGTGGTGGTCGGACGGGTCGAGGTGGAGGCCGGGGGCCCGGCCGGGCACTCCTACCGCGGGGTGGTGCTCACGGGCGAGCACGGGGCGGTCCTGGAGCACGCCCGCCGGGCCCGGTTCAGCGGCTGGGTGGGCCCGCAGGAGCACGCCCACGTGGTCCTCGTGCCGTCGTCGAGGCACCTGCTCGTGGCCTCGGACGGGCGCGACCTGGAGGGCCTCGCCACCGACCTGGCGGACCCGTTCGGCCCGGTCCTCGTGGTCGAGGTCGTGCGCGACCGCCTGCTGTCCCTGGTCCTGCCCACCGGGCACGGCCCGGGCGCGGCCGCCGCCCCCGGCACGGCCGCGGAGCCGCTGCGCTACCTGAGCGACCCGTCCGTGCTGGACGCGGAGGACCTGGACTCCCCCCGCGGGGCCCACCACGCGCCGGCCCTGGCCCGGGCCTTCGGCGTGCCGGGCGTGGCGGGTGCGCTGCGCGACGTGCTGTCGGAGTCGTTGGACCCCGAGCACTACATCGAGTCCGAGCGGGTGGCCCGCGTCCTGGGCCTGCTGGACCTGCCGACCTGGCTGGTGTCGGCGTGGACGCTGCCCCGGCGCCCGTCCTACGGCCCGGACGGGGCGTCGATCACCCGCCTCGGCGCGGGCGTGCCCGGACTACCGGGGTGGCCGGCGCGGTGGGCCGGCGAGCCCGTCCGGCGGGTGCGTCAGCTGCTGACGCGCCGACCGGACGGGCCCCGCCCCGACGGCCTGGCCGTCGGGGGGTTCGACGACACCGGGCTGTGGTGAGGCCCGGCCCGGTGCGGGCTCAGCCCGGGATCCGCCCGGACCGGGCGAGCTCGGCGAACCAGGCGGCGCTGTCCTTGGGCAGCCGCTCCAGCGTGTCGTAGTCCACCCGGACGATGCCGAACCGCTTGGAGTAGCCGTAGCCCCACTCGAAGTTGTCCAGCAGGGACCACACCAGGTAGCCGCGCAGGTCGACCCCCCGCTCGATCGCTCGGTGGCACGCCGTGACGTGCCGGCGCAGGTAGTCCACGCGCTCCACGTCGTGGACCGCCCGCCCGCCGGGGGCGCTCGGGTCCGGCACCACCTCGTCGGCGAAGGCCGCCCCGTTCTCGGTGACCATGAGGGGCAGGTCCGGGTAGCGCCGCGACAGGTCGACCAGCACCTCCTCCAGGCCCGCCGGCTCGATGTTCCAGCCCATGTCGGTGTACGGGCCGGGCTGGGTCACGAACTCCACGTCGTCCGCGCCCGGCCAGGGCGTCCCGCCCATGTCCTTGTGGCCGTCGGCCATCTGCCGGGGCGAGGTGCCGTCCCAGCGGCGGACCCGGGTGGTCGCGTAGTAGTTGACCCCCAGCACGTCCAGCGGCTGACGCACCAGGTCCTCGTCGCCGTCGTGGACGAACGACCAGTCGGTGACCGCCGCGGTGTCCGCGATGACGTCGGCCGGGTAGCCGCCCTCGAGCAGGGGCTGCAGGAACACCCGGTTGGCCAGTCCGTCGACCTGGCGCAGCGCGTCGGCGGCCCCCTCGCCGTCGCCGCGGAACACGTGCATGTTGAGGGTGGTCGAGTAGTCCGGGGTCCCCGTGGACGTCGCCCGTAGCGCCTGCACCGCCAGGCCGTGGCCCAGGTTGAGGTGGTGCACCGCGGCCAGGGCGGCCGCGGGCTCGGTGCGGCCCGGGGCGTGGGCGCCCGAGCCGTAGCCCAGGTAGGCGCTGCACCAGGGCTCGTTCATGGTCGTCCAGGTGTGGACCCGGTCGCCGAGCGCCCGGCCGAGCAGCGACGCGTACTCCGCGAACGCCTCGGCCGTGGAGCGGGCCGGCCAGCCGCCGGAGTCCTCCAGGGCCTGCGGCAGGTCCCAGTGGTAGAGCGTGGCGACCGGCGCGATGCCGCGGGCGAGCAGCCCGTCGACCAGGCGGCGGTAGAAGTCGAGCCCCGCCTGGTTGACCGGGCCCCGCCCGGTCGGCTGGACACGGGGCCAGGCGATCGAGAACCGGTAGGCGTGCAGACCCAGGTCGGCCATCAGGTCCAGGTCCGCGTCGAGGCGGTGGTACTGGTCGGCGGCCACGTCCCCGGTGTCGTCGTCGGTCACCTTGCCCGGGGTGCGGCTGAAGGTGTCCCAGATGCTCGGGCCGCGGCCGTCCTCGTCGGTCGCGCCCTCGACCTGGTAGGCGGCGGTCGCGGAGCCGAGCACGAACCCGGGCGGCAGCTGCAGGCCGCGGCCGCGGTAGTCCTCCGGACCGGTCCCGGGTCCCAGGCCGGGGCCCGCGGTGCTGGTCGCGCTCATCGGGTGAGCCTCGCGCGCCCGTCCACGGCCGTCACGACCGACGCGCCGACCAGGCGCGCGCGGAACGGCACCGCGGGCTCGGCCGTGACCGTGGCCCCGCGGTCGCCGTCGCGGAGCACCCGGAACGTGGTGACCGCGCCCGTCCCCGGGTGGGTGACCACGACGTCGCGGTCGACGGCCCCGGGGTACACGGTGAGCAGGGCGTCGTGGGCGTAGTCGTACTCCGGGGTGTCGTCCCGTGCGCCGGTGACCAGGACGGCGTCCTCGCGCACCCACAACGGCAGCGACGCGAAGTCGTGCCGCTCGCGACGCCAGGCCCCGCCCGTGACGACCTCGTCGGTCAGCAGGTTGGTCCACGTGCCGGCCGGCAGGTAGTAGTCGACGTGGCCGTCGGCCGACATCACGGGGGCCACCAGCAGGTCTTGGCCCAGCAGGTACTGCCGCTCCAGGTGGTCCACGGCCGGGTCACCGGGGAACTCCAGCTGCATCGGCCGCATGAACGGCACGCCGTGCTGGTGGGCGTGCAGCCCCACCTGGAACAGGTACGGCATGAGGCGCAGCTTGAGCGTGGTGAACGTGCGCGCCACCTCGACCGCGCTCTGCCCCGGCGCCGTCGTCACGTCCGCGGCGTCCTCGGCCTCGTCGAAGACCCACGGCACCCGGTAGCTCTGCGAGCCGTGCAGGCGTGAGTGGCTCGACATCAGCCCGAACGCCAGCCAGCGCTTGAACACGGCCGGGTCGGGGGTGCCCTCGAAGCCGCCGATGTCGTGGCTCCAGAACCCGAACCCGCTCATGGCCAGCGACAGCCCGCCGCGCAGGCTCTCGGCCATCGACACGAACGAGGAGGAGCTGTCGCCGCCCCAGTGCACCGGCATCCGCTGCCCGCCCGTGGTGGCCGACCGCGCGAACAGCACGGCCTCGCCCTGCCCGCGGACCTCCTCCAGCACGTCGAACACGGCCTGGTTGTAGAGCTGGGCGTACCAGTTGTGCATGACGCCGGGGTCGGTGCCGTCGTGCCAGACCACGTCGGTGGGCACGCGCTCGCCGAAGTCGGTCTTGATGGCGTCGACGCCCTGCGCCAGCAGACCCCGGACCTTGTCCTGGAACCAGGCGGTCGCGGCGGGGTTGGTGAAGTCCACCAGGCCCATGCCGGCCTGCCACATGTCCCACTGCCAGACGCTGCCGTCGACCCGGCGCACCAGGTACCCGGCCTCGGCGGCCTCGTCGAACAGCGACGACCGCTGCGCGACGTAGGGGTTGAGCCACGCGCTGACCCGCAGCCCGCGCTCGTGCAGGCGCGCCAGCATGCCCTCGGGGTCCGGGAACACCCGCGGGTCCCACTCGAAGTCGGTCCAGCGGAACTCGCGCATCCAGAAGCAGTCGAAGTGGAAGACGCTCAGCGGCAGGTCGCGCTCCGCCATCCCGTCGATGAAGCGGTTGACGGTTGCCTCGTCGTAGTCGGTGGTGAACGACGTCGACAACCACAGCCCGTACGACCAGGCGGGCACCTGGGCCGGGCGGCCGGTGAGCCGGGTGTAGCGCTGCAGCACCTCCGCCGGGGTCGGGCCGGCGATGACCAGGTACTCCAGCGTCTCGCCGGGGACCGAGAACTGGACCTGCTCGACGGCTTCGCTGCCCACCTCGAACGACACGTGCTCGGGGTGGTTGACCAGCACGCCGTAACCGCGGTTGGTCAGGTAGAAGGGCACGTTCTTGTAGGCCTGCTCGCTGGACGTGCCGCCGTCGGCGTTCCACACGTCGACGCTCTGCCCGTTC
Source organism: Aquipuribacter aurantiacus (assembly GCF_051216895.1). Classification (NCBI taxonomy): domain Bacteria; kingdom Bacillati; phylum Actinomycetota; class Actinomycetes; order Micrococcales; family Intrasporangiaceae; genus Aquipuribacter; species Aquipuribacter aurantiacus. Next base: position 92,765 of record NZ_JBPKAO010000015.1, read on the forward strand.
TTGACCAGGGGGCCGAACCGCTCCCCCAGGCCGTAGACCAGCTCGCCCACGCCCAGGCCCAGCTGGGTGCGCACGTAGCACGTCGCCGGGGCCAGGCCGTCGACGCTGACGCCGGCGACGCCCGCGGGCTCGGCGGTGACGGGGGCGTCAGCAGCGAGGCCGAGCCAGCCGACGGACTTGTCGCCGCTGCGGGTGAGGACCTGCCCGTCGGCCTCGAAGGCGAGGTCCCACGGCGCGCCGCGGGCCATCCGCGCGCGCAGCGGACCGGACTCCAGCCAGCCGGCGTCGTCGTCGGTCCAGGCGCTGCCGTGGCCCTTCTCGGCACCGACCAGGTCGAAGCCGGGCGAGGCGGGGGTGCCGCGGTGGTGCTCGACCCGGACCCGGATGACGCCGTCCAGCGGGCTGGACAGCGTGACGGCGAGGACGGGCCGGTTGAGGGTGTCGCCGCGGCCGGTGATGACGCGGGTGGGGGCCTGGACGACCAGGCGGTCGCCCTCGGGCGAGGGCACCGCCTCGACGTCGTGCGCCTCGCGGGCGAGCTGGGCGTCGACGCCGGGGCGCGTGTGCCAGAACCCGTCGGTGAACTTCATTACTTGACTGCTCCTGCCGTGATGCCCCTGGTCAGGGTGCGCTGGAAGATCAGGAAGAACACGAGGGTGGGGACGAGGCCCAGCAGCGCGGACGCGGACGTCGTCGTGACGTCCATCATCCGGTCGCCCTGCAGGACCGTCACGGCCACGGGGACGGTCTGGACCGCGTTGCTGACGAGGAACGTCAGCGGGATGAGGAACTCGTTCCAGGTCCAGATGAAGAAGAAGATCAGCAGCACCGCGAGGGTGGGCCGCGTGATGGGGAACACGATGCGCCACAGGATCTGCCGGCGGTTGGCGCCGTCGAGCGCGGCGGCCTCGAGCATCTCCTTGGGGAACGTGCCGTAGACGGCGGCCAGCAGGTAGGTGCCGAACGCCATCTGGATGGCCGTGAAGATGATGATGACCGGCCAGATGCTGTTGTAGAGCCCGACCTCGCGGAACATGAAGTAGAGCGGGTAGAGCAGCACCTCCTGCGGCAGCATGTTGGCCAGCAGGATGAGCAGGACGATCCACATCCGGCCCTTGACGCGGCCGATGCCGAGCGCGAACGCGTTTAGGACCGACAGGGCGACGGCGAGAACGGCGACGCTGCCGGAGATGACGAAGCTGTTCCACAGCTTCTGCGGGAAGTCGACCCGTTCCCAGAACGCCACGATGCCGTCGGTGTACAGCGCGGACGGCCACGACAGCGGCCCCCCGGTGCTGTAGTCCGCCGGGGACTTGAACGAGTTGAGCAGGATCAGGAAGAACGGGACGGCGATGACGAGCCCGACCAGCACCGCCCCGCCCAGCAGCAGCCAGTCGGCGAGGGTGCGCCGACGCCGGCGGCGACGGGGGGCCGGGGCGGGGCGCGGCGCGGCCTGCGGCTGGCTCGCGGTCGTCTGGTCGGTCGTGGGTGCGCTCATGACCCCTGCTCCTCACGGCGTTCGAGCCGGCTCTGCACCATGACGAAGGCGACCGCGAGCACCGCGATGACGACCGTCAGGGCCGTGGCGATGGTGGCGCCGTAGCCGACCTGCTGGGACTGGAAGAACTGGCTGTAGGCGTAGTAGGCGGGGACGATGGTCGAGGTCCCCGGGCCGCCACCGGTGAGGGCGTAGACCGGGCCGAACACCTTGAGCGCGGCGATCGCGCAGGTGAGGACCACCACGAAGATCTCCGGGCGGATGATGCTGACGGTGATGGCCCGGAAGCGCTGGAACCAGTTGGCCCCGTCGAGCTCCGCGGCCTCGTACAGCTCCGGGTCGACGCGCTGCAGCGCGGCCATGAAGATGACCACCGGGTAGCCGATCTGCACCCAGACCAGCACCAGCATGATGCTGGGCAGCGCGAAGCGCGGGTCGCCCAGCCAGTTGGCCTGCAGCGCACCGAGCCCGACCGCGTCCAGGAACGTGTTCAGCGCCCCGTTCTGCGGGCGCAGGATCCAGCCGATGACGATCGCGGCGATCACCGACGGCAGGATCTGCGGCAGGTAGTAGGTGGCGCGCAGGAAGCTCGCCACCCGGCCACCGAACTTGCGTCCCACCAGGTCGAACAGCATCGCCGCCAGCACCAGGCCCAGGCCGGTCGGCACCACGACCATCGCCACGATCATGGCGATGGAGTTCTGGAAGGACTGCCAGAAGGTGGCGTCGCCGAACAGCCGGACCCAGTTGTCCAGGCCGATGAGCTCCGGCGGCCGGATCCCCCGGTAGGACGTGAACGTCAGGTACACGTTCCAGACCAGCGGGACGAGGATGACGAGGGTGAGCAGCGCCAGCCCGGGCACGAGGTAGATCCAGTAGGTGTGGGCGCGCAGGCCCGGGATCTGGCTCGGCCGCCCCCGCCGGGGAGCGGTGCGCTCCCCGGCGGTGGTCCGTTCGGTGACGGCAGCCATCAGGATCAGCCCGTGATGTCGGAGACGCCGTCGGCGTACTGCTGACCGAGCTGCTCCTGCACCGCGGCGGGCTCGAGGGTGCCGTTGAGCAGCTCCTGCAGGCCGGCGTTCAGGTCGTCGTAGAACGTGGCGGTGGGCCAGTCCGGGTAGAACGCGACGCCGTCGCGGTCGTTCAGGGTGTTGAAGTTCGCGATGAGCTCGGCGCTCTTCTCGTCGGTGATGTCGGCGGGGTCCGCCGCGACGGGCACGCCGCCGTTGTTGCCGATGAGGGCCTGGATCTCCGGGCGCATGGTGATGTCGATGAACTGCGCCGCCAGCTCGGGGTTGCGGGCCTCGACGGGGATCACCCACATGTTGCCGGCCGACCCGGGTGACATCTCGGCCCCGGGGAACAGGAACGTGCCGAACTCGAAGCCGGAGATCTCGGTCGTGAACCGGTTGTGCCACCAGCTGCCGGAGAAGAACATCGGGTACTCGCCGTTGATGAACGCCGTGCCGGCGTCCTCGGCCGCCAGGCCGGTGGCGTCGGTGCTGATGTAGCCGGCGTCGGTCCACTCCGCGAGGGTCTCGGTGGCGTAGGTGATCTCCTCGCCGGTGAAGTCCACGTCGTCGGTGTACAGCTGGTAGGCGTCGACCCAGTCGCGGTCGGCCTGCGTCAGGGCGAGCTGGTACCAGAGCTGGCCCAGCGGGTACTCCGAGGCGGCCTGGGCCAGCGGCGTGACCCCGGCGTCGGTGAAGGTCGCCATCGCGGCCTCGAGCTCCTCGACGCTGGTCGGGACCTCGACGCCGTGCTCGGCGAACAGCGCCTCGTTGTAGTAGAACTCGACGAACTCGCCGTAGTTGGGGACGCCGTACCAGCTGCCGGAGCCCATGATCCCGGACTCGTCGTAGCGGGCCGTGGTCTGCAGGGCGGGGGCGAGCTGGTCGTCCCAGCCGTACTCCTCGACCTGGTCGTCCAGCGGGCTCAGCAGGCCCTGGCTGGCCAGCAGGCCGGCCGTGGCGTTGCCCTTGTTGTACTCGAGGATGTCCGGGGCCTCGCTGGAGTTGAGGACCTGGCTCGCGGTGGTGCGGATCTGCTCGAAGCTGCGCTCCTCGAACTCGACCGTCGCGCCGGTCTCCTCCTCGAACGTGGCGATGGCCTCGTCCCAGGCGATGCCCATCGCGCTGGTGTCGGACTCGAAGTGCCACAGCGTCAGCACCTGGTCCCCGGAGTCACCGCCGCCGGCCCCGGTGTCCCCGGCCCCGCCGCACGCGGCCAGGGCGAGGGCGCCCACGACCGTCGCCGCGGTGCCGATGCGTGCCCGGCCGTACCTGCTCCTGCTGGTGGTCCTGCTGCTCATGGTGCCTACCTCCTCGTAGGTAGTGCTGGGTTCGATGCGTTTCGACAGTCGATGCGTTTCGATGGTGGGCGGACGGGGCCTCCTGGCGTCGGGGCGGGGGTCAGGACGTGGGCGGGGGTGCGAGCGAGCCGCGGCTGACGTAGGTCGGCGGGATCAGCTCGACCCGGGGGTCGACCCGGTCGGTCAGCTGCTCGATCGCCAGCTCGACGGCACGGTCGCAGCTGCGCGCGGGCACCAGCGGGATGACATCGAGCGGCACCGGCAGGGCGGCGGTGTCGAAGGTCGACGCGGCCGAGATCACCGAGACGTCACCGGGGACGGACAGCCCGCGGTCGCGCAGCAGGTCGACCGCGGTGGTCTGGATGGACTCCTCGCAGTGCATCACCAGACCGGTCAGGTCCGCGTCGGGGCCGAGGAGCTCCGCGACCGCGGCCCGGGCCGCGACCGCGTCCCGCTCGGGCATCGCGAAGCGGGCCTGCAGGCCGCGGGCCTGCGCGTGGGCGAGGAACGCGTCGCGGAAGCGGGGCGGGAAGTTGGACCCGCGCTCGTACACCGAGCGGGGCTCCCCCAGCAGGCCGACGGTGCGGTGCCCGGCGTCGGCCAGGGTGTCCACGGCCAGCCGGGCGGCCGCCTCGAAGTCCAGGTCGACGCACACCAGGCCCTCGGTGTCGTCGGGGACGCCCACGACGACGGACGGCACGCCCAGGCGGCGCACCAGCGCCACGCGGTCGTCGTCCTTGGTGACGTCCAGCACGATGATCCCGTCGACCAGGCGGCTCGAGGTGACCCGCTGCAGCCCACCGGCGGCCTCGTCCTGCAGCAGCAGGAGGACGTCGTAGTCGTAGCGGCGGGCCGCGGTGGCCACGGCCAGGACGAAGGCCATGTGGGCCGGCGCGTAGGTGTCGGCGCGCAGCGGCTCGGTGACGGCGAGGATGTAGGTCCGCTTGCCGGCGAGCATCCGGGCGCCGGCGTTGGGCCGGTAGTCCAGGTCGCGGACGGCGGCCTCGACCCGCTGCCGGGTGGCCTCGGTGATCGAGCGCTTGCCGGACAGGGCGTAGGAGACCGTGCTGATGGACACCCCGGCGGCACGGGCCACGTCGTGGATGCTCGTCATGCTCGGACTCCGTCGTCTGGTCGTGCGGTGGACTGGTGAAACGCTTCGACAGCGAAGCGTCGATCGAGAAAGTACGCCCGGTCCGACGAATTGGCAAGCGTCTCCCGAGACCCGGTCTCAGCTCCCGGTCCCGCGCCGGAGGACCTCGTCGACGACGTCGGCGGGGGCCGGGCGGTGGTGGAAGAAGCCCTGGGTCACGTCCACCCCGAGGCCGGTGACCAGCTCCAGCTGCTCGGCGGTCTCCACCCCCTCGGCCACGACGGTGAGGCCCAAGGACCGCCCCAGGGCGACGATGGACGACGCCACCGCCCGGTCGGTGGCCTCCTGCAGGCCGGACACGAAGCACCGGTCGATCTTGAGCTCGTCGAAGGTGAAGCGGCGCAGGTAGTCCAGGGACGCGTACCCCGTGCCGAAGTCGTCGACGGCGAGGGCGACCCCCATCCCCCGCAGCGTCAGCAGGTCCGCGGCGACGTCGTCGACGCGCCGGGCCAGCTGCCGCTCGGTGACCTCGAGGCCGAGCAGCTCCGGCCGCAGCCCGGTGCCGGCCAGGACGTCGCCCACCACGCCGACGAGGTGGTCACGGCCCAGCTGGTCGCAGGAGACGTTGATCCACACCCGAGGCGCGCGGGGCCCGTGCTCGTGCTGCCAGCGGGCGGCCCGCTCGCAGGCGGCCCGGGCCACCCAGTCCCCCACCGGACCGACCAGGTAGGGACCCTCGGCGGCCTCGAGGAACACGGCCGGCTCGAGCATCCCGCGGGTGGGGTGCTGCCAGCGCAGCAGGGCCTCCACCCCGACCACCTCGCCCGTGGCCACGGACAGCATGGCCTGGTAGTGCAGCCGCAGCTCGTCCTCCGCGAGCGCCCGACGCAGCTCGGCCACCAGGGGCGCCTGCCGCAGCATCGCCACCCGCCGCTGGGCGAGCTCGGCCACACGGCCGGCCGAGCCCACCGCCACCGCGGACGCCGCCTCCGTCGCGACGCTGGCGTCGGCGGCCTGGCGGGCGGACCCCTCCGCGCCGGAGGAGGCCTCGTCCACCAGGGTCGCCGCGGTGAAGGCCGCGAGCGCTGCGGCCTCGGCGGCCAGCCGGACGGCCTCGGCGACCTTCTCGGCCGCCTCGTCGGTGAGCCGCTGCTGGGTCGTGACGTCGCCGGACACCAGGGCCGCCACCCGGGCGGCGATGGCCCGCGCCTCCGGCGCACCGACGGGGCCGCCGTGCAGGTCCGACACCACCTGCAGCGCGGTGACGGCCGAGCGGGCCACGTCGCGCGCGCGTCGGTCCGCGTGGCCCTGCACCTCCAGCGCGACGACCGCCGCGGTCTCCGCGGCGGCGCTGGCGGCGGCGGCCACGACGTCGGAGGTCGCGAGCCGTGCGGCGTCCGACACCAGCCGGGACGCCTCGTGGGCGTCCTCCGCGGCCTGGACCGTCTCGGTGGCGGCCCGGGCCACGACCACGGAGTCGCGCGCCGCGAGCGCGGCGGCGTCCGCCGCGGTGAACGCGAGTTCCGGAGAGTCCTGCTCGTCCCCCGGCCTGGTCATGGCAGGCAGCCCATCGTGAACCCTCTGTCGTCGGACGCAGCCCCCTGGCCGCGGGACGCGGTTGACGCTAGCAGCCGGGGTGCAGGGCGGGACGGGAGAAGCGGAGAGTCCGGGCGACGGTCCCCCGGTCGGCGTAGACCCGGTGCTCCGGTTGCCGACCGCGTCCGGGACCGATGAGTACAGCCGGCCACCGGCTGCGCGACTGGATGCTCGGCACCCGGTCCTGGGGCGCGGCAGGGCGTCCCCGGCGCCCCGGCGCCCGCCGCCGGATCGGTGGGCGTCGACCACGCGTTCGCGGAGCGCCACAGCAACGGCTTCGACGCCGAGACCATGGGCGCCCACGAGCTCGGCCCCCCGGGCTGGCAGGAGCACGCGGGCTGGAAGCGCTGGTGGGGGCCCGACCCGCCGTTCACCGTCGTGCGCGACTTCCTCGCCGCCGGGCTCGTCGACCACATGCACCCGGTCCAGGTGCCCATCGTCCTCGGCCGCGGCGCCCGGCTCTGGGACGGCCTCCAGGCGATCGAGGAGGACTACGACGTCGAGGCCGCGTCGCCCCCGAGCGGCGTCACCCACCTGACGTTCGGGCGCAGGCCGGTGGCGTGACCATCAGCCGACCGCGATCGCCGCGCGTCGCACCCGTGTGGCGCGGGTCCCGCTGCTGCTTCGTGCTGGTGGGCGGTACTGGGTTCGAACCAGCGACCCCTTCGGTGTGAACGAAGTGCTCTACCACTGAGCTAACCGCCCGCGACCGTCAGAACGGCCGTGCAGCATCGTAGGGGATCCTCGCCTCAGTTCACGCCCGGGAGCCGGTCGAGGAGGTCCTCGGCCGTGCTGGGAAGCCACTCCGGCAGGCCCGTCACCGCGAGGGAGGCCCAGAACACACCGGCCAGGACGGCCAGGACCGCGACCGTGAGCGTCGTCATGATGAGGACACGGGCCTGGGGTGACTGACGGGAGTACTGGTGGCGGGCGTCGACCAGCTTGACCCACAAGCCGTGACGGAGCCGCTGGGCCCACGAGAACTCCGTCGACAGGATCGCCAGCGCGAGGAACACGGTCGCCCAGCCCTGGCCCGGTCCCGGGATCATGATAATGCCGGCCACCAGCAGCAGCCCGCCGACGACGCCGACGCCGATGCGCCACCCCAGCCGGCCGGCCGGGGTTCGCCGTACCCGGGCCCGCACCGCACGGGTGCGGGCCCTGAGCCGACGCCAGGCCCGCCGCGAGCGGTGAGCACGCTCGGCCTCCCTGGACCGCTCCGGGACAGGCGGGTCCCCACCCACGGTGTGCTGGACGTCCGGTTCCACCGCATCAGCGTAGGTGGACGGTCACCCAGGGTGCCGCCGGCCCGCAACAGGGTGGCCCAGCCTGCTCCGATGGGGTGACGGCGTGACCTGGGGGATGTTTCGCACCCCCTGCGGCAGGGAACGTCCTCCCCAGACGAAGGTCGGGTGGAAACAGCCGATCCACATGCTCAGGAGGAGTCACCGTGGTCGAAAAGCACAAGGTGGACGTGGACGTCGAGGTCACGCTTCGACTCGTCGTCCCCGACGCCGGTCCGGTGCCCCTTCCGGTGTCCTTGCGCTACGTGGCGGCCGACCCCTACGCGGTCCGCGCCCTGTTCCGCGGCGGCGACGGCGAGACCTCCGTGGAGTGGGTGTTCTCCCGTGAGCTGCTCGTCGACGGCATGGAGCGCGCCACGGGCCTCGGTGACGTCCACGTGTGGCCGTCCCGCGGCTCCGACGGCGACATCGTCGTGATCGCCCTGTCCTCCCCCGACGGCCGTGCCGTCCTGCACGCCGACGCCGACGACCTCCGACTGTTCATCGGTCGCACGCTCTCGGTCGTCCCCGCAGGTCAGGAGGCGCGTCACCTCGACCTCGACGACGTCGTCTCGCGCCTCACGGCCTGAACCGACGCACCGATCGGACCGGTCGTTTTGGTGCCGGTCGCACGCTGGGCTAGTCTTCTCCAGCACCGCACGGGGGCGATCTGATCGGCCCAGTCGGACAAGCAATGCGGACGTGGCGCAGTGGTAGCGCATCACCTTGCCAAGGTGAGGGTCGCGGGTTCGAATCCCGTCGTCCGCTCGGAGTCGCTCCGCGCGGCAGCACTCGCGGGTGCGAATCGTGGTGGAGTGGCCGAGAGGCGAGGCAACGGCCTGCAAAGCCGTGTACACGGGTTCGAATCCCGTCTCCACCTCTCAACAGCACGGGCGATTGGCGCAGCGGTAGCGCGCTTCCCTGACACGGAAGAGGTCACTGGTTCGATCCCAGTATCGCCCACACAGGTCAGAGGCATGATCACAAGTGTGGAAGCACCGCCTGAACGGCTCCGGGTGACTAACCGGGTGACTAACTCTCGAACAGCGAGTCCATGACCACCGCACCGTCCAAGATCACCGGCCGCAGCTGGTGCCGGTAGACGGCCTGAGTGACCCGGCTCCCCCGGTGGCCCAGCAGTTCAGCAATCTGCTCGATGGGCATCCCGTACGCAGAGAGCAGCGACACGAAGCTGTGACGTAGTTCACGCGGCGTCCACGCCGTCGGATCCAGACCCGCCTTGTCCACCACCGCGCGGAACGCTCGCCGGATGTTGGCCGCGTCGGGTGGCCCACCGCTCGAGGTGGCAAAGACCAACCCTGTCGGAGGCCAAGCCGTCTCAGACGCTGCCGTCGCCTGTACTTGTTGACGTTGATGCTGGCGCAGGGCGGCAACGCAGACGGCTGGTAGGGCCAGGGTGCGACGAGACGACTGGGTCTTGGTGTCACCGCCCTGACGGACGGAGCGCCATACCTGCATGGATGGTGGCCGCGGCGGGACAGCTGCTTCGTCCCCCTCGAGATCGACGTGGGCCCACGTGAGCGCGCGCAGCTCCTCCGTACGGGCCCCCGTCAGCAGCGACACGGTGATGTACGCGTGCATGGAAGTCTCGGCCGCCGCTGAGAGGAGGGCCTTCGCCTGCTCAAGCGTGAGGGAACTCGAGGGACGTCCCCGCTGTCCGCGAGGCACAGAGCAGAGCTCGACCACGTTCCGCTTGACCCGGTCGCGGGCCATGGCCTGCTTCACGGCCCGGCTGAGGCCGTTGTGAAGGTTCTGCAGTGTGCTGGTGCTGAGGGTGTTCGCCTTCTGGGCGAGCCAGCGGTCTACTTCTCCGGCCGTGAGGTCCGCCAGCCTTCGCCGGCCCAGGCTCGGCAGGACGTGCGTCGCGGTCAGGTGCTCCCACTTGGCGATCGTGGCTGGCGCACGGCCGACGAGCCCGAACTCGAGCCACTCCCTGACAGCGTCCGAGACGGTGTAAGTCCCGCGAGCGACCGGTAACCCGTCGTCCTGGTCCTTCAGCGCTTCGCGGAGCTTCTCACGGGCCTCTGTCTTCGTTCGGCCCAAGCGGCGTCGCACCCGACGCTTGCCGGTGGGGCCGAAGCCCACGGTGATCTCTGCCACCCACCGGTTGCGTTGGGTGTCGAAGTAGAGCCCACCTTCGCCCCGCCCGCGCCGGCGCTCAGTCACTCCGCCTCACGTTCGAGCAACCGGACGTAGTCGTCGATGGCGGCGTCCGGCACGAGGCGGGTGCGGCCAAGCTTGACCGTCCGGAGACGACCCGATCGGATCTGCTCGTAGATGACACTGCGGCTCACGTTCAGCAGCGACATCACCTCCGGTACCCGCCACAGCACGGGACGTGGAGCCGCTCCGGCGGCGGTGCTCGCGACTCGTCGAGCCGGGTCGATGATCATGTTCACGGCGCTCTCCTCCACGCTGCGCGGCCCGGTAGGACCAGCGGTCGCCGGGGTCACGGTGAATGCTGCTGCAACCCGGCGCTGCGGGCGTCCCCCGCTACCTATACAAGGGCGGACAACGTCGCCCGGTGATCAACGGCCTTGGATTCTCTCGTTGGTGCCCTTGTGCACCTGGGCTGGGCCCCCACCTGGCGATGCTGGGCCGTAGCGTGGCCGGCGTCGACCCCGCTGCTCCCGCACCCCCCTACGGTTGAGCGGCGGGGCCGGCTTTAGCGGCGACTCCCGTAGCCAGGCGACCCATACTTCGGAGCATGGGCACTGACAACGCGCCTGAGCCCGTCCAGCCTCGTAATCCTGGACGCTATGTAACCAGGGGCCCAGGCGGCGGCATGCGGCGCTGCGCCGGCGGCACGATGGGCGCGACCGGGCGGCGCACCCCCCAGAGTCCCACGGTGCCCTCCGGTGACCGGACGGCGACAAGCGAGTCACGGGGGGCGCGTGGCCGGACGGGCACGGTGAACAGCACAAGACAAGCCGCTCTGGCCCTGGCTCTTTGCTTGGCGCTGGCAACCCTCGGTGGGTGCTCACAGCCGCAGCCCGTGTTCACCGACCAGCCCCTGAGTGCAAGGCCAACGTCATCGTCGCCGACGCCCACCCCACCGTCATCGCCGGAAGTGCCCAGCCGACCCCCGCCGGAGACCGGAGAGCCCGCGCCCGTCGACTCACTACCTCCCTCAGCAGCTGCGAGCACCTCCATAACAGGCGCCACGGACCGCGAGTTCTTGAGCCTGCGCTTCGATTGCAGGCACGTGCCCGGCTCCTTCCAGGACGAGTGGTCCGTGGCGGGGGCCGAGCGAGAGGGCTTCGGCGAACCCCGTCCGGGCCAGCGGTACTCCTTCGGCCACATCGGGGGCCGAGCGCTTGGACTGTTCACCGGCGCGTTCGAGACCGGCATTCTGGACCGTGACCGGCTCCGCATCAAGGCGGAAGTACCCGGCCCGGGACAGGTCACAGTGTGGGTGACCAAACCGAACCCATCCCTCGAACTAACCCGGGGCTTTCACGGGCAGC
>NZ_JBPKAO010000016.1:0-34743 GCF_051216895.1 Aquipuribacter aurantiacus
GCACCACCCCGGACACAACCCGGGCCCTCAGCCGGGCGGCTGTGGGCAACGCTCCGACCAGGTGCTCAGGCGCGCGAGTCCACCCCGCGCCGCAGCAACCCGTAGGCCAGCCCGTCGACCAGCGCCTCCCAGGACGCCTCGACGATGTTCGGCCCGACGCCCACCGTGGTCCACGTGGAGCCGTGGTCCGCCGTCTCCAGCAGGACCCTGGTGACGGCGTCGGTGCCGTGGGAGGAGTCGAGGATCCGCACCCGGAAGTCGATCAGCTCGAGCTCGTCCAGCTCGGGGTAGGTCGGCGTCAGGGCGAGCCGCAGCGCGGCGTCCAGGGCGTTGACCGGCCCGTTGCCCTCCCCCGTCGCGACGGTCCGCGACCCGCCCGTCACCAGCCGCACCGTCGCCTCGGAGGTCGCGCCACCGTGGCCGGCCCCGGGACGCATCTCGGCGATCACGCGCCAGGAGTCGACGTGGAAGTAGTCGGGGACGCCCTGCTCCAGGCCGAGGCCCCCGGCGACGCGGCGCACCAGCAGCTCGAACGACGCGTCGGCCGCCTCGAAGGTGTACCCCTCGGCCTCGCGCGCCTTCACCGCGTCGGTGACCGCGCCCAGCAGGGTCGCCCCGGACAGGTCCAGGCCCAGCTCGCGGCCCTTGAGCTCGATGCTCGCCCGGCCGGCCATCTCGCTGACCAGCATCCGCATGTCGTTGCCGACCTTGGTCGGGTCGACGTGCTGGTACAGGTCGGGGTCGACGCGGATCGCGCTGGCGTGCAGACCCGCCTTGTGGGTGAACGCGCTGGTCCCGACGTACGGCTGCCGGCTGTACGGCGGCACGTTGGTGATCTCGCTGACCGCGTGCGCCACGCGGCTGGCCTCGCGCAGCCCGCCCGGCGGCAGGACGGGCTGGTCCCGCTTCAGCTCGAGGTTGGCCACCACGGTCACCAGGTCGGCGTTGCCGGTCCGCTCGCCGTAGCCGTTCAGCGTGCCCTGCACCTGCACCGCCCCCGCGTCCACCGCGGCCAGCGTGTTGGCCACGGCGCAGCCGGTGTCGTTGTGGCAGTGGATGCCCAGACGGGCCCGGGTCGCGTCGTGGACGTCGGCGACGACGTCGGCCACCGCCCGCGGCAGGTGGCCGCCGTTGGTGTCGCACAGGGCCACCGTCGAGGCCCCTGCGCCCAGCGCGACCTGCAGGACCTCCAGCGCGTAGGCCCGGTCGAGGAAGTACCCGTCGAAGAAGTGCTCGGCGTCGAGCACGACCTCGCGCCCCTCCCCCACCAGGAAGGTCACGGTGTCCCGGACCATCTCCAGGTTCTCGGCCGTGGTGGTCCGCAGCGCCTTCTCGACGTGGCCGGTGTGGCTCTTGGCCACCAGCGTCACCACGGGCGCGAGCGAGTCCAGCAGGGCGCGGACCTGCGGGTCGGAGTGGGCCTGGCCGCCGGCCCGGCGGGTGGCACCGAACGCCGCCAGCCGGGCGTGGCGAAGCGACAGCTCCTCCGCCGCCCGGGCGAAGAACTCCGTGTCCTTGGGGATGGCGCCCGGCCAGCCGCCCTCGATGACGCCGACACCCAGGTCGTCCAGGTGCCGGGCGATCGCCAGCTTGTCCAGGACCGACAGCGACAGCCCCTCCTGCTGGGCGCCGTCGCGCAGCGTCGTGTCGTAGACCTCGAGGGCCGGCCGGTCCGCCGTCATGCGAGCTGCCGCAGCCAGCCGTGCGTGTCCCCGGTCCGTCCGTACTGGATGTCCAGGAGGGCCTGGCGCACCCGCATGGTGGTCTCGCCCGCCTCGGTGCCCATGACGACCTCGCCGCCGTCCCAGGCCAGGCGTCCGAGCGGGGTGACCACCGCCGCAGTCCCGCAGGCGAACACCTCGGTGATGTCGCCCGAGGCCACGCCGTCGCGCCACTCGTCGACGGACACCTTGCGCTCCTCGACGCGCAGGCCGAGCTCGGCACCGATGGTGAGGATCGACGAGCGGGTGACGCCCTCGAGGATGGTGCCGGTCAGCTCCGGGGTGACCAGCGAGCCGTCGGCGTGGACGAAGTACAGGTTCATCCCGCCCAGCTCCTCGACCCAGCGGTGCTCGGCGGCGTCGACGAAGCAGACCTGGTCGCAGCCGTGGGCGGTGGCCTCCTGCTGCGCGGCCAGGCTGGCGGCGTAGTTGCCGCCGCACTTGGCCGCACCGGTCCCGCCGACCGCGGCACGCGAGTAGTCCGTCGTCAGCCAGATCGACACCGGTGAGATGCCGCCGGAGAAGTAGGCGCCGGCGGGCGAGGCGATCACGCAGTAGGTGACCTCCTGGGCCGGCCGCACACCCAGGAACGACTCAGAGGCGAACATGAACGGCCGCAGGTACAGGCTCGTCTCGCCACCCGTGGGCACCCAGTCGACGTCGGCCCGCACCAGCGCCTCGACCGAGGCGATGAAGGCCTCCTCGGGCAGCGGCGGCAGGGCCAGGCGACGGGCCGAGCGGGCGAAGCGGGCCGCGTTGGCCTCGGGCCGGAAGGACCACACCGTGCCGTCGGCGTGGCGGTAGGCCTTCATGCCCTCGAAGATCTCCTGCGCGTAGTGCAGGACCGCCGAGGCCGGCGACAACGTGATCGGACCGAACGCGCGGACCCGGGCGTCGTGCCAGCCGCCGTCGGGCGTCCACGTCGCGGTGACCATGTGGTCGGTGAAGTGCTTGCCGAAGCCGGGGGCCGCCAGGATGGCCGTCCGGTCATCGTCGGACCGACGTGCGACGTCGGCGTCCAGCACGAAGTCCACGGTGGATGTCGTCTGCGTCATCTGCGCCTCCCAGCACTCGCCCCGGGCCCGAGGTCCCGACGGTCGTGCAGAGCCTAGGGGACCCGGCTCAGCCGTCGAGGCGGGCCAGGACCGCCGCGGTCACGTCCGCCGTGCCGGGTCGCGGGGCCGCCGGGTCGCGGGCGGCGAGCGCCGCCACGACGGCGGTCTGCACCCGGGCCGCGGCGTCGGGCAGGCCGACGTGCTCCAGCAGCAGCGCCACCGACAGGAACGTCGCCGTGGGGTCCGCGATCCCCTGCCCGGCGATGTCCGGGGCCGAGCCGTGCACGGGCTCGAACATGCTCGGCGCGGTCCGGTCGGGGTTGACGTTGCCGCTGGCGGCCAGGCCGATCCCGCCGGTGACCGCGGCGGCGAGGTCGGTGATGATGTCGCCGAACAGGTTGTCGGTGACGATGACGTCGAAGCGCTGCGGGTCGGTGACCATGAAGATGGTCGCGGCGTCCACGTGCAGGTAGTCGACGGTGACGTCGGGGAACTCGGCGTTGACCGCGTCGACGGTGCGTCGCCACAGGTGCCCGGCGTTGACCAGGACGTTGTGCTTGTGGACCAGGGTCAGCTTCTTGCGGGTCCGCGCGGCGGCACGCGCGAACGCGTCGCGGACGACCCGCTCGACCCCGAACGCGGTGTTGATGCTGACCTCGGTCGCGATCTCGTGCGGGGTCCCCACCCGCAGGGCCCCGCCGTTGCCGACGTAGGGGCCCTCGGTGCCCTCGCGGACCACGACGAAGTCGACCGGTCCCCGGTCGAGCACGGCCGGCGACAGCGGGCTGGTCGCCCCGGGCAGCAGGACCGAGGGGCGCAGGTTGACGTAGTGGTCGAGCTGGAAGCGCAGCTTGAGCAGCAGGCCGCGCTCGAGCACGCCGGAGGGGACACCGGGGTCGCCGACCGCGCCGAGCAGGACGACGTCGTGACGGCGGATGGCGGCCAGGTCGTCGTCGGTGAGCGTCTCGCCGGTCCTGTGCCAGCGGGCCGCACCCAGGTCGTAGGCCGTGGTCCGCACGTCGACGTCGGTGCCGCCGCTGGACAGGGCCGCCCGCAGGACGTCCAGGCCGGCCCCGACGACCTCGGGGCCGATACCGTCACCGGCCACCACGGCCAGGTCGAGGCTGCTGGGGGTGGTGGCCTTCTCGGACGGCGACGTCTGGGGGGCGGGCATGGCGCGAGGGTAGACGGGGCCGGCGGGGCGGCGACGAGCCGTCCGCGACCTGGTCGGCGGCCCGCCGGTGAGACCGGCGAGTCAGACCAGCCGGACGCCCGTCAGGTCCGCCAGCCGCTCCAGCAGCGCGTCCTGGTTCGTCGGGTCGGTGGCCTCGGGGTTGGGCTCGAGCTCGGTGAAGCGCTTGAGGTAGCGGCCGGTGACCCGGGCCCGGTCCTCCTCCGACGTGGCCAGCCACACCTGGGTCGCGGCCCCGTCGCCGACCTCGTCGGTGGCGGACGGGCCACCCATGCGCGTGCGGATCCAACCGGGGTCCACCGTGGTGCTGAGCACGTCGGGCCACAGCCGGGCCACCGCGAGGGCCAGCACGACGTCGTGCAGCTTGGAGTCGGAGTAGGCCTGCATGCCGTCCCAGGGCCGCTGCGCCCACTGCAGGTCGTCCAGGTGCAGCCGCCCACGCTCCTGCAGCCCGGAGGTCAGGTAGACGAGTCGGTCGGGCCGCGGCAGCAGGGCCGTGAGCAGGTAGGGACCGACGGTGTTGACCTGGAAGATCCGTTCCATGCCGTCGTCGGTGAGCGTGCGCCCGGCCACGTCGCCACCCACGCCCGCGTTGTGGACGACGGCGTCGAACCGGCCCACGGCCGCGGCCGAGGCCGCCGCGGAACGGGTCTGCTCCAGCGAGGTCAGGTCGCCGACGACGACGTCACGCAACCCCGGGAGGGCCGCCCTGACGTCGTCCGCCCGGGCGTCGCTGCGGGCGTGGGCCACGACGTCGTGACCGGCGGCCAGCAGCCGGCGGGCCGTCTCCAGGCCGATGCCGTCGGTGGAACCGGTGACGAGGACGAGGCTCACGTGAACTCCTGGTGCGGGGGGCGGAGGGACCTGGCGGCCGGAGGGCCGTCCCACCTCACCGCAACCGGCCCGTCCTCGCACGCCGGGGCGGGGAGGCGGCGGGCGCCCGGCGACCTCCGGTCAGGGGCGACCGACGCCCTTGCGCCACGCGCTGAACGACTGGGCCGGACCACCGCCCGGTCGCACCAGCCACGGCCAGGGGTGGACCTGGACGGGCTGCACCTCCCGGGCCCGACGCGCGAAGCCGGGTACCGGGGCGTGCGTGACCGCCACCGACCGCCCGGCCAGGGCTGCCCCGACGTCTCCCAGGTGCACCTCGACCTCGCGCCGGGTGGCCAGCGAGGCCACCGTCTCGGCCAGGAACACCAGACGCTTGCCCGACAGCCGCAGCCGGGCCAGCAGCGGCTCGTCGAACACGACGACCACGGGCAGGTCCGGGTGGGCGGCCAGCGCCGGGTCGGCGTCACCGAGGGACTCGAAGGTGAGCCAGACCGCCTCGGGCTGCTCCTGGCCCTCCGCGGAGGCGGGCCCGGCCAGCGCGGTCGTCGCCCCCGAGCGCAGCCCCGGTGGCTCGTCGGCGACCCGGGCCCCACCGGTCTCGGCGGGCCAGTCCTCGATCGGGCACGCCCGGGCCAGGGGGCAGCGCTCGCACAGGCCCGGGGCGCGGGTGCGGACCTGCCACCGGCTGAACCCGTAGGGCTTGCCCGTCCCCGTGCCGACGGTCCACTGCCAGCCGAGCCGGTTGGCCGCCCGGGAGCCGTCGAGCAGGTGGCGGAAGAACTCGTCCTCGCCCTCGCGCCAGTCCCACCCGGCGCGCACGGTCCACTGCGAGGCCAGCCACATCCGGGTCTGGTTGACCAGCCAGCCGTCGCCGTGCAGCTCGTCGGTGACGGTGCGCACGCACAGCATCTGCTCCGGCCACGCCTCGTCGCGCCACGGGCCGACCGCAGGCGGGTCGTAGCGCAGCGGAGACCGCATCCCGGCCCCGGTGCGGGCGTACACGTGGCGGGCGTACTCCTGCCACATCAGCTCGTCGCGGTACTTGGTCCGGTCCCGGGCGGGCGCGTCGGCGACGTGGCGCCAGAGGGTCGGCAGGTCGACCAGGCCGTGACGCACGTACGGGCTCATCCGGGACGCGCCCCGGGCACGCTCGGGCAGCACCTGGTTGCGGCGCGAGGCGTACCCGGTGACGTCCAACGAGGCGAGGGCCACGTCCGCGGCGTCCTGCCCGCCTCGGAACGCCCCGCTGGCGCGGACGCCGTCGGCCCCCTCGAGGCTCAGGTGCCCCAGGTGCTCGGCCACCCAGGCGACTGCCGCCGCGGGGTCCTCGGCGACGTCGAGCCCCGGCGTGGGCAGCTGGGCGGACGCGGCGCGCGCGGCGGCGGACGGGGGCGGCGACGACGGCGGCAGACTCACCGTCGAAGCCTCTCCCGGCGCGGACCACCCCGCGACCCGACCCGCGACCCGAGCCCCTACCCGACGTGCGGCCCCTACGCTGCCGCCGTGACCTCGTCCGGTGCCCCCAGCGACGCCTCGCCCGGTGCCGACGTGGGGCCCGACCCGGCCACCGGCACCCGGTCGCGCTTCGGCCTCCTCCGCTGGTGGCGGGCTCACCCGCTCACGGTCGACGCGATCTGGGCCGCCGGGATGCTGCTGGTCGGCGCCGGTCTGATCGTCGCCGGCGGGCTCCCGGGGAGTCCGGTGAGGGAGCAGCTGCTCGTCAGCGTCGCCCTGGCCGTGCCGCTCGTCTGGCGTCGGCGCGCCCCCGAGCTCGTCACCGGTGTCGTCGCCGTCCTGCAGTACCTGCAGCTGGCCGTCGGGGTCCACCAGGTGCTGCCCGCCAACCTCTTCGCCACCGTGTCGGTGCTGTTCACCGTCACCGCCTACGGGCGGGACCGGGTGTGGCAGACCTTCCTGGGCCTGGCCCTGCTCGGGTGCGTGCCGGTCGCCGCGGTCGTCAACCTCAGCGTGGCCGTCGTGACCGCGACGACCATGATCGGCGCCACCCTGGCCGGGTACCTGCGCCGCATCGTCCGCGTCCGCGACGAGGCCGCGGTCGAGCGGGCCCGCCGGCTCGAGGTGGAGCGCGACTCCGCGGCCACCGTCGCCGCGGAGCAGGAGCGCCGTCGGATCGCCCGCGACCTGCACGACGTGATCGCGCACTCCCTCACCGTGATCGTGGCCCAGGCCGACGGCGGTCGGTACGCCGCCCGGACCGACCCGGAGGCGGCGCAGCGGTCGCTGGAGACCGTCGCGTCCACCGCACGGGTGGCCCTGACGGACCTGCGGGCCGCGCTCGGGGCGCTGCGGGCACCGGGTCACGCCGACACCACCCCCCTGCCCGGGGCCGTCGACGTCCCGTCGCTGGTCGCGTCGGTGCGCGACAGCGGGCACCCGGTCGTGCTGACGGTCACCGGCGAGCCGGGGACGGTGCCGCCCGCCGCCGGCCTGACGGCCTACCGGGTCGTGCAGGAGTCGCTGACCAACGTCCTCAAGCACGCCGGCCCCGGGGTCCGGACCACGGTCGAGCTGCACCACGAGCCGACCGCCGTCCGGGTGGAGGTCGGCGACGACGGGATCGGCTCGGCGTCCCGGACGACGGCCCCGGACGGGTCCGGCACAGGTCTGGTGGGCATGCGCGAGCGGGTCGAGGCGATGGGTGGGCGGTTCCAGGCCGGCCCGCGCGAGGGCGGTGGCTGGCGCGTGGTCGCCGACCTGCCTCTGCAGACGGGGGGCCTCGGGTGAGCGTCGGACCGCCGTCCGGCGTGATCACCGTGGCCCTGGTCGACGACCAGCCGCTCGTGCGCGCGGGTTTCCGCATGCTCGTCGACTCCCAGCCCGACCTGCGCGTGCTCGTCGAGGCCGGTGACGGGCGCCAGGCGGTCGACGCCCTGGCCCGCACGCACGTGGACGTGGTCCTGATGGACGTCCGGATGCCCGTGCTGGACGGTGTCGCGGCCACCCGCGAGCTGCTGCAGGCCGACCCCGCGACCCGGGTGCTGGTGCTGACCACGTTCGACCTGGACGACTACGTGCTGGCCGCGGTCGCCGCCGGGGCCAGCGGCTTCCTGCTGAAGGACGCGCAGCCCGAGGAGCTGCTGGCCGCGATCCGCACGGTGCACTCCGGCGAGGCCGTGGTCGCCGCGAGCGCGACCCGGCGGCTGCTCGCCCACGTCGCCCCCCTGCTGCGCGGCGACGGGCCCGACGGCGCCGGACCTGCGGGCGGACCTGCCGGTGGCGGTCTCGACGGTCGTGGCAGCGCCGTCGAGCTGGACGGCCTCACGGTCCGCGAGCGCGAGGTGCTGCAGCTCATGGCGCGAGGGCTGTCCAACACCGAGATCGCCGAGCGGCTGGTGCTGGGGCAGTCGACCGTCAAGACCCACGTGGGGCGCGTGCTGGACAAGACCGGGAGCCGCGACCGGGTGCAGGCCGTGGTCCTCGCCTACCGGACGGGCCTGGTCCACCCGGAGGACGACCTCGACGGCACCTGAGGCGCCCCGCCCGGTCCCGGATCCACCCGTGGGAGGACACCCGTCGCGCGGGGGCCCCGGGAGGCCGCGGAGATCCGCCCCTGGGCCGACGCCGACGGCGGGCGTGCGTCCTTAGCGTCGCCGTCATGCAGATCACCCGGCGCCGCCCGCGCCCCGCAGGACCCGAGACCGTCCCGACCAGCACCAGCACCCGCACCGGCACCGGCACCGGCACCGACGTCAGCACCGGCGCCACGGGTCGGACCGACGGGACCGCGGTCGCGGTGTCCGCCCGGGCGCTCACCCGCACCTACGGCGACGGCGACGCACAGGTCCACGCCCTGCGGGGGGTCGACCTCGACATCCCGCGCGGCACGTTCACCGCCGTCATGGGTCCCTCGGGGTCCGGCAAGTCGACCCTGGTGCACTGCCTGGCCGCGCTCGACCGGCCCACCTCGGGCGAGGTCGTCCTGGACGGCGTGGCGCTGTCCGGGATGGGTGACGACCGGCTCAGCCGGCTGCGCGGGGCCCGGGTGGGGTTCGTGTTCCAGTCGTTCAACCTGGTGCCCGTGCTCACGGCAGCCGAGAACATCCGCCTGCCGATGGTGCTGAGCGGCCGCTCCGCCGACGAGGACTGGTTCGGCGAGGTCGTCGACCGGCTGGGCCTGACCGACCGGCTGCACCACCGCCCCCACGAGCTGTCCGGCGGTCAGCAGCAGCGGGTCGCCGTCGCGCGGGCCCTGCTGTCGCGGCCCGCGGTCGTGTTCGCGGACGAGCCCACGGGCAACCTGGACACCGCCACCGGCCACGAGGTGCTCGACGTCCTGCGCGCGTCGGTCCGCTCCAGCGGGCAGACCGTCGTCATGGTCACCCACGACCCCGTGGCGGCCTCCTGGGCCGACCGGGTCGTCGTGCTGTCGGACGGCCGCATCGCGGGCATGCTCGACGGGCACCCCGACGCCGCCGCCGTCACCGACGCGCTGGCCCGGGTCCGCGCGGGCGGTGCCGCATGAGGCACCTCGCGCTCGCGCGGCTGCGTCGCACCCCCGGCCGCTACCTGGCCTGCGCCCTGGCCGTCACCATCGCCGTCGCGTTCGCCGTCCTCGTCCAGCTGGTCGGGACGGCCGTCGCCCAGGTCGTGCGCGACGGGGACGTCGCCTCGACCGGCGGGGCCGACGTCGCCGTCCGCGCCGCGTGGCAGCAGGCGGAGGTCGACCCCGCCGACCCCGACGCGCTGGCCGCGGCGGTCGCCGCGGACGAGGCCCGGGTGGCCGAGGTGGCCGCCCTGGACGGCGTCGCGGCCGTGCACCGCTCCGGGGTCGCGTTCGCCGACGCCGACCTGCCCCGCGCCGTGGGCGAGCAGACGGTGAACGTCGCCGTGGCGCCTCCCGAGGGGGACCTGCGCTGGGCGGGGCTCCGCGAGGGGCGCTGGCCGACCGCGCCGGGCGAGACCGCGGTGGGCGGCGACGCCCAGGTCGGCGACGAGGTCGAGCTCCGGCCGTTCACCCCCGAGGACTCCGAGCCCGTCACGGTGCCCCTGACCGTGGTCGGCGTGGTGGACGTCGGCCTGGCCACCGAGTTCCCGTTCGACGCGGTGCTCCTCGTGCCGGAGCAGGCCGTCCCCCTCGGCGCCGGGAACCTCGAGCTGCTCGTCGACGCCGAGCCGGGGGCCGACCCCGCGACGCTGCTGCGCTCGGTGCAGGCCGCCGTCGGCCCGGGCTCCACCGACCCGCTGGGCGACGTGGTGCCCGCCGACGACGTCCGCGCCGAGCGGGCGCGCGCCTCGGAGACGCTGGTGCTGGTGCTGCGCACGGGGATCGGCGCCTTCGCCGCCCTGGCCGTCGCCGTCGCCGTCGTGGTGGTGGCCAACACCTTCTCGGTCCTGCTCGCCCAGCGCGTCCGGGAGCAGGCGCTGCTGCGCTGCATCGGCGCCACCCGCCGCGACCTGTGGCGGGCCGGGACCACCGAGGCCGCCCTGCTCGGGCTCGCCGCCGGAGCGGCCGGTCTGCTGCTCGGCTGGGCGCTGGCCGCCCTGGCCACCCTGGCCGTCACCCGCTGGCTGCCGGTCGCGGTGGACGTCCCCTCGCCGAGCCCCCTGGAGGCCGTCGCCGCGCTGGCGCTGGGCGCCGTGGCCACGTCGGTCGCCTCGGTCTCGGCCATGCTGCGCGCCGGACGGGTCTCGCCGCTGGCCGCGCTGCGTCCTGTCGAGGCCGTGCCCGAGGCGGCGCACGCCTCGCGCCTGCGGGTCGTGCTCGGCGGACTCCTGGTGCTCGTGGGGGGCACCGGGACCGTGCTCGGTGCGGTGGGTGGCCAGGTCCTGCTGGCCCTGCCCGCCGGCCTGCTCGCCTTCGTCGGCGTCCTGGTCCTGGGTCGGGTCCTGCTGCCGGCCGTCGCCGCCGCCCTCGGCCGGGCCGTCAGCGCCGCCGGCGGCCCCGCGGGCACGCTGGCCGCGGCGTCGGTCGGGCGCAACCCGCGGCGCACCGCCGCCACCGCAGGCGCCGTCGTCATCGGCGTCACCCTCGCGGTGACCGCCGCCGTGGGTGCCTCGTCGCTGCGGGCCACCGCGACCGCCGAGCTGGCCTCCTTCACCCCCGTGGACAGCACGGTCGGGGCACCGTCGTTGGACGCGGCGGGCACGGCGGCGCTGGCCTCGTCGTTGCGCGGCAGCGACGGGGTCGCCGCCGCCCAGCCCGCGGTGCAGGTCGACGTCTCCCTGTCCCCCGGGCGCGCAGCCGGGGAGGAGCTGACCTGGAGCACCACCGCGCTGGCCGGTGACCTGCGCCCGGTGCTGCCCAGCGCCGACGTGCCCCCGGACTCCGGGAGCGTGGTCCTGTCCGCCGACCTGGCGGGGCTGCTCGAGGTGGGGACCGGCGACGTGATCACCGTGGCGGGCGACCAGAACGCGGCAGGCCCCGACGACGGGACGGCTCCGCCCCCGGTCCCGGCCCGGTCGCTGGTCGTCGTGGTGGACGCCGACAGCACCGCCGACGTCCAGCTGGACCCGGCGACGGCGACCGGCCTCGGTGGCTCGTCGGCCGTGATCGTCTCGCTGGCCGAGGGGCTCTCCCGCGACGAGGTCCAGGTGGCCGTGGACCTGCTGGGCGCGGCGGCCCTGGAGGCGGACCCCGCCGCCGAGGTGGACTCCCCCGTGCTGCAGCTGGGCGCGCTCCAGCAGACGTTCGACGTCCTGCTCGCGGTGGTCGGCGGCATGCTGGCCGTCACGGTGGCCATCGCGCTGGTCGGCGTCACGAACACGCTGTCGCTGTCGCTGACCGAGCGTCGGCAGGAGAACGCCCTGCTCCGGGCGCTGGGCCTGAGCCGGGCCCGGCTGCGGGCGATGGTCGCCTGGGAGGCCCTGGTGCTGGGCCTGGTCGGGGCCACGGTCGGGGTGGTCCTGGGGACCGGGTTCGGCATCGCCGGGACCTACTCGGTCATCGGCAGCAGCGGCACCACCGTGGTCGACGTGCCGTGGCTCGTCCTGGGCGGGCTGGCCTTCGTGGTCTCCTCGGTCGCCGTCGGCGCGTCCCTGTGGCCCGCGAACCGGGCCTCGAAGTTCGCTCCGGCGAGCGCATTGGGCGCTGCTGCCTGACCATCGTCTGGGGGCGGTACGGGTGCGACGGGGCTCAGCGGGTCCGACGTAGCCGTATCGCCCCCTTCGCCGTGCTCGGGTCCACGACCCGCCCCCCCTGGGTGATCTCGACCTGGCCCCCGGCCACCAGCCGCCGCGCGGCCATCCGCGCCGGTTCCATCAGGGCCCGCCAGGCGGCCTCGTCCGCGTCGGGCCCGGCCACGGACCGGGCGACCTCGCTCGGGCAGACCGTGGCCGTGCGGGCGCGCGCGTCCAGCAGGGCCAGGGTGGTCCGCTCGAGCTCGGCGTCCACGTCGCCGAGACCGCGGCGCCGGCAGCCCTGCGAGCAGTACCGGACCTGCTCCCAGTCGCGGGCCCAGCGGGCGCGCCACTCGATCGTCCGGCCGCACACGACGCAGGTCTTGGGCTCGGGGGTGGTCGGGGCACCGGCGCGACGACGGGAGGGCACCGCCCCATGGTGGGCCCGCCGCCGCGCACGCACCTCCCGAGGCGGGGCCCGCCCGGACGCACGGTGGCCCGGCCGTCCTCAGGACGACCGGGCCGGTGCTCGTGGTGCTGACGTGCGAGGCCGCTCAGCGGGCGGAGGTGCCCTCGGTGTAGTCGTCGTCGGAGTCCGACACCCAGGCCATCATCTTGCGCAGCTCGCGGCCGGTGGCCTCGATGGGGTGGGCCTCCTGCTCCTTGCGCAGCCGGGTGAACTCCGGGGCGCCGGCGTCCTGGTCGGCGAAGAACCGGCTGGCGAACGACCCGTCGACGATGTCCGCGAGGACCTCCTTCATCCGGTCCTTGACGGAGTCGTCGATGACGCGGGGCCCGGACACGTAGTCGCCGTACTCCGCGGTGTCGCTGACGCTCCAGCGCTGCTTGGCGATGCCGCCCTCGTACATCAGGTCGACGATGAGCTTGAGCTCGTGCAGGCACTCGAAGTAGGCGACCTCGGGCTGGTAGCCCGCCTCGACGAGGGTCTCGAAGCCCGCCTGGACCAGCCGGCTCGCGCCGCCGCACAGCACGGCCTGCTCGCCGAACAGGTCGGTCTCGGTCTCCTCCGCGAAGGTGGTCTTGATGCCGCCGGCCCGCAGGCCACCGATGGCCCGCGCGTAGGACAGCGCCAGCGCCTCGGCCTCGCCCGACGCGTCGGTCTCCACGGCGACCAGCACCGGGACCCCGCGGCCGTCGCTGTACTCGCGGCGGACCAGGTGGCCGGGGCCCTTGGGGGCGACCATGCAGACGTCGACGCCCTCCGGCGGGGTGATGTAGCCGAAGCGGATGTTGAGGCCGTGGGCGAAGAACAGGGCCTTGCCGGGGGCGAGGTTGGGCTCGATGGCCTCGGCGTAGACGGTGCGGGCCACCTGGTCGGGGACCAGGACCATGATCACGTCGGCCTCGGCGGCCGCCTCGGCGGGCGTCATCACCCTGAGGCCCTCGGCCTGGGCCCGCTCACGGCTCTTGGAGCCCTCGGCCAGGCCGACGCGGACGTCGATGCCGGAGTCGCGCAGGTTCAGGGCGTGCGCGTGGCCCTGCGAGCCGTAGCCGATGATCGCGACGACGCGGTCGGCGAGCACTCCGGCGTCGGCATCGGCGTCGGTGTAGATGTGGGCCATGGGATAGCTCTCCTCGTCGTGGTTCGGGTGGGATGACTCTGGCAGGTGGTCGGTCAGGCCGTGCGCAGCGAGCGGTCGCTGATGGCGCGCCCGCCGCGACCGAGCGCGACGGTGCCGGACTGGACGAGCTCGCGGATCCCGAAGGGCGTGAGCACCTCCAGCAGGGCGGCGATCTTCTCCGGACGCCCGGTGGCCTGGATGGTGACCGCGTCGGTGGCGACGTCGACGACCGAGGCCCGGAACAGGGCGGCGACCTGGACGACGTCGGGCCGGGTCGTCGTGTCGGCCCGCACCTTGACCAGCAGGACCTCGCGCTGGACCGACGAGTCGGGCTCCAGCTCGACGATCTTCAGCACGTTGACCAGCTTGTTGAGCTGCTTGGTCACCTGCTCCAGCGGCTGGCTCTCGACGTCGACCACCACGGTGATGCGGGACACGGCCGCGTTCTCGGTGGGCCCGACGGCGAGGCTGGTGATGTTGAACGAGCGGCGCGCGAACAGCGCGGACACCCGCGCCAGGACGCCCGGCTTGTTCTCGACCAGCACGGACAGCGTGTGACGGCTCATCAGCGTCCCCTCACTCCTCGCGGTCCCACGTGGGGGCGATCCCACGTGCGACCTGGATGTCGTCGTTGCTCACGCCGGCGGCCACCATCGGCCAGACCATCGCGTCGCGGTGGACGACGAAGTCCACCACGACCGGTCGGTCGTTGATGGCCAGCGCCTTCTCGATGGTCGCGTCCACGTCGGTCGTGCTGTCGCAGCGCAGCCCCACGCAGCCGTAGGCGTCGGCGAGCTTGACGAAGTCGGGGATCCGGATCTGCTCGTCGCCGGCCTCGCGCCCGCCCTTGCGGTGCGAGCCCAGGTCGGTGTTGGAGTACCGCGAGCCGTAGAACAGCGTCTGCCACTGCCGGACCATGCCGAGCGAGGAGTTGTTGATGACGGCGACCTTGATCGGGATGTTGTTGATCGCGCAGGTCGCGAGCTCCTGGTTGGTCATCTGGAAGCAGCCGTCGCCGTCCACGGCCCACACCGTGGTGCCGGGCATGCCGACCTTGGCCCCCATCGCGGCGGGGACGGCGTAGCCCATCGTCCCCAGCCCGCCGGAGTTGAGCCAGGTGTTGGGCTTCTCGTAGCGGATGAACTGCGCGGCCCACATCTGGTGCTGGCCCACGCCCGAGGTGAAGACCGCGTCCGGGCCGGACAGGGCACCGAGACGCTCGATGACGTACTGCGGGGCGAGCGAGCCGTCCTCGGCCTCGTCGTAGCCCATCGGGTACCGGCCTCGCAGGTCGTCCAGCTGGCTCCACCAGGCGCCCAGGTCGGCCCGGTCGGCCGGGGGGTGCTCGGCCTCCAGGGCCGCCAGCAGCTCGGTGATGACCTCGCGGGCGTCCCCGACGATGGGGACGTCGGCGTGGCGGTTCTTGCCGATCTCGGCCGGGTCGATGTCGGCGTGGACGACGGTCGCCCCGGGGGCGAAGGAGTCCAGCCGACCCGTGACGCGGTCGTCGAAGCGGGCGCCCAGGGCCACGATGAGGTCGGCCTTCTGCAGCGCCGACACGGCGGCGACGGTCCCGTGCATGCCGGGCATGCCCAGGTTGCTGGGGTGGGAGTCGGGCAGCGCCCCCCGGGCCATCAGCGTGGTGACGGCCGGGGCACCCGTCGCGTCGACCAGCTTCGCGAGGACGTCGGAGGCCCCGGCCCGGATGACGCCGCCGCCCACGTACAGCACGGGGCGGCTGGCGGAGGCCAGCAGCTGGGCGGCCTCGCGGATGCGCTTGCCGTGGGGGCGGGTGACCGGCCGGTAGCCCGGCAGGTCGACCCGGTCCGGCCAGCGGAACGTGGTCCGGGCCTGCAGGGCGTCCTTGGCGATGTCGATGAGGACGGGGCCGGGACGTCCGGTGGAGGCCAGGTGGAACGCCTCGGAGACGACGCGGGGGATGTCGTCGGGGTCGGTCACCAGGTAGTTGTGCTTCGTCACCGGCATGGTCATGCCGGTGATGTCGGCCTCCTGGAACGCGTCGGTCCCGATCGCGGCGCTGCTGACCTGACCGGTGATGGCCACCATCGGCACGGAGTCCATGTGGGCGTCGGCGATCGCGGTGACCAGGTTGGTCGCGCCCGGGCCGGACGTGGCCATGCAGACCCCGACCCGGCCGGTGGCGGACGCGTAGCCCTCGGCCGCGTGGCCGGCGCCCTGCTCGTGGCGGACCAGGACGTGGCGGATCTTCTCGGAGTCCAGCAGCGGGTCGTAGGCGGGGAGGATGCACCCGCCGGGGATGCCGAAGATGACCTCGACGTCGGCGGCCTCGAGCGAACGGACGAGCGAGACGGCACCGGTGACCGCCTCGGCGGCCGCCTGGTGGGTCGTGGTCTCGCCCGGG
Source organism: Aquipuribacter aurantiacus (assembly GCF_051216895.1). NCBI lineage: Bacteria > Bacillati > Actinomycetota > Actinomycetes > Micrococcales > Intrasporangiaceae > Aquipuribacter > Aquipuribacter aurantiacus. The sequence goes on from NZ_JBPKAO010000016.1 coordinate 15,846, forward strand.
GTGGTGCGCAGGTCGCTCATCTCGCTCCTTCGTCGTTCGTCGGTGCCCCGCTGCCCGGCACCCCGGACACGGAACGACCCCTCACCCGGAGGGCTGAGGGGTCGCGCGTCGCTGGGCCGTGGCTGCAGGCTCGGTCAGGCGACGCGCCTACCGATTACGAGTACCCCGATCGCCCGCGCGGCACCGCGGGAGGGGGAACGGTCCTGAGCCACGTCCCGGACGGTACGCCCCCTGGCGGTGGATGTCAGGTGCGGCCGCTCTCCGTCTCGACATTCGAGACGTCGTCCCGCATCCCGGCCAGCTCGGCGACCCGTCCCGGCCCGGTCCCCCGGGGCACCAGGACCCGCTCGGGGACGACGTCGGCCCGGCTGGGGCCCGCCAGCAGGAACCCCTGCGCCACCCGGCAGCCGAGCTGCAGCAGCAGCTCGACCTGGGCGACGTCCTGCACGCCCTCGGCCACCACCGCGAGCCCGAGGTCACGCCCCAGGGCGACGATGGACCGGAGCACCACCAGGTCGCGGCGGGACACGGCCGCGGCCCGGACGAACGCCCGGTCCACCTTGAGCACGTCGATGGGCAGCCGGTGCAGGTAGGCCAACGAGGAGTACCCGGTGCCGAAGTCGTCCAGCGCCACCCTGACCCCGGTCGCCCGCAGCCGGCTCAGCAGCTCGACCGAGGCGTCCAGGTCGCGCAGCAGCAGGCTCTCGGTCACCTCCAGGGTGAGCCGCTGCGGGGGCAGCCCGTTCACAGCCAGCACCCGCCTGACCCGGCTCACCAGGTCGTCGTCGACCAGCTGCAACGGGGACAGGTTGACCGAGATGCTGGTGGTGCGGCCGTCCCGGTGCCACCGGGCGGCCTGCTCGACGGCCCGTTCCAGCACCGAGGCACCCACCTCGACGATGAGCCCGGTCTGCTCCAGGCGTGGCACGAAGTCCACCGGGGACACCCCGGAGCCGGGCCAGCGCAGCAGCGCCTCGGCCGCGACGACCCGCCCGTCGGTCAGGTCGACCATGGGCTGGTAGACGAGCTCGAGGTCGTCGTCCTCGACCGCCGCGCGCACCCTGCGGTCCAGCTCGGTGCGGTCGACGGCCGCCTGCAGCATCGCGGGGTGGGAGACCACGACCCGCTCCCCGCCCGAGCGCTTGGCCTCGTACATGGCCAGGTCCGCGTCGCGCAGCACGGTGTCCGCGTCGCTGCCCGGTGTCGCCACGGCCAGCCCGATGCTGGCGGCGATCCGGATCCGCCGCGTGCCCACCGCGTAGGGCATGGCCACCTCCTGCAGCACCCGGTCGGCCACCAGGCGGACCCGGTCCACGTCGTCGTCGCAGACCATCACCGCGAACTCGTCGCCCGACAGCCGCCCGACCACGTCGTCGTCGCCGACCGCGAACCGCAGCCGTCGCGCGGCCGCCACGAGCAGCCGGTCCCCCACGGCGTGGCCCTCGGTGTCGTTGACGGCCTTGAACTCGTCGAGGTCGATGAACACCACCGCGGTCGGGGCGTCCTCGGCCAGCCGCAGCGCGAGCGTGCGGCCGAACCACCAGCGGTTGGGCAGTCCGGTCAGGGAGTCCAGCCGTGCCCGTCGCTCCAGCTCGCGCTGCATCCGGACCCGCTCCGACACGTCGCGCAGCACCAGGGTCAGCCCTCCCGGGACCGCGGGGGTGTCGTGCGGCTGCAGCCGGACCTCGACGTGGCGCCACCCACCGCCCGCCCGGGTCAGCCGCACCCGGTCGACGACGTCGGCCGTCCCGGCGAACCCCCGGGCCAGCGCCTCCTCCAGCGTCGCGCGGTCCGCGGCGTGGGCGAGCTCCAGCAGCGGGCGGCCGTCCAGCTCGTCGGGTTCCAGCCCGAGCACGGCGCGCGAGGCGGGGCTGACGAACCGGACGACCCCGTCGGCCCCGCAGACCAGGACGACGTCGGTGCTGCCGTCCACGATCGTCCGGAACCGGGTCGAGGTCTCGTGGAGCCGGTGCGCGAGGCGGCTCTGGTCCCGCAGCAGCAGCCCCGTCTGCGCGACGACCGCCACCACCAGGCTGAGCGCGAGCAGCACGACCTCGGGCTGCGGCCCGGCGGCGGGCCAGAAGCCCGTCGACCAGCGGACCGCCAGCAGCAGGATGACCGTCCCGGCCACGACCGACGGCAGCCAGGTGTGGGACGCCTCGCCCAGCACCTCGTCCCCCGCCCGCGAGCGCCCGACCCCGCGGGGTCCCCCCGCGGCCGTCCCGAACAGGGGGCGGGTACCGATCGCCGCCGCGGCGGCGCAGACGATGGCGAAGGCCCAGGCGGCGTCGGAGGCGACGTCGAAGTCGCCGCTCATGCCACGCCGCCACGTGATGGTGTCGGCGAGCACGGCCGCGAACATCGACAGCACCAGGGGGACGAGGGCGGAGCGGTGACCGGCCCGGCTCTGCCGGAGCAGACCGACGAACAGGGCGAGCGCGACCAGGTCGAGCAGGACCCACAGCCCGACGAGCGGCTCGACCGCGCCCAGCAGACCGGCGCCGCCGGGGCGCGGGGCCGCGGCGGCCGCCGCCAGCAGCAGGACGAACGGCCCGACCGTCAGCGCCCAGCCGTCCAGGACCAGCATCAGCGCGCGGTCGGCGCTGCGGCGCACCCCCGGCGACAGGGCGAGCGCACCGAGCAGCAGCAGGTACACCGCCCCTCTGGCCACCGCCCCCCAGGTGTGGGCCCCGTGGTCGCCCGTGACCACGACCAGCCCTCCGAGCGGGGCCAGGGACGCGGCCACCAGCCACGCCCGCCGCTCGGCCCCCGTGGAGCGGAGCCCACGGACGCACAGGGCCAGGGCGTACACGACGAGCAGGGCCGCCAGCAGGGCGTTGCGCCCGGGACCGGTGACGTCGGGGTCGGCGTCCTGACGAGCCACCAGGACGACGGCGAGCACGGCCGCCGGGGCGAGCACCAGGCACACCAGGGCCCGGGTCGCTCCCGCGACGGCGTCGCTCATGTCAGTCCGTTCCGTGCGGTCGTCGGGTCCGTGTGCTGATCATGACCGATCCGAGCCGTCACGGGGAGGTGCTGGGAGCACCCTCGTCCTGTCCGGCCCCCCGGGGCCGACCGGGGGACCTCAGCCGGTGACCGCGCCGAGGCTCGCCGACCCGACCGTCCGCACGTACTTGGACAGCACCCCGCGCCGCGGCCGCGGCGTCGGCGCGACGTAGGCCTGCCGGCGCCGGTCCAGCTCGGCGTCGTCCACGTGCAGGTCGAGCAGGCCGCGCGCGACGTCGAGGGTGATGGTGTCGCCGTCCTGCACGAGCCCGATCGGGCCGCCGTCGACCGCCTCGGGCGCGACGTGCCCGACGCACAGGCCGGTCGTGCCGCCGGAGAACCGGCCGTCGGTCAGCAGCAGGACGTCCTTGCCGAGACCGGCCCCCTTGATGGCACCGGTGATGGCGAGCATCTCGCGCATCCCCGGGCCGCCCTTGGGGCCCTCGTAGCGGATGACCACGACGTCGTTCGCCACGATGGTGCCGTCCTCCAGGGCGTCCATCGCGGCCCGCTCGCCGTCGAACACCCGGGCGGTGCCGGTGAACACGTCGGAGTCGAACCCCGCGCTCTTCACCACGGCGCCCTCCGGGGCCAGGCTGCCGTGCAGGATCGTGATGCCGCCCGTGGCGTGGATGGGCTCGGTGAGCGCCCGGATCACGGTGCCGTCGGGGCTGGGTGCCTTCAGGGCGAGCAGGTCCTCGCGCAGCGTGCGGCCGCTGATGGTCAGGCAGTCCCCGTTCAGCAGGTCGGCCTCGAGCAGGGCCTGCAGCACGACGGGCACGCCGCCGATGCGGTCGACGTCGCTCATCACGTGGCGACCGAAGGGCTTGAGGTCACCGATGTGCGGGACCTTGGCGCCGATCCGGCTGAAGTCCGCGAGGGTCAGGGGCACCTCTGCCTCGTTGGCGATGGCCAGCAGGTGCAGCACGGCGTTGGTGGAGCCACCGAAGGCCATGACCACGGCAATGGCGTTCTCGAAGGCCTCGTGGGTGAGGATCTGCCGGGCGGTGATGCCCTTCTCGAGCATGGCGACCACGGCCTCGCCCGAGCGCTTGGCGAACCCGTCGCGGCGCCGGTCGATGGCGGGCGGGGCCGCGCTGCCCAGCAGGCTCAGCCCGAGCGCCTCGCCGACGCTGGCCATCGTGTTGGCGGTGTACATCCCCCCGCAGGCACCCTCGCCCGGGCAGATGGCGCGCTCGATGGCGTCGACGTCCTCGAGGCTCATCAGCCCGGCGGCGCAGGCCCCGACGGCCTCGAACGCGTCGATGATGGTGACCTCGCGCTCGCTGCCGTCCGACATCTTGGCCAGGCCCGGCATGATCGAGCCGGCGTAGACGAACGCCGCGGCCACGTCGAGACGGGCGGCGGCCATCATCATCCCGGGCAGGGACTTGTCGCAGCCGGCCAGCAGAACGGCGCCGTCGAGACGCTCGGCCTCCATCACGGTCTCGACGGAGTCGGCGATCACCTCGCGGCTCACCAGGCTGAAGTGCATGCCCTCGTGGCCCATGGAGATCCCGTCGGAGACGCTGATGGTGCCGAACTCCATCGGGAACCCGCCGGCGGCGCGGACCCCCTCCTTGGCCGAGCCGGCCAGGCGCTGCAGGCTCAGGTTGCAGGGCGTGATCTCGTTCCAGCTGCTGGCGATGCCGATCTGCGGCTTGTCGAAGTCGTCGTCGCCCATCCCGACGGCCCGGAGCATGCCGCGGGCGGCCGTGCGCTCCAGACCGTCCGTGACGTCACGGGAACGGGGCCGTCGGTCCACCTGCTCTGCCATCCGGCCAGCGTAGGACGCCGCCGTCCCGCCCCGCCCACCCGTCCCAGGTTGCACGGGTCGGTCTGGTCGGCGCGGACGGGTGGGCGGGTGGCACACAGTCTGGTCGGCGCGGGCGGGTGGCACACGGTCTGGTCGACGCGGGCGGGTGGCACACGGTCTGGTCGACGCGGGCGGGTGGCACACGGTCTGGTCGCGAATCTGCGGGTAGGGAGCCCAGATCACGACCGCTGCGTGTGCCATGGGGGCGGGGCGGGGCGGCGGGGGCGGGGCTGTGGATGACGTCTGCGGGCGAGGCCCGCGATGGCCGACGGTGGGGCGTGGACGAGAGGCTCGCGCGGATGGCGGCGGGGCGGCAAGGCCTGGTCATGGCCGGGGACTGCGTCGCGGCGGGGGTCAGCCGGGCCACCGTCAGATGGGCCGTCGCCAGCGGCAGCCTGGTGGCCGTCGGGAGGGGCGCCTGGGTGGGCGTCGAGACGTGGGAGTCGGCGGATGCTCGCTCGCGACACCTGCTCGCCCTCCGGGCGGCGCTGCACAGGTGCCCCGGGGCCGTGGCCACCGCCGAGAGCGCAGCGATCGTGTGGGACCTGCCGCTGCCGGGACCACCGCCGGCGCTGCCGGTCCTGCTGCGCCCGCGCTCCACGGACCGGCCCGAGCGGGGCGGCCGTTCCGGCGGGGTGCTCACCCGCCGCGCATGGCTCGAGGGGGACGAGGTCGCCCGGCACCGCGGCGTGCTCGTGACCACGCCGGCGCGCACCTTCGTGGACCTGTGCCGTGGGTCGTCCCTGCCGTGGTCGCTGGCCGTGGCGGACGCTGCGAGGCGACGCCACGGGTGCACCCGGGACGAGCTCCTCGACGCCGCCGACCGACGTCCGTCGGCGGCAGGTCACGCGAGGGCCCGGCGGGTCGCGGCCGTCGCCGAGTCCCTGGTGGAGTCTCCGCTGGAGTCGGTCGCGCGCGGGGTCCAGTTGGAGCTGGGGCTTCCGCTGCCGGAGGTGCAGGTGTGGATCGGTCGGCAGAGGCCCGAGTTCAGGGTCGACATGCTGGTCAGGTGCTTCGCCGTCGTCGTCGAGGCCGACGGGCGCCTGAAGTACGACGGACCGACGGCGCGGACAGGGCAGGCGTGGCAGGACAAGCGCCGGCTGGACCGGTTGCTGACCCTCGGCTACGACTGCCAGCCCTTCGTCGCCGCGGACAGCCACCGCCCCAGGGCCTGGGGCCGCGAGCTGCTGGCCACCTTCGCCCGGTCCTGCCGGAGGCTCGGCCGACCTCCCCCTCGGCTAGACCTCCCGTGGGCATGACCGCGACCCGCTGCAGGCCAGGTGGCACACGGTCTGGTCGTGATCGCGCCGTCCATGGGCTCGGATCGCGACCACTGCGCGTGCCACGGACGTCACGGACGGGCCGGACGCCACGGACGCCACGGACGCCACGGACGGGCCGGGCGGGCCGGGGTGCGGGGGGCCGGGCGCGGCCCGCAGGATGGGGGGATGGGACGCCACCGGTCCGGGACCGTGACCGCCGCCGCCGCCGCCGCCGCCGCGACTGTCCTGCTCGCGGGGTGCGCGGGCAGCACGCCGGAGGCCCCGGCACCGTCGCCGGCCACCGAGGCGACCGTCGCGGCACCGACGTCGACCGCGCCGTCCGCCCTTGCGGTCGAGCCCACCGGGCCCCCCACCAGCGCGGCGCCGGCGCCGGAGCCCACGACGACCGCCCGCGCCGCGGCGTCGGGCACGCCCGACGTCGACTCCGCCAGCGACCTCGTCACGGGCCTGCAGGTGCCGTGGGACCTGGCCTTCCTGCCCGACGGCAGCGCGCTGGTGACCCTGCGGGACGAGGCCCGGGTGCTGCGTGTGACCGCCGACGGGGCGACGAACGAGGTGACGGCGGACGGGGACGACGGCCGGGTGACGGGCGTCGCACCGGGCGGCGAGGGCGGGTTGCTGGGCGTCACCACCGACGCCACCGCGCAGCACGTGTTCGTGTACCTGACGGGGGCGGACGACAACCGCGTGGTCCGGTACGCCTGGGACGAGCGGGCCGACGCGCTCACCGACCCGGTGCCGGTCGTCACGGGCATCCCCCGCTCCGAGGTCCACAACGGCGGGCGGATCGACCTGGGTCCGGACGGGATGCTCTACGTGGCCACCGGGGACGCGCGCGACACCGCTGCGGCCCCCGACCCCGACAGCCTGGCGGGCAAGGTGCTGCGGGTCACCGTCGACGGCGACCCGGCCCCCGACAACCCGGACCCCGCCTCGCCGGTCTTCTCCAGCGGGCACCGCAACGTGCAGGGGATCGGCTGGTCGACCGACGGCACCATGTGGGCGTCGGAGTTCGGCCAGAGCACCACCGACGAGCTCAACGTCGTGCGGGCCGGTGCGGACCACGGCTGGCCAGAGGTCGAGGGCGTGGGCGGGGTGGACGGGCTGACCGACCCGGTGGTCACCTGGGGCACCGACGAGGCCTCGCCGAGCGGGATCGCCGTCACCGACGACGCCGTCTACCTGGCCGCCCTGCGGGGCCAGCGGCTGTGGCGGGTGCCGATCGCCGACGGGGCGGTGACCGGTGAACCTGAGCCCCTGCTCGACGGGCTCGGCCGGTTGAGGCACGTCGAGGTCGCCCCCGACGGGAGCCTGTGGGTGCTCACGAGCAACACCTTCCGCGGCGAACCGCGCGACGGCGACGACCGGCTGGTGCGCGTCCCCCTGACCCGGCCGTGACCTGACCGGCGCGGCCGCGCACCACCCGACCCGGTCCCCCCCGTCCGGTCCGGACCGGACGAGGAGGACCGGCAGCGCCTCAGCCGGCCGCGCGCTCCAGCACCAGCTCGCGCACCCGGGCCGCGTCGGCCTGGCCGCGCATCTCCTTCATGACCGCCCCGATGATCGCCCCGGCCGCCTGGACCTTGCCGGCGCGGATCTTGTCGACCACGTCGGGGTTGGCCGCCAGGGCCCGGTCGACGGCGGAGTTGAGCGCACCGTCGTCGGACACGACCTCCAGGCCGCGGGCCGTGGCCACGTCGGACGGGTCGCCCTCGCCGGCCAGCACACCGTCGAGCACCTGCCGCGCCATCGAGTCCGTCAGCCGCCCGGAGTCGACCAGACCCTGCAGCTCGGCCACCTGCGCGGGCGTCACGGCCATCTCCGCGAGGTCGGTGCCGTCGTTCTTGGCGCGGCGCGCGAGCTCGCCCATCCACCACTTGCGGGCGGCCTGGGGCGTCGCGCCGGCCTCGACCGTGGCGCCGACCAGGTCGAGCGCGTCGGCGTTGACGACGTCGCGCATCTCCATGTCGGCGAAGCCCCAGTCGGCCTGCAGCCGCTTGCGCCGGGCGGCGGGCGGCTCGGGCAGGCGCGAACGCAGCCGCTCCACCCACTCCGCGTCGGGCTGGACGGGTACCAGGTCTGGCTCGGGGAAGTAGCGGTAGTCGTCGGCGTCGGACTTGGGCCGCCCCGACGTGGTGACACCGGTGTCCTCGTGGAAGTGCCGCGTCTCCTGGGTGACGGTGCCGCCCGCGAGCAGCACGCCCGCCTGGCGGCCGACCTCGAAGCGGACGGCCCGCTCGACCGAACGCAGCGAGTTGACGTTCTTGGTCTCGGTGCGCGTGCCGAGCGGGTGCTCCGGCGTGGGGCGCAGCGACAGGTTGGCGTCGCAGCGCAGGTTGCCCCGCTCCATCTTCACGTCGGAGACGCCCAGGGTGCGCAGCAGCTCCCGGAGCGTGCCGACGTAGGCCTTGGCGACCTCGGCGACCCGGGCACCCGTGCCCTCGACCGGACGGGTGACGATCTCGATGAGGGGGATGCCGGCCCGGTTGTAGTCGACCAGCGAGTAGTCGGCGCCGTGGATCCGGCCCGTGGCGCCACCCACGTGGGTGGACTTGCCGGTGTCCTCCTCCATGTGGGCCCGCTCGATCTCGACCCGGACGACCTCGCCGTCCTCGAGCTCCACGTCCAGGTAGCCGTCGACGGCGATGGGCTCGTCGTACTGCGAGGTCTGGAAGTTCTTGGGCATGTCCGGGTAGAAGTAGTTCTTCCGCGCGAACCGCCCGTACGGCGCGATCGAGCAGTTGAGCGCGAGGCCGATCGTGATGGCGTGGTCGACGGCCTGGGCGTTCAGCACCGGCAGCGCACCGGGCAGGCCCAGGCAGACCGGGCAGGTCTGGCTGTTGGGCTCCGCGGCGAAGGAGTGCGCGCAGCCGCAGAACATCTTGGTCGCGGTCGACAGCTCGACGTGCACCTCGAGGCCGAGGACCGGGTCGAACTGCGCGACGGCGTCCTCGTACGACAGGACGGGGGTCTCGGTGGTCGTGCTCATGCGTGGGCTCCTGCCCTCTCGACGGGACGGGAGTCGCCGGGGGGCCTGGGTGCGGCCGCCACGGCGGGCGCACGGTCGAGCAGCGGGCCGCCCCAGGCGTCGACCAGGCGCGCCTCGAGGGCGGCCCCGACGCGGTACAGGCGGGCGTCCCCGGACACCGGGGCCAGCAGCTGGATCCCGGCGGGCAGGCCGTCCTCGTCGGCCAGGCCGCTGGGCAGCGACATGCCGGGCACGCCGGCCAGGTTGGCGGGGATGGTGGCGACGTCGTTGAGGTACATCGCCATCGGGTCGTCGAGCTTGTCGCCGAAGCGGAACGCCGTGGTCGGCGCCGTCGGGGAGACCAGCACGTCGGCCTGGGCGAAGCAGGCGTCGAAGTCCCGCTGGACCAGGGTGCGGACCTTCTGCGCGCTCCCGTAGTAGGCGTCGTAGTAGCCGGCGCTCAGGGCGTAGGTGCCCAGGACGATGCGGCGCTTGACCTCGTCGCCGAAACCGGCCTCACGGGTCGCGGCCATCACGTGCTCCGCGGTCGAGGCGGGGTCGCCGTCGCCGACCCGCAGCCCGAAGCGCATCGCGTCGAACTTGGCCAGGTTCGACGAGGCCTCGCTCGGCAGGATCAGGTAGTAGGCGGCCAGCGCGTACCGGAAGTGGGGCGCGGAGACCTCGACGACCTCGGCCCCGGCGGCGCGCAGGTGATCCAGCGCCTCGGCGTAGCGGGCGCGCACGCCGGCCTGGTAGCCGTCGCCGTCCAGCTCCTTCACCACCCCGACCCGGACACCGGTCAGGTCACCGCTGGCACCCTGACGGGCCGCCGCGACGACGGAGGGCGCCGGGCCGGGCAGCGAGGTCGAGTCGCGGGGGTCGTGCCCGCCGATGACCTCGTGCAGCAGGGCCGCGTCCAGCACGGTGCGCGCGCACGGCCCGGCCTGGTCGAGGCTGGACGCCAGCGCCACCAGCCCGTAGCGGGAGACGCCGCCGTAGGTCGGCTTGACGCCCACCGAGCCGGTGACCGCGGCGGGCTGGCGGATCGAGCCGCCCGTGTCGGTGCCCACGGCCAGCGGCGCCTCGTAGGCCGCCACGGCCGCGGCGGACCCGCCACCGGAGCCGCCGGGGATGCGCTCGGGGTCCCAGGGGTTGCGCGTCGCGCCGTAGGCGGAGTGCTCGGTGGAGGAGCCCATGGCGAACTCGTCCATGTTGGTCTTGCCCAGCAGCGGGGTGCCGGCCTCCCGCAGCCGGGTCACCAGGGTCGCGTCGTAGGGCGGGACCCAGCCGTCGAGGATCCGCGAGCCCACGGTGGTCGGCATGCCGCGGGTGGCCACGACGTCCTTGACCGCCACGGGCACCCCGGCCAGGGCGTGCAGGTCGCGCCCGGCGCCCCGGGCCTCGTCGACGGCGCGGGCGGTGGCGAGCGCCTCGTCGGTGTTGACGTGCAGGAACGCGTGGACCCCGGAGTGGGCGTCGCCGTCGACGGCGTCGATGCGCTCCAGCGCCGCGGTGGTGAGCTCGACCGAGCTCACGGTGCCCGCGGCCAGGGCGGCGGACATCTCGGCCGCGCTCAGGCGGGTCAGGTCGTCGGCCATCAGTCCTCCTCGAGGATGCGCGGGACGCGGAAGCGGCCCTCGTCGACGGCGGGGGCGCCGGACAGCGCCTCGGCCGGGGTCAGACCGGGGACGGGGACGTCGGGCCGGGTGACGTTGGACAGCGGCAACGGGTGGCTGGTGGCGGGCACGTCGGGCGTGGCCACCTCCTGCACCTGCGCGACGGCGTCGAGCACGACGGACAGCTCACCCGCCAGCCGGTCCAGCTCGTCGTCGGTCAGGGCGATGCGGGCGAGCCCGGCGAGGTGCGCGACGCGCGCGCGGTCCAGGTGCTCGGGGGCGCCCCCGGCCCGGCCCGCAGCCGCGGACGGCCCGGTCGTGGTGGTGTCGGCCATGTTCGGTGAGTCTAGGAGACGTCCGGGGCCGCCCCGTCGGCCGGCTCAGGCGTCGGGCTCGGCCGCCTCGGGCTCGGGCACGGCGGCCTGGGCGTCGGGCTCGGGCTCCGGCTCGGCCGTCGGCAGCGACTCGACCCCCCGCTCCAGCAGGGCCCGGAAGCCGGCCTCGTCCAGGACCGGCACGCCCAGCGACTCGGCCTTGTCCGCCTTGCTGCCCGGGTTCTCCCCCACCACGACGGCCGTCGTCTTCTTGGACACGCTGCCCGCGGCCTTGCCCCCCCGCGCCAGGATCGCCTCCTTGGCCTCGTCCCGGCTGAAGCCGTCGAGCGAGCCGGTGACCACGACCGTCAGCCCCTCGAGGGTGCGCGGCACGGAGTCGTCCCGCTCGTCGGCCATCCGGACCCCGGCCGCGGCCCAGCGGTCGACCACGGCGACCTGCCAGCCGACCGTGAACCAGTCGACCAGCGCCTCGGCGATGACGACGCCGACACCGTCGGTGTCGGCCAGCTCGGCCACCGCGGCGGCCCGGTCCTCGCGCTCGGCCACCTCGCGCACCGCGGTCATCGTCGCGTAGCGGGCGGCGAAGGCGCGGGCGGCCGACGGCCCGACATGGCGGATGGACAGCGCGACCAGCACCCGCCACAGCGGCTGCTCCTTGGCGGTCGACAGGTTCTCCAGCAGCCGCCTCCCGTTGGCCGACAGCTCGCCCGAGGTGTTGGTGAACAGCGGGACACGCAGCAACCGCGCCTCGTCCAGGTCGAACACCCCGCCCTCGTCGGCGGCACCCTCGTCCGAGGCCAGCACCCCGGCCTCCAGCAGCGCCGACGCGGCCTCCCAGCCCATGGCCTCGATGTCGAACGCCTTGCGCGAGGCCAGGTGGAACAACCGCTCCCGCAGCTGGCTGGGGCAGGTGCGCCGGTTGGGGCAGCGCAGGTCGATGGCGCTCTCGGTCTCCCGGTGCAGCTCCGTGCCGCAGGACGGGCAGTGCGTGGGCATGACGAACTCGCGCTCGCTGCCGTCGCGCTCCTCCACCACCGGGCCGAGCACCTCGGGGATGACGTCGCCGGCCTTGCGGATCCAGACCGCGTCGCCGATGAGGACGCCCTTGCGACGCACCTCGTCGCCGTTGTGCAGCGTGGCCATCGACACCGTCGACCCCGCGACGAGCACCGGCTCCATGACGGCGAACGGCGTCACCCGCCCCGTCCGGCCCACGTTCACCTGGATGTCGAGCAGCCGGGTGCGGACCTCCTCCGGCGGGTACTTGTAGGCCGTCGCCCAGCGGGGGGCCCGGCTGGTGGTGCCGAGGCGGCGCTGCAGCCCCAGCTGGTCGACCTTGATGACGACGCCGTCGATCTCGTGCTCGACGTCGTGGCGGTGCTCGGCGTAGTGCGCGACGTACGCCTCGACCTCGGCCAGGGACCCCACCACCCGGTAGGTGTCGGCCGTCGGCAGCCCCCAGGCCCTCAGCACGTCGTAGCCCTGCGACTGGCGGGTGATGTCGAACCCGTCCCGGACCCCGAGCCCGTGCACCCGCATGTCGAGCGGGCGCCGGGCGGTGACCCGCGGGTCCTTCTGCCGCAACGACCCGGCGGCCGCGTTGCGGGGGTTGGCGAACGGGCTCCTGCCGGCCTCGGTGAGCTCGGCGTTGACCGCGGCGAAGCCGGCGACGGGGAAGAAGACCTCGCCCCGGACCTCCAGCCGAGGTGGGAACGGGTGCTCGTCGGCCCGCAACCGCTCCGGCACCGACGCGATGGTGCGCACGTTCAGCGTGATGTCCTCGCCGGTGTACCCGTCGCCGCGGGTCAGGGCGCGTTCCAGCACCCCGTCGACGTAGACCAGGTTGACCGCCAGCCCGTCGATCTTGACCTCGCAGAGGTACTGCACGTCCTCGCCCGCGGCGTCCCTCACCCGGGCGCCCCACTCGCGCAGCTCCGCGGTGCTGAACACGTTGTCCAGGCTCAGCATGCGCGAGGGGTGGTCCACCGCGGTGAAGGCGGTCGAGAACCCGCCGCCGACCCGCTGGGTCGGGCTCTCGGGGCCGGACAGGACCGGATGGGCCGCCTCGAGCTCCTGCAGCTCGCGCATCCGGGCGTCGTAGACGTCGTCACCGACCGTCGGGGTGTCACGCACGTAGTAGGCGAACTGGTCCGCGCGCAGCAGCTCGGCCAGCTCGGCGGCCCGAGCCCGGACGTCGTCGGGGACGGTGGTCTCCGTCGTCGGGTCGACGGTCTTCTCGCTCGCGCTCACGACGCCGATCCTGGCACCAGGGGCGGACACCGCACCTGGCCGCGTGCCACCATCAGCCCCGGCGTGCACGGGCACGCGGGGGAACGGGGTGCGAGATGCGTCGGACGTGGCTGCTCCCGGGGGTCGTCGGCGGCGTGGTGGGCGGTCTGGCGGTCGCGCTGCTCCTGCTGCACGGTCCCGGCGACCTGCTCGGCGGGGCGTCCGTGGGCAGCACCGGCCCCGACGAGGGGTACGCGCTCGGCTGGGGGACGCTGGCCCTGCTCAACGCCGGTCTGGCGCAGACCAAGGGCCACGGCGGTCTGGGCTGGTTCCTGCTGTCGCTGCTCCTGGGCCCCCTGGCGACGTTCCTGCTCGTGGTCCTGGAGTCCCCGCGCGGGGCCCAGGAACGGCTCGACGACCAGCGGGACCAGGACCGGCGGGCCGGCCGCGACCAGCAGCAGGGGCAGCTCCCGAGCACCGGGTGAGCCCCGCGGCTGGGACACTGGACCCGCCATGACCTCCGCGCCGCACGACCACGACGTCCTCGCCGACCCCACCGACGCCTCCGAGGCCTTGGCCGCCATCACGGCGACCTTGCCGACCGCGGCGACCGCCCCGCTGGCCGCCGTCGTCCCGGGCACCGGGCCCGACGAGGTGCTCGAGCTGCTGACGGACTGGACCCAGGGCACCGGTCTGACGCTCTACCCGCACCAGGAGGAGGCCCTGCTCGAGCTGGCGGCGGGGTCCAACGTGGTGCTGTCGACCCCGACCGGCTCCGGCAAGTCGATGGTGGCCCTGGGCGCGCACGCCCTGGCCCTGGGCGAGGGCCGGCGGTCGTTCTACACCGCCCCCATCAAGGCCCTGGTGAGCGAGAAGTTCTTCGCCCTCTGCGAGGTCTTCGGCGCCGAGCGGGTCGGGATGATGACCGGGGACGCCGGCATCAACACCGACGCCCCGATCGTCTGCGCCACGGCCGAGGTCCTCGCGAACCTCGCGCTGCGCCAGGGCCGCGCGGCCGACGTCGGCCAGGTGGTCATGGACGAGTTCCACTACTACGGCGACCGCGACCGCGGCTGGGCCTGGCAGGTCCCGCTCATCGAGCTGGTCGACGCCCAGTTCGTCCTGATGAGCGCCACGCTCGGCGACATGGTCCCCCTCGCGAAGCGGATGGAGGAGCGGACCGGACGGCCCACCGCGCTGGTCACCAGCGCCGAGCGCCCCGTCCCGCTGGCGTTCGAGTTCTCCAAGGAGCCCCTGCACGAGGCCATCGAGCTGCTGCTGCGCGGCAACCAGGCCCCGGTCTACGTCGTGCACCCCACCCAGCGCGACGCCCTCGAGCACGCGTCCAGCCTGATGAGCCACACGGTGCGGACCAAGGAGCAGAAGGAGGCGATCCGGGCCGAGATCGGCGCGTTCCGCTTCGGCACCGGGTTCGGCAAGACCCTGTCCCGGTTGATCGCGGCCGGGGTGGGCGTGCACCACGCCGGCATGCTGCCCCGCTACCGGCGCCTGGTGGAGCGGCTCACCCAGCGCGGCCTGCTGGCCGTGGTGTGCGGCACCGACACCCTCGGCGTCGGCATCAACGTGCCGATCCGCACCGTCCTCATCGTGTCGCTCACCAAGTACGACGGGCGCAAGGTCCGGCTGCTGTCCGCGCGGGAGTTCCACCAGGTCGCCGGCCGCGCCGGTCGGGCCGGCTACGACACGTCCGGGACCGTCGTCGTGCAGGCGCCCGAGCACGTCATCGAGAACGAGCGCGCCGCGGCCAAGGCCAGCAACGACCCGGCCAAGCGCAAGAAGATCGTCAAGAAGAAGCCCGTCCCCGGCACGGTGACCTGGGGCGAGGAGACCTTCGACCGGCTCGTCCACGCCCAGCCCGAGTCGTTGACGTCGCACTTCAAGGTCAGCCACGCCATGCTCCTCAACGTCGTCGCACGCCCCGGTGACGCGTTCACCGCCGTCCGTCACCTGATCGAGGACTCCGACGAGCCGCGCAGCCGCCAGCTGCACCACATGCGCCGGGCCATCTCGGCCTACCGCTCGCTGCTGACCGCCGGCGTGGTCGAGCGGGTCGACCCGCCCGACGCCGACGGGCGCACCGTGCGGCTCACGGTCGACCTGCAGCGCGACTTCGCCCTCAACCAGCCGCTGTCGACGTTCGCCCTGGCCGCGATGGAGCTGCTGGACAAGGACTCCCAGGACTACGCCCTGGACGTGGTGAGCGTCATCGAGGCCACCCTCGACGAGCCGCGACAGGTGCTGGCCGCGCAGCGCAACGCGGCCAAGGGCGAGGCCGTGGCGGGCATGAAGGCCGACGGCATCGAGTACGAGGAGCGGATGGAGCTGCTGGAGGAGGTCAGCTACCCGCAGCCGCTGGCCGAGCTGCTGCAGCAGGCCTTCGACACCTACGCCGAGGCCCAGCCCTGGGTCAGGGAGTACGAGCTGTCGCCGAAGTCCGTGGTCCGCGACATGGTCGAGCGGGCGGCCACGTTCACCGAGTACGTCCGCGCCTACGACCTGATCCGCTCCGAGGGCGTGCTGCTGCGCTACCTGGCCGACGCCTACCGGGCGCTGCGCCAGACCGTGCCCGAGGAGTCCCGGACCGAGGAGCTCCGCGACCTGGTGGAGTGGCTGGGCGAGCTGGTGCGCCAGACCGACTCCTCGCTGCTGGACGAGTGGGCCCAGCTGGCCGCCGGGACCGACGAGCACGGCGAGGTGCGCCCCGGCAGCGTCGACGACGGCCCTCCCCCGGTCACCCGGAACGTCCGGGCGTTCCGGGTGCTGGTCCGCAACGAGCTGTTCCGCCGGGTCCGGATGGCGTCGCTGCGGCAGTGGAACTACCTGGGCGAGCTCGACGCCGAGGCCGGCTGGGACGCCGACGCGTGGCGCGAGGTCATCCAGGCCTACTTCGCCGAGCACGACGAGATCGGCACCGGCCCCGACGCCCGCGGCCCGGACCGGTTCACCATCACCGTCGAGCGCGACGTCTGGAAGGTGTGGCAGGCCTTCGACGACCCGGCCGGGCACCTCGACTGGGGCATCACGGCCGAGGTCGACCTGGCCGCCTCCGACGAGGCCGGCGAGGCCGTGGTGCGGGTCGTGGACGTCGGGCAGCTGTAGGCCGGCGAGCCGGGTCCCGTGGCCGACCGGTGGGGCGACGTGCTCGGACGCCTCGGCACGGTCCGGGTCTGGAAACCGTCACCCCGCCGTCCTAGCCTTGACCGTCATGACGGCATCGGCCGATCACGGACCCAGCGACGGGACCGGCGACGGGGTGGCCCCGCGACTGCTCCGGGTGGTCGGCGTCGCGATCGGAGGTCCTCCCCCGCTGCGCCTGCGGGGGTGGGACGGCTCGGAGGCCGGACCGGCGGACACCCCGGTCCTGGTCCTCAACCACCCGCGCGCGCTGCGACGACTGCTGTGGTCACCCGACGAGCTGGGCCTGGGACGCGCGTGGGTGAGCGGGGACCTCGACGTCGAGGGCGACCTGTACGCGGCGGTGGCCGCGGTCCTCGACGCCCGCAGCCTCGCGGCACGCGGCCCCGACGACGGCGACCGCGCCGGGGCTGACCCGGCCACCGGTCGTCCCGTCCCCCGCCCCCGGGCCCCGCGGGCCCGTCTGCTCGCCGAGGCGGCCCGGCTCGGGGTGCTCGGTCCCCCGCCCCCGCCCCCGCCGGAGGAGGTGCGGCTGGGTCGTGGCCGACGGCACACCCCCGCTCGCGACGCCCGTGCGGTGCGGTCGCACTACGACGTCGGCAACGAGTTCTACCGGCTGCTGCTCGGGCCGAGCTGGGTGTACTCCTGCGCCTACTGGGACGCCGGCGGCGACCCCGCGGTCGAGGCCGACCTCGACCGCGCCCAGCACGACAAGCTCGAGCTCGTGTGCACCAAGCTCGGACTCGCACCGGGGATGCGGCTGCTGGACGTCGGCTGCGGCTGGGGCTCGATGGTGCTGCACGCCGCCCGCGAGCACGGGGTGCGCGCCGTCGGGGTCACGGTGTCGCCCGAGCAGGCCGACCTCGCCCGCGAGCGGGTGCGGGGGGCCGGGCTGGAGCGCCTCGTCGAGATCCGGCACGCCGACTACCGGGAGATCACCGACGGGCCCTACGACGCCGTCAGCAGCATCGGCATGGCCGAGCACGTCGGGTGCGCTCAGCTCGACGCCTACGCGGCCGGGCTCCACGCCCTGCTCGCCCCGGGCGGACGGTTGCTGCACCACACGATCGGCAGCCGGGGCGACCCCGGGCTCGCCCCCCGACGCCGTTCCTTCGTGGACGCCTACGCGTTCCCGGACGGGGAGCTGCTGCCCCTGGCCGAGACCGTCACCGTGCTGCAGGACGCGGGCTTCGAGATCCGGGACGTGCACGCCCTGCGCGAGCACTACGCCCTCACCCTGCGGGCGTGGGTGGCCCGCCTCGAGGCCCGCTGGGACGCAGCCGTCGCGCTGGTCGGGCCGGGGCGGGCCCGGGTCTGGCGGTTGT
Organism: Aquipuribacter aurantiacus; assembly: GCF_051216895.1. Taxonomy (NCBI): domain Bacteria; kingdom Bacillati; phylum Actinomycetota; class Actinomycetes; order Micrococcales; family Intrasporangiaceae; genus Aquipuribacter; species Aquipuribacter aurantiacus. The sequence goes on from NZ_JBPKAO010000016.1 coordinate 33,580, forward strand.
ACATGGCCGGGTCGGCGGTGGGCTTCGCGAGCGGGCGGGTGGGGGTCGACCAGGTCCTCGCGGTGCGCCTGGACGCCGGGCGCAGCGGGGTGCCGCTGCGGCGTCCCGTCTGAGGTCGGGCCACGCGCCACGCCGGACGCCTGCTGCGCCCGTACCTACGCTGGCGTAGGTTGACCCGCAGGGCCGCACGTCCCGCGGTCCGGGAATGAGGTATCGCCATGACGCTGTCCGACACCACGCGCCTGCTGCACGAGCTCGAGCCCGTCGTGGCCGAGAACCTGGACCGGCACCTGGCCACCAGCAAGGAGTGGATGCCCCACGAGTACATCCCGTGGAGCCAGGGCCGTGACTTCGTCGGCCCGGACGGCGAGCCGTGGCACGTCGAGCAGTCGCAGCTGACGCCCATCGCCCGCACGGCGCTGGAGCTCAACCTGCTCACCGAGGACAACCTGCCGAGCTACCACCGCGAGATCGAGCGCGCCTTCGGCAACGACGGCCCGTGGGGTACCTGGGTCGGTCGCTGGACCGCCGAGGAGGGCCGCCACGGCTACGCCCTGCGCGACTACCTGCTGGTCACCCGCGGCGTCGACCCCGTCGAGCTCGAGCGGGCCCGGATGGCCACGATGACCGAGGGCTTCGACTCCGGCGACAAGCCGCTGCTGCGGGTCTGCGCCTACGTCTCGTTCCAGGAGCTGGCCACCCGGGTCAGCCACCGCAACACGGGCAGGTACACCGACGACCCGATCGCCAACAAGCTGATGGCGCGGATCTCGATGGACGAGAACCTGCACATGATCTTCTACCGCAACCTGGTCACGGCCTCGTTGGAGATCAGCCCGGACGAGATGGTCAAGGCCATCCGCGACGAGATCGTCGACTTCCAGATGCCGGGTGCCGGCATCGAGGGGTTCCAGCGCAAGGCGTTCCAGATGGCCCAGGCGGGCATCTACGACCCCCGCAACCACCTGGACGACGTCGTCATGCCGCTGCTGCGCCACTGGGGCGTCATGGAGATGACCGGCCTGGGGCCCGAGGGCGAGCAGGCCCGCACCGAGCTGGCCGCGTTCCTGGCCACGGCCGACACCCAGGCCTCGACCTTCGTGGAGAAGCGCGCCGCCGCCGCGGCGCGCAAGGCCGCCAAGGCCGGCTGACCGGTTCGGCCCC
>NZ_JBPKAO010000016.1:34928-67580 GCF_051216895.1 Aquipuribacter aurantiacus
GACCGGTTCGGCCCCCTCGCGACCCGGGCCGGGTCGCGAGGGGTCAGACCCGCTCGCGCAGCAGCTCGGCTGCGCGGGCGGTGCGGGCCAGGTCCTCGCGCCGAAGGCCCCGCCGGGCGTCCTCCGGCTGCGCGGCCACCGACAGGAACCGCAGCAGCTCGTGGTCCATCCCCAGCTGCGACCAGGGCGTGGTGACCAGCGCGGCCAGGGCCTCCGCGTCCGCGGCGGACGCACCGTCGACCGGGCTCAGCAGCAGGGTGCGCTCCTGCTCGACCAGCGCCGCGAGCCGCTCCCAGGCCGGCGCGTCGGTCCCGGACGCGCGGGCCGGGACGTGGACCCCCAGCCCGTCGGCGCCGCTCTCGGCCAGCAGGCCGACCGGGGCCTCCTCGGCCAGGCAGCGCAGCACCACCGACGCCTGCGCCGCGTGCGCCGCGTCCACCAGCAGGCGCAGCCCGTCGCGGACCTCGTTGGCCGGCACGGCCCGCAGCGTGTCGTAGCCGCTGGCGGTCGGGACCCGTCCGAGCAGCACCGACGGCAGCGACGGCTCGTCGAGCAGCAGCACCAGGTCCACGCCCGAGGCGGCCCGCCGGACGGCCGCCAGCACCCCGGCCAGGCCCTCGGCCAGCGAGGCCACCACGTCGCGTCGGGCGCCCGGGTCGGACACCGCCACCTCGCCCCGCTGACGCTGCAGCGACGCCGCGAGCGTCCAAGGCCCCATCACCGGCACGGCGAACGCCGTGGCCCGGCCGACCTCCTCGCCGCGCTCGGCCAGGGCGTCCAGGTCCTGCCCCCACCACGACCGGCCCCGGGCCAGGTCCCGGCCCGGCCGGTCGACCAGGCGCCAGCCGGACGGCTGCAGGTCGACGGGCAGGTCCACGAGGAACGAGGCGCTGCGCCCCACGGCGTCGGCGCCCACGCCGCGATCGGCCAGCTGCGGCAGGAACGGGACGTGCCCGTCGCCCAGCTCGCCGAGGACCAGGTCCAGGGCGTGGTCGGGGCGGGTGCCCGGCAGGGGCCCGTGGGCGGTGGCCCACGGGCCCGCCGGGAGGCTCACCACCGCGCGTGCACCAGGTCCCGCACGTGACGGTCGTAGACGGCGGCGACGTCGGCGCGCTGCGCGTCGGTCAGCGGCGCGCTGCCGGCGACGGCGGCGTTGCGGCGGGCCTGGTCGGGGTTGCGGGCACCCGGGATGACGGCCGTCACGCCCGGGGTGTCGATGACCCAGCGCAGGGCGAACTCGGCCATGGGGCGCTCGCCCGCGACGTCCCGCAGGTCCTCGACGGCCCGCAGACCGGCCTCGAACGGCACCCCCGCGAACGTCTCGCCGACGTCGAAGGCGGACCCGTCCCGGTTGTAGGTGCGGTGGTCGTCGGCCGCGAACGTCGTCGAGGCGTCGTAACGACCGCTCAGCAGGCCCGAGGCCAGCGGGACCCGGGCGATGATGCCGACCCCGGCCTCCTGCGCGGCCGGCAGCACCTGCTCCAGCGGCTTGAGCCGGAACGCGTTGAGGATGATCTGGACCGTGGCGACGCCGGGGCGGGCGATCGCCGTGAGCGCCTCGTCGCAGGTCTCGACGCTGACGCCGTAGGCCTTGACGGCCCCGTCGGCGACCAGGGCGTCCATGACGTCGAACACCGCGTCGCTGGAGTAGACGGGCGTCGGCGGGCAGTGCAGCTGGACCAGGTCGAGCGTGTCGACGGCCAGGTTCGACCGGGACCGGTCCACCCAGGCGCGCAGGTTCTCGGCGCTGAACTGCTCGATCGACAGCGGGTCCGCCCGGCGACCCACCTTGGTGGCGACGAAGACGTCGCCGCGGCGGGCGGCGCTGGACTCGCTGATCAGGTGCTCGCTGCGGCCGTCGCCGTAGACGTCCGCGGTGTCCAGGAACGTGACCCCGGCGTCGAGGGCCGCGTCGAGGGTGGCCAGGGCGTCGTCGTCGGTGACGTCACCCCAGTCGGCGCCCAGCTGCCAGCAGCCGAGGCCGACGACGGACAGGGAACGGTCGAGGCGGGGGACGTGTCGGGACTCCATGTCCCCGAGCGTAGGTCCCCTCGTCGTGGCCTCAGGCCACCGCCAGCCGGTACCCCATCCCCCGCACCGTCTCGATCCGCTGCCGACCGACCTTGGCCCGCAGGTAGCGGACGTACACGTCCACCACGTTGGAGCCGGGGTCGAAGTCGTAGCCCCACACCCGCGACAGCAGCTGCTCCCGGCTGAGCACCTGGTCGGGGTGGCGCATGAACACCTCGGCGAGCGAGAACTCCCGCGCCGACAGCTCCACCGTGCGCCCCTCGACGTCGGCGCGACGGGTCCGCAGGTCCAGGCTGAGCGCGCCCACGCGCAGGACGGTCTCCTCGGCCGTGGACGACGACGCGCTGCGCAGCCGGAGCCGCACCCGGGCGAGCAGCTCCTCGAACGCGAAGGGCTTGCGGACGTAGTCGTCGGCCCCGAGCGACAGACCCGTCACGGTGTCGTCGACGGCGTCGCGCGCGGTGAGGACGATCACCGGGACGGTGAAGCCCTGCGCCCGCAGCGCCCGCAGCACCGAGAAGCCGTCCATCAGCGGCAGCCCGATGTCGAGGATGACCAGGTCGACCTCGTCGCTGCGGGCCAGGTCCAGCGCGGTGACGCCGTCCGGGGCGACCAGGGTGGTGAACCCGTTGGACCGCAGCCCCTTCTCGAGGAAGCTGACGATGCGGGGCTCGTCCTCGGCGATCAGGATCCGGTTCACTGCTGTCCCCTGTCCGGTCGGGCGGAACCCTGACCGGCGGCGGCCGGTCGGGCGTGCAGCGCGGTGCCGACGTCGTCGAACCCACCGCGGGTCGGGTCGTCCCCGTGCTCCTCGAGCGGGTCGTCCACGTCCATCCCCTCGACGTGGGCCGGCAGCCACGGCAGGTCCAGCACGAACGTCGCCCCCGCGCCGGGCGAGTTCTCCAGCAGGACGTGCCCACCGTGGCCGACGGCGATGGCCTGGACGATGGTCAGCCCGAGCCCCGTCCCGGAGTCCCTCGTCTCGCCCGCGCCCCGCCCGAACCGGTCGAAGATGCGTGCCTCGTCCGCGGGGTCGACGCCGGGACCCGTGTCCCGCACCCACAGCTGGACCCGGTCGCCCCCGCGCTCGTCGGCCGCTCGCACCCGGTCCGAGCCCAGGGCGATGACGTCCCCCACCTGGGTGTGGGACACGGCGTTGCTGGCCAGCTGGAGCAGCGCCTGCGTGACGCGGGCCCGGTCGAGCATGATCTCGCCCACCGCCAGGCCGTCGATGCGCCACTGCCGGTCCGCGAGCCCGCCCAGCTTCTCGACCACCTCGTCGGTGAGCAGGGTGATGTCGACGGGCTCCGGTCGGACGAAGTCGGGGCGCTCGGACGTGGCCAGGGTGATCAGGTCGTCGACCAGGCGCGACATCCGGTCGAGCTCGTCGAGGACGAGGTCGCGCGTGACGCGGACGTCGTCGGGGTCGTCGGCGTCGACCAGGTCCAGGTGCCCGCGCACGATCGTCACCGGGGTCCGCAGCTCGTGACCGACGTCGTTCAGCAGGTCACGCTGGCTGGCGAACGCGCTCTCGAGCCGGTCGAGCATGTCGTTGAACCGCTGCCCGAGGTCGGAGATCTCGTCGCTGCCGCGCACGTCGATGCGCTGGGACAGGTCGTGGTCGTCGATCCGGGCCGCCGCCGCGCGGAGCTGCGCCAGCGGGGACAGCAGCCGCCCGAGCAGGAACCAGCCCACGGCGGCGGCCACCACGACCACGGCGCCGTAGACCACCGCCCGCTCGAAGATGGTGCCGGTCACCTCGTCGTACTCCCCCTGCACCAGGTACGTCGAGACGAACAGGGCGTCGCGGGGGTCGCGGGGGTCCTCGACGGGCACGACGGCGAAGGCGAGCGGTCCTCGGCCCATAGTCTCGGCGGTGCCGTAGCCCGGCGCCTCGGTGGCCACGATCTCGGCCAGCACCTGCTCCTCGAGCCTCACGTCGAAGGGGGGGCTCGACTCCTGCGAGGCGACGAGCTCCCCGTCGATGAACCCGAGCAGGTACTGGTCCTCCTCGGGCGCCAGGGTCAGCACCAGCGTCCCCAGCACGTCCTCCAGTCCGTTCCACGGCTCGCCCGACACCGGGTTGATGGGCCCCTGGGCGAGGCTCTTGAACTCCTCGATCTCCTGCTCCAGCTCCTCGGCGACCCGCTGGTCGACGTCGTTGTACTGGACGATGTAGCTGAGCACGGCCGAGACCGACAGCCCGAGCACGATCAGCAGGACCATCGCCCCGATCACCTGGGTGCGCACGGAGCGGAAGACCCGCCGGCCCGCCTGCGGCCGCTCAGTCATCGTCGTCGTCATCGTCGTCGTCCGCGTCGTCGTCCGCGTCGTCGTCCGCGTCGTCGTCCGCGTCGTCGTCGTCCGCGTCGTCGTCTGCGTCGGCGGCGGCGTCGTCACGGTCCCGGGCCGAGTCGTCGTCGGCCCTCGCCCGGGAGCCACCGGCCGGGGCGCCGTCGTCGTCCGCGTCGCCGGTCTCGTCCCGGACCTCGGGCACCTCGACGACCGGGGGCGGCGTCGGGGTCGGTGTCGCAGTCGGGGTGGGCGACGGCGTCGGCGTCGGCGTCGGCGTCGGGGGCATGACCGCCGCCGGCTCCGACGTCGCGGTCGCCGCGACGTCGCCCCCGACCTCGACGCCCACCAGGTCCGGGCGCACGGGGGTGACCACGAGCGTCGCCGCGGCGACCGTGAGCGCGACGAGCGCCGCCGTGGTGGCCGCCACGACGGCGTTGCGCTCGACGCTGCTGCTCGTGCCGCTGCTGCTCGTGCCGCTGCTGCTCGTGCCGCTGCTGCGCTCGGCGGTGCTGCGCCCGGGACTGCTCTGCACGGGCCCAGCCTGAGGCCGGGGCGTTGCCCCGCCATGAGACCCGGATGAGACGGGTCTCATCCGGCCGGCCCCGAGCACCTCGTTGGACCCGTCCGGCCGCGGCTCAGGCGGCCCGGACGGACCCGAGGACCCGGTCGCCGTCGTACAGCGCGACCGTCTGCCCGGGCGCGACCGCCGCCATCGGCGCCTCGGGCCGCAGCACGGCGCCGTCCTCGGTCACCGCGGCCACGACGGCGGGGACGGGGTCGGCGTGGGCCCTCACCTGGACCAGCACGCTCGCCCCGACCACCGGTGGGGCGCCCAGCCACACCGGGTCGTCCCCGGTGACGCTGTCCACCAGCAGGTCCGCCGCGCCGCCCACCGTGACCGTCCGGGTGGTGGGGGTGATGGACAGCACGTAGCGCGGGGCCCCGTCGGGCGCCGGTCGGTCCAGCTGCAGGCCTCGTCGCTGACCGACGGTGAACCGGTGCGTGCCCGCGTGCCGGCCCACCTGCCGCCCGTCACGGTCCACCACGGGGCCGGGCGCGCTGCCGAGACGTCGCTCGAGCCAGTCGGCCGTGTCCCCGTCGGGCACGAAGCAGATGTCGTGGCTGTCGGGCTTGTCCGCGACCGCCAGCCCGCGGCGGGCGGCCTCGTCACGCACCTCGCTCTTGGCCACGACGTCGCCGAGCGGGAACACCGCGTGCGCCAGCCGGTCCCGGCGCACCGACGCCAGGACGTAGGACTGGTCCTTGGCGGTGTCGGCCGCGCGGCGCAGGACCGGCCCGGAGGGGCCCCGCTCCACCCGGGCGTAGTGACCCGTGGCCACGGCGTCGAAGCCGAGCGCCAGCGCCCGGTCCAGCAGCGCCGAGAACTTGATCCGCTCGTTGCACCGGATGCACGGGTTGGGTGTGCGACCGGCCGCGTAGGCGGCGACGAAGTCGTCGACCACGTCGGCGGCGAACCGCTCGGCCAGGTCCCAGACGTAGAACGGGATGCCGAGGACGTCGGCCGAGCGGCGCGCGTCACCGGCGTCCTCGATGCTGCAGCAGCCCCGCGAACCGGTGCGCTGCTGGGCGGGTGAGCGCGACAGCGCCAGGTGGACGCCGACGACGTCGTGGCCCGCGTCGACCGCGCGCGCCGCCGCCACGGCCGAGTCCACGCCGCCGCTCATCGCGGCCAGGACCCTCACGACGGGAGCCCCCTCATGACGCGGCCGCCGCCCCGGAGACGCGTGCCGCTGCGGCGCGGGCCCGGTCCAGCACCCCCGGGAGCACGGCGAGCACGCGGTCGACGTCGGCGGCGGTGCTGGTGCGGCCGAAGGAGAACCGGAGCGCCCCCCGGGAGTCGGCCTCGTCGACGTCGAGGGCCCGGAGCACGTGCGACAGCTCCGGGACGCCGGCACGGCAGGCGGAGCCGGTGGAGACGGACACGCCCTGGGCGTCGAACAGGTACAGCAGCGAGTCGCCCTCGCAGCCCGGGAACGTCACGTGCAGGTTCGTGGGCAGCCGCGCCCCGGGGGTCTCGGGATCGGCCCCGCGCACCACGACCCGGGGGTCCAGGACCCGGATCCCCGCCATCAGCCGGTCCCGCAGCGCGGCCACCCGGACCGACTCCACGGGCTGCTCGGCGACGGCCTCGACGACCGCGACGGCCAGCGCGGCGGCGGCGGCGGTGTCCACCGTCCCCGACCGGACCCCGCGCTCCTGCCCGCCGCCGTGCAGCACGGCCTCGAGCTCGACGCCGCGGCGCACCACGAGGGCGCCGGAGCCGACCGGGGCGCCGAGCTTGTGCCCGCTGACGGCGACGGTGTCGGCCCCCAGCGACGACAGCGGCTCGTCGAGCCACCCGACGGCCTGCACGGCGTCGACGTGGACCGGGACGCCGACGGCGTGGGCCGCCTCGACGAGCTCGGCGACCGGCTGGACCGTGCCGATCTCGTTGTTGGCCCACATGCACGTGAGCAGGGCCACGGACCCCGGGTCCTGCGCGAGCAGGTCGCGGGTCCTCTCGGCGTCGACGCGGCCGTCGGCGTCCACGGGCAGCCAGACCACCTCGGCCCCCCGCTCGGCCTCCAGCCAGACGACGCAGTCCAGCACGGCATGGTGCTCCACCGGCGAGCACAGCACGCGCGTCCGCCTGGGGTCGGCCCGGTTCCGGGCGGCGTACAGGCCCTTGACGCCGAGGTTGTCGGCCTCGGTGCCCCCGGCGGTCAGCACCACCTCGCTCGGCCCGACCCCCAGCGCCCGGGCGACGGCCTCACGGGACTCCTCCAGCGTGCGGCGAGCCACCCGGCCGTCCCCGTGCAGGGACGACGGGTTGCCGCCGGTGGTCACCGCGCGCAGCCACGCCTGGGCGGCCGAGGGACGCACCGGCGTGGTGGCCGCGTGGTCGAGGTACACGCTCACCGGCCAAGGGTAAGCCGGGCCCGGGGGGGGGGGAGGGGGTGGGGGGGGGGGTAGGGGCGGGCAGTAACGCGTGGGTGGCCGAGGGACGCACCGGCGTGGGGGCCGCGGGGTCGAGGTACACGCTCACCGGCCAAGGGTAAGCCGGGCCCGGGTGGGGGCGAGCCGCGCGCCCCCACCCGTCGGGTCACCCCTTGCGCCGCGCGACCTCGTCGGTGACGGCGGGCAGGACCGTGGACAGGTCGCCCACGACGCCGAAGTCGGCCATCTCGAAGATGGGCGCCTCCCCGTCCTTGTTGATGGCGACGACGACCTTCGAGGTCTGCATCCCGGCCTTGTGCTGGATCGCCCCGGAGATGCCGGCCGCGACGTACAGCTGCGGCGAGACGGTCTTGCCGGTCTGGCCGACCTGGTTGCTGTGCGGGTACCAGCCGGCGTCGACCGCGGCCCGGCTGGCGCCGACGGCCCCGCCGAGGGCGTCGGCCAGGGCCTCGACGGCCGAGAAGTCGCCGTCGGTCCCGCGCCCGCCGGACACCACGACCGACGCCTCGGCCAGGTCGGGACGGCCCGTGGCGGCCTTGTCGGTGCGCTCGACGATCCGGGCACCCCTGGCCTGCTCCGACACCGAGGGGGTCAGCGTGGTGACGGTGCCGGCGGCCGGTGCGGCCTCCGGGGCCACGGAGTTCGGCTTGACGGCGACCAGGGGCGTGCCGTGGGTGACGGCGCAGCGGGTGGTGTACGACCCGGCGAACACCGACTTGGTCGCGACGACCTGGTCACCCTCCAGCGTGACGTCGACCGCGTCGGTCACCAGGCCCGACCCCGAGCGGATCGCCAGGCGCCCGGCGACCTCCTTGCCCTCCGGGGTGCTGGGCAGCAGCACCGCCGCGGGCGAGCGCTCGGCGACCAGCTGCGCGAGCACCTCCGACTTGGGGGCGACGAGGTGGTCGGTGACGTCGCTGCCGCCCACCAGGACGACCTCGACGGCGCCGTGCTCGGCGAGCGCGGCGGGGGCGTCGGCCCCCTCCGGGGAGCCGAAGACGACGGCCACGGGGTCACCGAGGCGACGGGCGAGGGTGAGCAGCTCGAGGTACGCCTTGCGGACGACACCTCCGGTGCTGTCGGGGCTGGGGACGGCGTCGACGACGACGAGGACCTGTGCCATGGAAGGGCTCCTTCTGGTCTCGGGCTCAGACGAGCCGGGCGGAGGCGAGGAAGTCGACGAGCTTGGCGGCGCCGTCCCCCTCGTCGGTGACGACGGTGCCGGCCGCCTTGGGCGGTCGGGCGTCGGCCTGCAGCGCACGCGACCAGGCGCCGTCCAGGCCGACCTCGGCCGCGTCGACGCCGAGGTCGGCCAGGGTCAGCTCCTCGACGGGCTTCTTCTTGGCCGCCATGATCCCCTTGAACGAGGGGTAGCGGGGCTCGTTGATCTGGTCGGTGACGCTGACCAGCGCGGGCAGGGTGGCCTCGATGGTCTCGGTGCTGGCGTCGCCGTCACGGCGGATCCGCACCGTGCCGCCGGGGCCGCCGGACAGCGTGACCTCCGCCGCGTAGGTGACCTGGGGCAGGCCGAGGCGCTCGGCGACCATGGCGGGCACGACGCCCATGCCGCCGTCGGTCGAGGCCATGCCGGTGACGACCAGGTCGAAGCCGGTGTGCTCCAGCGCCTTGGCCAGCACCAGGGACGTGCCGACCGCGTCGGAGCCGTGGACCCCCTCGTCGCTGACGTGGACGGCGCTGTCGGCCCCCATCTGCAGGGCCTTCTTGAGCGCGTCGCGGGCGTCCGCCGGGCCGATCGTGAGGGCGACGACCTCGACGTCCTCACCCGCCTCCTTGAGCCGGACGGCCTCCTCGACGGCGTACTCGTCCAGCTCGGACAGCAGCCCGTCGACGGCCTCGCGGTCGGTGGTGGTGTCCGCGGCGAACCCGCGGTCGGACTGCGCGTCCGGGACGTGCTTGACGCAGACGACGATCTTCATCGGTGGCACCCTCTCGGCTCGTCGGCGCGCGTGGTCCGGGCCCCGGGGTGGGGGGCCGGCCACGACGCCGGACTTCCTAAGTTACCCGCCGGTAGCATACGGCCTCCCGGCGGTCCCGTCCTCAGCCTGCCACGCCGGGTCGACGGCGACCCCGGGGCCTGCGTCGGCGCCCCGGCCGCGGCCGCTGCCCGCCCTGCTCCCGCAGCCTCGCCCGTTCCGCCCGGTCGGCGACCACGACGGCGGGCACCCCCGCCAGCACGACGTCGTCGGGGTGCCGGCCCCGCACCACCGCGTGCGCGGCCACCACCGTCCCGCGGCCGAGGTCCGAGCCCCGCAGCACGCTGCTGCGCAGCCCCAGCCAGGAGCCCTCCCCGATCCGGACGGGGCTCTTGCGGATCCCCTGGTCCTTGACCGGGCGGTCGACGTCGTCGTGCACGTGGTCGAAGTCGGCGAGGTAGCACCAGTCCGCGAGCAGCGTCGCGGCCCCGACGTCCACGTCCAGCCAGCAGGTGATCCGGACGTCGGAGCCCAGCACCACCTTGTCGCGCAGCCGCAGCGTGCCCTCGTGGGCCCGCAGGACGCAGCCGTCGCCGACGTGGACGAACGCGCCCAGGTGCAGCCGGCCGTAGCCGGGCACCGTCTCCACCCGCACCCCACGGCCCAGGAACACCATGCCGTGGGTGACCACGTCGGGATGCAGCAGGCGCAGCCGGGCCAGGCGCAGGTAGCGCAGCAGGTAGCCGGGCGTCAGCGCGCGGTGCGTCCACACCCAGCGCAGCGACTCCGGTGACAGGTGACGGTGCTGCTGGGGGTGCCGGCCGTCGCGGAGCCGGACGGCCCACGCACGCAGCAACCGGGACATGCGTCGTTCCTAGCAGGTCCGGGCCCCCGCGCGCGCGGCACCAGCGGCAGCCGCCGGGGACCGGGTTCACCCCGGGACGACGCCGGCCCTCCCCCCGCCCAGACCGGGCGGGCCCGCCTGGACGGCGGCCACCACCCGCTCCCCCACGTCGGGCCCGCCCACGTCGTCGTCGTGGGCCGTACCGGGGCTCAGGGGGGCGCGGAACGCGTAGACCGCGGCGACCCGGGCCGCGGCCAGGACGGCCAGGTCGGCCACCCGGTCGGGGTCCGGGACCGGCCCGTACCCGGCCAGGAACGCCGCCGCGCTCGTCGCGGCCCGGGCCGGGGCGGCCCCGCCGCTGCGCAGGGCCGCCTGCCGGTCGCGCAGCAGCAGGTGCACGAGCAGGTTGGCCAGGTCGAGCCCCGGCTCGGCGACGGCGACCAGGTCGAGGTCGAGCACCGACGCCGACCAGCCGGTCGCGTCGTCCCCGCTGAGCAGCACCTGCTTGTCGTGCAGGTCGCGGTGAGCGGTCACGGGGGCGCCCGACGAGACGGAGCCGTCGAGGCGCTGCAGCGCCGCCTCCGCCCCGGACCGCAGCGCCTCGACCCGCCCCGGGCCCAGGGCGCCGTGCCGGAGCGCCCGCTCCAGCCAGGTGCGGGTGACGTCGGCCTCGGCACGGAGGCCGTGCGGCCGCGACCGGGGCGGGGCCGGGGCGGCGTGCAGGGCGGCGACGGCGCGGCCGACTGCTCGCCAGGCCTGCCACGTCGCCTGCTCCCCCAGCTCGTGCAGCGTCCGTCCGGGGACGGCCGCCGTGGTCACCGTCCCCGCGTCGCGGTCGACCGCCAGGACCTCGGGCACGCGGACGCCGTCCGGTCGCCAGCGGGCCGAGGCCTCGAGCGCGTCCACCTGCTCGGGGCGGACGACCTTCGTGAACGTCGTCCCGTCGGGTGCGACCACGACGCCGCGGCGTTCGGGGCGGTGCGCCACCAGCCTGGCCCCGTCGCGGCTCAGCAACGTCGTCAACGTCGTCAGCCTGCGGTCGGCGCCACCGGGCTGCAGGACGACGCCGGTGCCCGGCAGGTGCTCGACCCCGGGCCCGTGGGGGCGCCGGGTGCGCTCGGCGACGTGGCCGGCGCGGTCGTCGTCGGCGAACCACTGCCCCGCGACCCACCCGGCGTCCCCGCCGTCGGCGCTGCGCACGTGCAGCAGCAGGTGCCCCTGGTCCCTGGGCCAGGCGCGGAGCAGGTCGAGGCCGTGGGCGGCCAGGTCCGCGCGGACCGCCGGCAGCCCCCTCACCGCACCAGCCCTGCACGCGGCGTGGCCAGGTCGGTCCCCGTCAGGGCCTCCCCGTGCAGCGCACGCTCGGCGCGCCGGACGACGTCGCGCACGTGCTGCGGCCACCGCCGTCGACCCGAGCGGAACGCCTCGGGGGCCCGGCGGAGCAGGTGCGCGGCGAGCCTGACCCGGAGCCCGTCGGGCCCGGGGGCACCCCGACGGTCCGCGTAACCCTCGAGCAGGGCCGAGACCCGGGCGGCGGCGGCCTCGGGGTCGTGGAGCCACCAGGAGGCGGTGATGCCGGCCAGGTCGTAGCAGGCGGGGCCGACGACGACCTCGTCCAGGTCGATCAGCCCGACCTCCCCGGAGGGTGCGACGACCACCTGGTCGGCCGACAGGTCGCCGTGCAGCAGCACGGGCTCCGACGCACCGAGCGCGCGCAGCGCGTCCACCACCTCCCGGGCCAGGGCCGCCGCACCGGCGTCGGGCGCGAGCAGCTCGACCGTGGCGGCCGCGGCCGCCACGGCACGGCACTCCGCGTCGACGCCGAGCACCCCGACCCCGTCGGGACCCCCGCCACCGGCCTGCGTCCCGGGAGCGCCGTGCAGGCTCGCCAGCAGGGCCCCCGCGGCCCGGTCCGGCTCGGCCGCCTCCGCCCCGGCGAACCGGTCCAGGCCTCGGCCCGGCAGGTGCTCCACCGCGAGCAGGCCCCGCCTGCGGTCCCGACCCAGGACCGCGGGCGTCACCCCGGCCATCGTCCGGGCCACCGCCTGGTACCGCCGTTGCACGTCCGCGAGGACGTCCGGCGGGTACGCGCGGAGCACGACCCGTCCGCGGCCGTCGGAGCCCGTCAGGCCGACCCAGCGCCGCTGCGGCTTCCAGGCCAGCGTCGAGGTCTGCCGGCTGGTGCCGCCGGCCCGGCGCAGCCGCTGCCGGGAACGGTCGTCGACGTCGTCCAGCCGCCCGAGGGGCAGGTCCGCCCCGGGCCCCAGCAGCCGGCTGAGCGCGGGCAGGTCGCGGTCGGCCGCGGGCATCCCCAGGACGGCCAGCGCGTCGCGGTCGCCGAGGACGACCGACCGTCCGCCCCGCGCGACCGTCTTGTCGAGCTTGGCGGCGCCGTCGCGGTGCCAAACGGCCAGGAACAGGTCGGCCTCACCGGCCCGCACCCGAGCGACACCGCCTGCCCCCGGCTTCCACCGCAGGTACCGACGACGGACCCCGCCCGCGACGGCCGACGGGCCGAGCCGGTCGGCCAGCCAGCCCGTCAGGGCGTCGTCGTCCAGCAGCAGCGGCAGGCCCGGCACCCCGGGGTCCGCCGCCAGCAACCGGGCGACGTCATCGTGGTCAGGACGTCCCACGAGCCGTGCCCCCTGCTCGGGCCCGGACCGGCCCGGGGGCCTCCGGGCGCCGGACCCGGGTCCGCAGGTCCATCGGTGCCGCACCCAGGACCTCCTCGGGGCGGCCGGAGGCGGTCACCCGGCCGGACTCGATCCGCACCACGCGGTCGGCGTCACGGACGCTCTCCACGTCGTGGGTGACGACGAAGGTGGTGCGGCCCGCGGTCAGCCGGCCCAGCGCCTCGACCACCTCGTCCTCGGTGCCGGTGTCCAGCCCGGTGAGCGCCTCGTCCAGGACCACCACCGGCGCGTCCCGGATCGCGGCCCGGGCGATGGCGACCCGCTGCCGCTGGCCGCCGGACAGCGTCGTGCCCCGCTCGCCGACGACCGTCTCGTAGCCCTGCGGCAGGGCCTCGATGAACTCGTGGGCCCCGGCCAGCCTGGCCGCGGCGACCACCTGCGCCATGTCGGCCCCGGGGGCGCCGCTGACGATGTTCTCCCGGACGGTGGTGGCGAACAGGACGCTCTCCTGCAGCACCACCGTCACCTGCCGACGTACCGACGCGATCGTCAGGTCCCGCAGGTCGTGCCCGTCCATCAGGACCTGGCCGCGGTCCGGGTCACGGAGCCGGGACAGCAGCGTGACCAGGCTCGACTTCCCCGAGCCCGAGGGCCCCACGACGCCGACCCGCTCCCCCGGCTGCACGACCAGGTCGACGCCGCGCAGGACCGGGTGGCCGGGCACGTACTCGACCGTCACGTCGCGGAACTCCACGTGACCCCGCAGCGCCGGGGCCTCGCGGGCCCAGGAGCGGTCCTGCAGGTCCGGCTCGGTGCGGAGCAGGTCGACGACCCGCTCGCCGCTCGCGGCGGCCCGGGCGAGGCGGCCGGTGTACTTGGCCATGTCGCGCATCGGCCGGAACGCCGTCTTGAGGTAGGTGAGGAACACCGTCAGGTCACCGGGCGTCAGGGCCCCCTCAACGACCCGCAGCGCCCCGACGTACAGGACGAGGCCCGTCGCGACACCCACGAGCACGTCGGTCTTGCGCTCGAGGCCGGCGGCCAGCTTCTTGGCCTTGACCCCCTCCTTGAGGCTCTTGACGTTGCTGCCGCCGAACGCGTCCTGCAGCGGCTTCTCCATGGAGTAGGCCTGCACGAGCTTCATGGCGCCCAGGGACTCGGTGGCCAGCGAGGCGAGCGCCCCCTCGTTGACGCGCTGCTTGCGCGAGACCCCGCTGATGCGTCGCGTGAGGCGGACGGAGATCAGACCGAAGAGGGGGAAGACGACGAGCACCACGAGAGCGAGCTGCCAGTCGAGCACGGCGATGACGACCAGCATCCCCACCAGCGTCACCAGGTTGCCCACCAGCGGCATCGCCGCGGTGACGGTGGCCTCCTGCAGCCGGCCGATGTCTCCGGTGACCCGGGTGACCAGGTCGCCGGTGCGGGCCGTGTCGTGGAACGACATCGACAGGCGGTTGAGGTGGGCGAAGAGCTCGGCCCTGACCCGGGTGAGCACCCGGTTGCCGGCGAGCGCGAAGAAGACGGTCATCAGGTAGGCCGCCAGGGCCCGCAGGGCCACCACCGCCACGAGCCCCAGGCTCGCCACCAGCAGCACGGTGCCCAGGTCCGCGGGCTGGGCCACCCCGATGTCGGCGCCGTTGGCGGTGACGACGGCGTCGATGACGAACTTCAGCGGCCAGGGCTCGAGCAGCCGCATGGCCACGGTCGAGAGCAGCGCGACGCTGCCCGCCACCAGCAGCCGGCGTTCCTGCACGATGTGCGGGCGGAACTGGCGCAGGGTGCGCCGGATGCCGGGGGTGGACTCCCGTAGCGTCTGGGGGCGTCGGCGGGTGATCCTCGGTCGGGCGGGCATCCTCACGCCACCGCCTCGGCCGAGGCGTGCGCCGCACGGACCGGCCTGTCCTCGCGGCCCGTGGTCGCCACCTGCAGCACCCGGTCGAGCACCGAAGACCAGGTGTGGTCCCGCTCGGCCGCGGCGCGGGCCAGGACGCCGGTACGGGCCCGCGCGACGGGGTCCGCGGCCAGGTCGGCGAGCGCCGCGGCGAGGTCCGCGGGGTCCCCGGGACGGCAGAGGCGGCCGAGCTCGCCGTCGCGCAGCAGCGACGCCATGCCGGGCACCCGGCTGGCGACGACGGGCAGACCCGCGGCCAGGTACTCGTAGACCTTGAGGGGCGAGAAGTAGAAGTCGTCGGCGTCGGCGTACGGGGCGCAGCCCACGTCCACGCCGTGCAGCCGGGCGGCCACCTGCTCCGGCGGCAGCGACCCGACCAGCTCCACCGCGTCGCAGATGCCCGACCGTTCCGCGCGCCGGGCCAGCGCCTCGCGCTCGGGCCCGTCGCCGACCACGACCAGGCGCCAGCCGGGCTCGCGGGCCAGCAGCAGGGCGACGGCGTCGAGAAGGTGCTCGGTGCCGTGCCACGGCTTGAGCGTGCCGACGAAACCGACCGTGAGCGGCCGGACCCCGCCGGGACGCACCGCCGGGGTGATGCGCTCGGTGTCGGTGCCGTTGGCGACCACGTGCACCCGTGCGGGCTCGGCCGTCCCGCGGGCCCACCGGGCCACGGGCTCGCTGACGCAGACCACGGCACCCGCGCACCGCAGGGCCGACACCGCGACGGCCTCCGCCGCCGCCCGGTCGTGCAGCACGCGGTGGGTGGCCTGCTCGCGCACCAGCGGGGCGTTGACCTCCAGCACCGACGGCACCCCACGGCGAGCCGCCCACGTGGTCGCCGTCCGACCCCACAGGGAGTACCGCTCCAGCACGAGGTCCACCGGCCCGGACGCGGCGAGCCCGTCCAGCACGCCGGCCACGGCCACGTCGCTGCGCCGGGCCGAGCCCTCGCGCGCGAGCGGACCCGCCCCCGCCACCGCGGGCAGCCGGTGGACGACCACCGGCGCCAGGTCACCCGTCGCCCCCCCGTCGGGGCCGGGGCCCCCGGGCCGCGGGGTGAGCAGGTGCACCTCCGCCCCGCGCCGCAGCAGCTGACGGAGGACCGCCTGCAGGTGCACCGAGGCCCCCTTGTTCCCCAGCACGGGGATACCGGGGTCGCAGCTGACGACGGCCACCCGCGAGCCGGGTCCCACGACCACGCTCATACGGGCACCGCCTCCCGCAGCTCGGGCGCGGGGCGCGTCCGCGCCCGCGCGAACAGCACGCGCAGCGCCCGGGCCTGGCCGTCGCGGTCGAAGCGCTCCTGCACCAGGGCCCGCGCAGCCGTCGCGAGGTCGACGCGCAGCGGCTCGTCGTCCAGCAGCCGTCGCAGCGCCGCAGCCAGCTCGTGCGGGGCGTGCTCGGGCACCAGGAGGCCGGTGCGGCCGGCCACGACGGCCTCGGGCATCCCCGTGACCGGGGTGGCGACCACCGCCGTCCCCAGGGCCATCGCCTCCAGGACGACGGTGGGCAGGCCGTCGCGGTTGCCGTCCGTCCCGACGACGCAGGGGGCGGCGAACACGGCCGCGCGGGCCACGTGCTCGCGCACCTCGTCCTGGGTGCAGGCCCCGAGCAGGCGGACCCGACCGGTCAGGCCCAGCGCCTCGACCTGGGCGGCCAGGTCGTCGTGCAGGGGCCCCGAGCCGACGACGTCGCAGGTCACCGGGTCGCCGTCGGCCGCGAGCAGCGCGACGGCCCGGACCAGGTCGGACAGGCCCTTCTTCTCGACCAGGCGTCCGACGGACACCACGTGGCGCGGGCGGCGGGCGGGCTCGCGGTAGGCGAAGGAGCGCAGGTCGATGCCGTTGTAGACCCGCACCACCCGGTCGGCGTCGGAGCCGAAGCGCTCGCGCAGGTGGGCCAGGTTGTAGTCGCTGACCGTCACCACCGCGAGGGCGTCGCGGAGCTTGTCCCGCAGGTCGTCGTCGTCCACCGAGCGGTGGAAGATGTCCTTCGCGTGCGCGGTGAACGAGTACCCGACCTGCGCCATCAGCGCGGCCAGCCGGGCGACGGTGGTGGCCACGCTGCCGAAGTGGGCGTGCAGGTGCACCAGGCCGCGGGCCCGCACCGCCGTGGCCACCTCGACGGCCTGCAGCACGTCGCGCAGGTCGTGCCGCAGCAGCTCCGGCCACAGCGCGGGCAGGCCCGGCAGGGCGTCCGCGGCGTGCGCGAGCTGCTGCCACGCCTCCCCGGCCCGCGGCGTCGAGGACGACACCCACGTCACCTCCGCCCGGACCCGGGCCAGCGCCGCGTGGAACCGTGCGTCGGCGGGGGGGCGCAGCGAGAAGACGTCGACCTGCGTACCGGCGGCCTCCTGGGCGAGCAGCTCGTCGACGACGAAGGTCTCCGAGAACCGGGGGTACATCTTGAGGACGTAGCCGACGCGGCCGGGGACGGTGGCGGGGGCGTGCTCAGACGGCGACACGGTCGACCTCCTGGTCGTGGGTGGGGGTGGTGCCGGCGACGAGGTGCCGGGCGAGCGCGGGCAGCCGGGCCAGGCCGTCCAGGTCGACGACGCGACGACCGGGCAGCCGGTCCGCACCGACGGTGCGGGCGAGCCAGTCCCCCAGCGCGGCCGGGGTGCAGTCGTCCGGGTGCAGCAGGTCGACCAGGCCCAGCCCCGCGAGCCGCTCCGCCCGCACCATCTGCTCCAGCCGTGGCACCACGCGGGGCACGAGCAGCGCGGGCCGGGCGGCGGCGAGCACCTCGCAGACGCTGTTGTAGCCGGCCATCGACACCACGGCCGCGGCGCCGGCCACGAACTCGACCGCGTCCGGCACGAACTCCAGCAACCGGGCGGCCGGGTTGACCTCGGCCGCCGCCCGCAGCGCCCCGCGATGCTCCGGGGACATGTAGGGCCCGCTGACCGCCACGGTCTCCAACCCCTCGGGCGCCGGTGCCCGCAGGAACGCGTCCGCCAGGAGGAAGCCGTCCTGGCCACCCCCCACCAGGCACAGGGCGTACGGGTCGCGGGGCGGGCGGACGCGGGCCTGCGACCGGGTGCGGATGCGGGTGCCGTCGCCGCGCCCCCGGCCGAGGTACCCCGTGTAGGACGTCATGGCCGCGACGCGGGGTCCGAGGCGGTACTCGTGCACCGGGTCGAACACGGCCGGGTCGCCGTACACCCAGACGGCGTCGTAGCTGTCGGCCAGCACCTGCTCGGTGCGGTCGCGGTGCCACTCGGCGCGGGCCACGCCCTCCTCGTCCAGCACCTCGCGCAACCCCAGGACGACCTTGGTCGGCAGCGCGGAGCGGAGCACCCGCAGCACCCCGTCGAGCTCCTTGCCGACCCCGCGGGCCACCTTGTCGACCACGAGCAGGTCGGGCCGGAACGACAGCAGCGCGGCCGTCATCACCGCGGTGCGCAGGTCCAGGACGTCCGACAGCGGGGCGTCCAGGACCCGGCTGGTGTAGGCGCCGTGCAGGTCCTTGCCCACCGCGGGCAGCGTGAGGACCTCGGTCCGGGGCGGCAGCGGCAGCGCCGTGGCCTCCGGGGCCCCCGTCAGCAGCAGGACGTTGGTGGCGGGGTCCGCGGCGACCAGGGCGGCCGCCACGGCGATGTTGCGACGGACGTGGCCCAACCCCTGGGTGTCGTGGGAGTACAGGGCGACGCGTCGCACCTGGGCGGGGCGCGCCCGGCTCGTCTCGTCCACGAGGACTCCTCCGGCTCACGACGGGCACCCCGCTGGAACGGGGCGGCTGAACCGTCGGTGAACAGAAGATGTCCGGTCGGGGTGGGACCAGGATGAGCCGCGCGTGGCAGGGCTCTCATCTGCGTGAGAGACCTCTCACGGTGGGTGACCGGTCCGTCAGGTCAGGCCTTCACCCCGGTGACCGACACGTCGTAGAACAGCGCGTCGGGCAGGACCTTGTTGAGGACCTTGTCGACGGCGCCCAGGCGCTGCCAGCCCTTGTAGGCGAACATCGCCCAGTCCCAGCCCAGCCGGTCGGGGTTGACCGCGGCCTCGAAGGTGCGCACGGGCCAGCCCAGGACCGCCGCCAGCAGCTCCTCGGTCGCGGTGGTGACGTCGACGGCGCCGGCCCGCAGCGCGGTCCGGGCCAGGTCGCCCGGGTCGAAGGTGTGCAGGTCGACGACGGCCTCCAGCGCCGCGGCCCGGGAGGAGGAGTCGAGCTCCTCCTTGCTGCGGGCCCAGCGCGCCCGCAGCGGCGGCAGGTGCGTGATGCGGGTGGTCACCGCCCAGGTCGCCCGGCCCAGGGCGCGGGCGTACCGGTCGCCGATGACGGTCGGCTCCCCCGCGAACACGAACCGTCCGCCGGGCCGCAGGACGCGCAGGCACTCCCGCAGGCCGGCCTCGACGTCCGGCACGTGGTGCAGGACGGCGTGGCCGAGCACCAGGTCGAAGGAGGCGTCCGGGTAGGGCAGCTCGGTGATGCCCGCCTGGGCGCCCTGGACGTCGTCGTAGCCCAGGTGACGGGCGTTGCCCAGGGCGACGTCGACCATGCCCTGCGACACGTCCGTGACGACGACCTCGTCCAGCCAGCCCGCCTGCCGCAGGTTGAGCGAGAAGAACCCCGTCCCCGCGCCGATCTCCAGCGCCCGGCCCATCGGCCGGGTGACGTCCGCGGCGGCCGGACCGAGGGCGTGGGCGAACCGGTCGGACGCGAAGCTGATGCAGCGGTCGTCGAAGCTGATCGACCACTTGTCGTCGTAGGTGCCGGACTCCCAGTCGTGGTAGAGCACCTGGGCCAGGTCGGTGTCCTCCCAGGCGGCCTCGACCTCGGCCTCGCTGGCCGGGCGGACCGCCGGTGCCCCCTGCTCCTCGGGCTCGGGCCCGTCCTTCGCGTCGGGCGTCTCCTCCGCCATCTCAGCGGCCCTCGAACTCGGCCTTGCCGGGCCCCCGCTCGACGAAGGAGGCCAGACCGTGCTGCGCGTCGCGGGTGCCGAACAGGGCGGCGAACAGCGCCCGCTCCAGCTGCAGCCCGGACGCCAGGTCGCCGTCCAGGCCGTGGTCGATCGCGTCCTTGGCCGCACCGATCGCGACGGCGGCGCCGTTGACGTAGCACGACACGCGAGCCCGCGCGGCCTGCTCGACCGTGCCGGGCGCGGCGACCTCGTCGACCAGGCCGAGGGCCAGGGCCTCCTCGGCGCCGACCATCCGCCCGGAGAACACCAGGTCCTTGGTCCGCGCGCTGCCGATCAGCCGGGCCAGGCGCTGGGTGCCGCCGCCGCCGGGCACCAGGCCCAGCGTGATCTCGGGCAGGCCGACCCTGGCCTCGGCGTCGACGACCCGGAAGTCGCAGGCCAGGGCCAGCTCGAACCCGCCGCCCAGGGCGTAGCCGGTGATCGCGGCCACGGTCGGCACCGGCAGCGCGGCCAGCTCGTCCAGCGCCCCCTGCAGGTCACCGGCCAGGTGCAGCACGTCGGCCGGGCCCAGGCCGGCCATCTCCTTGATGTCGGCGCCGGCGGCGAACACCTTCGGCGAGCCGACGACGACCAGGGCCCCGACCCTGTTCCTGCGGGCGTGGCGCACCGCCTCGCGGATGCCGTCGCGGACCGCGCCGTCGATGGCGTTCATCGGCGGGCGCAGCAGGCGCAGCGTCCCGATCCGCCCGTCGGTGGAGAACGTCACGTGCTCACCGCACGCCACGCTCGACCCCGAACCGTCCGCGCGTCCCTCGACGCCGCCCGACTCGTCCCTGTCCGTACCGGTCTGCTCCGCCCGATCCATGGACCCGAGTCTGCCAGCCGGGCCCCGGGTGGGCAGACTGCGCACGTGGTCGACGACGCCGTGGCGCCCCAGGTCCGCGTGACGGGTCCCGGTCGGCCGTACCCGCTGGGCTGCCGGCCCGCCGGGGACGGGGTCGACGTGGCCGTCCTGGCCGCCCACGCCGAGCGTGTCGAGCTGTGCCTGCTGGAGCGCGACCCGACGGCCACCAGCGGCTGGCGCGAGCAGCGGGTCACCCTGCCCGCCGTCACCCACGGCGTCCACCACGGGCACGTCAGCGGCGTCCGGGCCGGGCAGCGGTACGTCCTGCGCGTGCACGGGCCCTGGGACCCCGACCACGGCCAGCGGCACAACCCGGACAAGGTGCTGCTGGACCCGTACGCCCGGGTCGTCGAGGGCGCGGTCGACATGGGGCCGGCCGTCAAGGACCACGTCGTCGTCGACGGGCGACCGAGCCAGGAGCGGAGCCGCCTGGACTCGCTCGGCCACACCCCGGTCGGGGTCGTGGTCGCCGACCCCGACGTCCTCGACCACGACCGGCCGGGCCACCCCTGGGCCGCCACGGTGGTGCTGGAGACCCACGTCCGGGGCCTGACGATGCGCATGCCCGGCGTGCCGCCCGAGCTGCGCGGCACCTACGCCGGCCTGGCGCACCCGGTGGTCGTGCAGCACCTGCAGCGCCTGGGCGTCACCGCGGTCGAGCTGCTGCCGGTGCACGCCGGTTCGGCCGAGGAGCACCTCGCGTCCCGGGGGGCGGTCAACTACTGGGGCTACAACACGCTGTCGTACTTCGCGCCGGAGCCGCGCTACAGCGCCGCCGTCCGTCGTGGCGAGGACGCGGCCGCTGTGCTGGACGAGTTCCGGGACATGGTGACGGCGCTGCACGCCGCGGGCCTGGAGGTGCTGCTGGACGTCGTCTACAACCACACCTGCGAGGGCGGCGTGGGGGGTCCGACGCTGTCGTGGCGGGGGCTGGACAACGCGACGTACTACCGGACCGACGGCGGGTCCTACCGCGACGTCACGGGCACCGGCAACTCGCTGGACTCCTCCCAGCCGGAGGTGGTCCGGCTGACGCTGGACTCGCTGCGCTGGTGGGTGCAGCAGATGGGGGTCGACGGGTTCCGATTCGACCTGGCCCCCGCCCTGGCCCGGCGCGCCGACGACTCCCACGGCGTCGGTGGCTGGGACCGCGACCACCCGTTCCTCGTCGCAGTGCGCACCGACCCGGTGCTGGGCGACGTCAAGCTGGTGGCCGAGCCCTGGGACATCGGGCCCTACGGCTGGCGGACCGGGGAGTTCCCCGTCCCGTTCGTGGACTGGAACGACAAGTACCGGGACTCGGTCCGGGACTTCTGGCTGGCGGGCTCCCGCGCCGAGCTCGAGGGCCGCCCCGGCCCCGGCGTGCGCGACCTGGCCACCCGGCTCGCGGGCTCGGAGGACGTCTTCGGCCACGGACGTCGCGGCGGGGACCGGACCGCCCTCGCGGGGGTCAACTTCATCGCCGCGCACGACGGGTTCACCCTCGCCGACCTGGTCGCCTACGACCACAAGCACAACGAGGCGAACGGCGAGGACAACCGCGACGGCCACGGGCACAACCTGTCGTGGAACCACGGCCACGAGGGCCCCACCGAGGACGTCACGATCATCGAGTCCCGCCACCGCACCTTGCGGGCGCTGCTGGGCACGCTCGCGGTGTCGACCGGGGTGCCGATGCTGCTCGCGGGTGACGAGCTGGGCCGGACCCAGCGCGGCAACAACAACGGCTACTGCCTGGACGACGAGACGACCTGGCACGACTGGCAGCTCGCGCCGTGGCAGCGCGACCTCACCGAGACCACGGCGTTCCTGCTGCGGCTGCGCGCCGAGAACCCCGTCTTCCGGCAGGAGCGGTTCTTCGGTGCACGACCGGCTCGGCGCGCCGACGGCACCCGCGACGTGGGCTGGTTCGACGGCGACGGCGACGAGCTGTCCGAGGGCGACTGGTCCGACCCGTGGCGGCGCACGCTGCTGATGCTCCTCAACGGCGACGGCGTGCCCGAGGCCGACCGGGCCGTCTCCCCCGACGGCGCCCCGATGCGCCCGTCGTCGTTCCTGGTCGTGCTGCACGGCGGGGCGCACCCGCGAGAGGTGCAGCTGCCGGAGCCGCCGTGGGCCGAGCGGTTCCGCCGCGTCTGGTCCAGCGAGCAGCCCCGCCCGGCCTGGCCGGCCGGGCCCGGGGGTGGCGTCGGGGTCCCGCCCCGCGACGAGCTGGGCGGTTCGCGGATCAGCGTGCCCGCGCGCAGCCTGACGATCCTGCGGGCCACCCGCCCCTGACGCACCGGTCCTGACGCACCGGTCCTGACGCACGAGGGCGCCGACCGGATCGCTCCGGTCGACGCCCCTCGCGTCCGTGCTCGCCGGCTCAGCCGGCGTTGGCGACCAGACCCATCTCGGCGACCGAGGCCAGCGCGGGGTGGGTCGGCAGGACCCGCACCGTGTAGCCGAACGCGCCCGTGCGACGCAGGTCGATCGTGGCCGAGAACTTGTGCCGGCCGTGCTCGTAGGTCTCGACGTGCTCCAGCGGGGCGCTGCGGGTGTCGGTGAGCGCGTCGGCGTCGTTGACCCGGCCGTGGACCAGCTCGACGCAGACGTCCTCGGGCCGCAGCTCGCCCAGGCTGACGTAGGCGTCGACCCGCAGCGAGTCGCCGACCTGCGGGCTGTCGGCCACGTCACCGGACTCGACGTGGTCCACCCGCACCGCGTGCCAGCCACCGGCCACGTGGTTCTTCCACGCCGCGAGCTCCTTGGCCCCGGCGTGGCCGGCCGCGGACTCCAGCGAGGCGGAGCCGCGGGCGCTGGGCGCGTAGAGCTCGTTGACGTAGTCGGCCACCATCCGGTCGGCGAGGACCTTGGGCCCGAGCGTGGCCAGCGTGTGGCGGACCATCTGCAGCCAGCGACGCGGCAGGCCGTGCTCGTCGCGGTCGTAGAACCGCGCCGCGACCGAGGTCTCGATGAGGTCGTAGAGCGCGGCCGCCTCGAGGTCGTCGCGGTGGTCGGGGTCGTCGACGCCGTCGGCGGTGGGGATCGCCCAGCCGTTCTCGCCGTCGTACCACTCGTCCCACCAGCCGTCGAGGATCGACAGGTTGAGCCCGCCGTTCAGGGCCGACTTCATGCCGGAGGTGCCGCACGCCTCGAGCGGGCGCAGCGGGTTGTTGAGCCAGACGTCGCAGCCCGGGTACAGCGACTGCGCCATGGCGATGTCGTAGTTGGGCAGGAACGCGATCCGGTGGCGCACGTCGTGCTCGTCGGCGAACCGGATGACCTGCTGGATGAGCCGCTTGCCCTGCTCGTCGGCCGGGTGGGACTTGCCGGCGATGAGCAGCTGGACCGGCCGCGTCGGGTGCAGCAGCAGCGAGCGCAGCCGCTCCGGGTCGCGCAGCATCAGGGTGAGCCGCTTGTAGGTCGGCACGCGACGGGCGAAGCCGATCGTCAGGACGTCGGGGTCGAACGCGTCGTCCACCCAGCGCAACTCGGCGGGCGAGGCGCCCCGACGCAGCCAGGAACGGCGGACCCGGCGGCGGGCCTCCACGACGAGCTGCTCGCGCAGCGTGCGGCGCAGCGCCCAGATCTCCTCGTCGGGGATGTTCTCCACCGACGCCCAGTCGACGGCGCCCCGGTCGGAGCCGTCGCCGTCCACGCCGCCGTGCTTCGCGATGAGGTCGACGACCCGGGTGTCGACCCAGGTCGGGTGGTGCACCCCGTTGGTGATGGAGCTGATGGGCGTCTCGGTGGGGTCGAACCCGGTGAACAGGCCCTCGAACATGTCGCGGCTGACCACGCCGTGCAGGCGGGACACGCCGTTGGCGCGCTGCGCGAGGCGCAGGCCCATCACGGCCATGTTGAACACGCTGGGGTCGCCACCGACGAAGTCCTCGGCGCCCAGGGCCAGGATCTTGTGCACGCCGAGCCCGGCGACGGCGTTGTCCCCACCGAAGTAGGTCTCGATCTGGTCGCGGCCGAACCGGTCGATGCCGGCGGGCACGGGCGTGTGGGTGGTGAACACCGTGCCGGCCCGGACGGACTCGAGCGCCTCGTCGAAGTCGAGGCCCTCCTCGACGAGCTCCCGGATCCGCTCCAGGCCCAGGAACCCGGCGTGGCCCTCGTTGGAGTGGAAGACCTCGGGCCGGGGCGAGCCGGTCAGCCGGCTGAACAGGCGCAGGGCGCGGACGCCGCCGATGCCCAGCAGCATCTCCTGCTGCAGGCGGTGCTCCTTGCTGCCGCCGTACAGGCGGTCGGTGACGGTGCGGGCGCGCTCGTCGTTCTCGGGGATGTCGGAGTCCAGCAGCAGCAGCGGGACACGACCGACCTGGGAGCGCCACACGTGCGCGTGCAGCTGGCGCCCGCCGGGCAGGCCCACGGTGACGACGCCCGGGGTGCCGTCGGCCTCGCGCAGCACCGACAGCGGCAGCCCGTCGGGGTCGAGGACGGGGTAGGTCTCCTGCTGCCAGCCGTCGCGGCTGAGCGACTGCTTGAAGTAGCCGGTCTTGTAGAACAGGCCGACGCCGACGATCGGCACGCCCAGGTCGGACGCCGACTTCAGGTGGTCGCCGGCGAGGATGCCGAGGCCGCCGGAGTACTGCGGCAGGGCCGCGGCGATGCCGAACTCGGGCGAGAAGTACGCCACCGCGGCGGGTACGTCCTGCTGGTGCTGGTACCAGCGGTCGCTGGTCAGGTACTCCTGCAGCTCGTCGGCCGCGGCCCGGACCCGGGCGACGACGGCGGGGTCGCCAGCCAGGGCCTCCAGGTCCTCGGGCGTCAGCAGGCCCAGCAGGCGGGCCGGCTCCTCGCGCGCCTCGACCCACTTGGCGGCGTCGAGCGAGGCGAACAGCTCTCGCGTCGGCGCGTGCCAGGACCAGCGCAGGTTGAGGGCGAGGTCGCCCAGGGGGGACAGGGACTCGGGCAGGACGGTACGGACGGTGAACCGCCGGATAGCTCTCACGTCACAGGAGCGTAAGCGCTTACGCCCCCCCAGGGATACACCGTCCTGGGAGTGGGACCGGACGGGTGACCCGCCGGCTGGTCGGGCCTGGCGACCTCAGGCCGTGGCGTGCGTCAGGCAGACCGCGTGCCCGGCGCTGTAGTCGACCTCGATCTCGGCCGCCGTGCACTCCAGGCGGACGTTGTGGACGCAGCCCGCCTCCTTGCACGCGCCGACCGCGGCCGCACCGGACTCCGTGCCGCCCCGGGTGTCGGAACCGAGGTACGTCTCGCAGGCGGCGGACCCGCTGTTGCCGATGGTGATGGCGGCGGCGTGGCAGGAGTGCTCGCCGTTGTAGGCGCACGAGGACGCCTCGCAGGAGTGGACGATCGGGAGTGCGGTACCTGCAGGCATGTCTGGCTCCAAGCTCGTGAGTCCGGTCCGTGCTGTGAACGATACCGACCCACACGCATTTGCGATAGCCGCCGGACACAGTGTTTCTGCAGGTCAGAGGCCTATTGCGCGGTCTCGGTGTTGCGTAATCCGCTGAGGCGAGGCACGGCTCTGCCGCGCCCGGGGGTGCCGACGACGTCGTGGACGTGCCGCAGGTGGCCGGGCATCGGTACGGTCGACGCGTGGCAGCCGACCGGACACCCGCCCGCCCCTCGCCCTCTGCGCCCGGCCCCGTGACCGGACGGTCGGCCCCTGCGGTCGACCTGTCGACCCGCACGGTCGGTCGCATCCCGGTCCTGGACGTCACGCCGCGCGTGGACGACGGGGCCTGGCCCGCACGGGCGGTGGTCGGCGAGGCCGTCCCCGTCCGGGCCACGGTGTTCCGCGAGGGCCACGACGCGCTGGCGGCCACCGCGGTCCTCACCGCCCCCGACGGCACCGAGAAGGCCCGCGTCCGCATGGTCGAGGTGTCGCCCGGCAGCGACCGGTACGGCAGCGACCTCGTCCCCGACGGCCCCGGCGACTGGACCTTCCACGTCGAGGGCGCCTCCGACGTGTACGCCACCTGGGAGCACAACGCGACGGTCAAGATCGCGGCCGAGGTGGACGTGGACGTCATGCTCGCCGAGGGCGTGCCCGTGCTGCGGCGCGCGGCCGAGCTGGCTCGCGAGGCCGGCGACACCGGCGCGGTGGACCTGCTCGAGGACGCCGTCACCGCCCTGCTGGACACCGCCCGTCCGGTCGGGGCGCGGCTGGCCCCGGCGGTCGGCCCCGAGGTCGCCGCCGTCGTGGCCCGCCACCCCGTGCTGGACCTCGTCACCGCGTCGACGCCGCAACGGCTGCGCGTGGAGCGCGAGCGGGCCCTGTTCAGCGCCTGGTACGAGCTGTTCCCCCGCAGCGAGGGCGCCTACTACGACGAGGACGCCAAGCGCTGGGTGTCCGGCACGTTCCGCACCGCGGCCGAGCGCCTGCCGGCCGTGGCGGCCATGGGCTTCGACATCGTCTACATGCCGCCGATCCACCCCATCGGCGAGGTCAACCGCAAGGGCCGCAACAACACCCTGGAGCCGGGTCCCGGCGACCCGGGCTCGCCCTGGGCCATCGGCTCCAGCGCGGGCGGGCACGACGCGATCCACCCGGACCTGGGCGACGAGGAGGACTTCGCGCACTTCGTCGCGACCGCCAAGGACCTGGGCCTGGAGGTGGCGCTGGACTTCGCGCTGCAGTGCGCCCCGGACCACCCCTGGGCCACCGCGCACCCCGAGTGGTTCACGACCCGGATCGACGGCTCGATCGCCTACGCCGAGAACCCGCCCAAGAAGTACCAGGACATCTACCCGGTCAACTTCGACAACGACCCGGACGGCATCTACGCGGAGTCCCTGCGGGTGCTCGAGCTGTGGATCAGCCGCGGGGTGACCGTGTTCCGGGTCGACAACCCCCACACCAAGCCCGTCGAGTTCTGGGAGTGGGTGATCGGCCGCGTCAACGCCGCCCACCCCGAGGTCATCTTCCTGGCCGAGGCGTTCACCCGGCCGCAGATGATGCGGACCCTGGGCAAGGTGGGCTTCCAGCAGTCGTACACGTACTTCACCTGGCGCACCTCCAAGGAGGAGCTCACCGACTACGTCACCGAGCTCGCCACGGAGTCCGCGCACTACATGCGGCCCAGCTTCTGGCCGAGCACGCCGGACATCCTCCACGCGTTCCTGCAGCACGGCGGGCCCGCCGCGCACCGGCTCCGCGCCGTGCTGGCCGCGACCCTGGTGCCCAGCTGGGGCATCTACGCCGCCTACGAGCTGGGCGAGCACGTGGCGCGGCCGGGGGCCGAGGAGTACATCGACAACGAGAAGTTCGAGTACCGGCCCCGGGACTGGGCCGCGGCCGAGGCGGAGGGCCGGTCGCTGGCCCCGCTGCTCACCCGGCTCAACGAGATCCGGCGCTCGCACCCGTCGTTGCAGCGGCTGCGGGGCATCACCTTCCACCCCACCGACGACGACCTCGTCATCGCCTACTCCCGTCACGTGCCCGCGGAGCACTCCCCCACCGGCCGCGCCGACACCGTGCTGGTGGTGGTCAACCTGGACCCGCACGCCGCGCACGAGACGATGGTGCACGTCGACCCGACGACGCTCGGGCTGCCGGCCGGGTCGGGCTACTCCGTGCACGACCTGCTGAGCGGCCACACCTACGCCTGGGGCGGGTACAACTACGTCCGGCTCGACCCGTACGTCGAGACCGCGCACGTGTTCGCCGTGCACCCCCACTGACCGACCCCACCGCCCGGCACCGCCCACCGACACCGCCGACCGCAGGCACCCGAGGAGACCACGCGTGCAGGGACTTCAGCTGTCCAGCCCTGGGCTGGACAACGACCCCAACTGGTACAAGAAGGCCGTCTTCTACGAGGTCCTCGTCCGGGCCTTCTCGGACTCCACGGGGTCGGGTTCCGGTGACTTCAGCGGCCTGATCGACAAGCTCGACTACATCCAGTGGCTGGGCGTGGACTGCCTCTGGCTGCCCCCGTTCTACGCCTCGCCGCTGCGCGACGGCGGGTACGACATCAGCGACTACTACGCGGTGCTGCCGGAGTTCGGCACGATGCCGCAGTTCACCGAGCTGGTCTCCGCCGCGCACGCCCGCGGCATCCGGGTCGTCACGGACCTGGTGATGAACCACACCTCCGACGCCCACCCGTGGTTCCAGGCGTCGCGGTCGGACCCCGAGGGCCCCTACGGCGACTTCTACGTCTGGAGCGACACCGACGACAAGTACGCGGACGCGCGCATCATCTTCGTCGACACCGAGACGTCCAACTGGACCTTCGACCCGGTCCGGCGGCAGTACTTCTGGCACCGATTCTTCGGCCACCAGCCCGACCTCAACTTCGAAAACGAGGCCGTGCAGGAGGCGATCATCGACGTCGTCCGGTTCTGGATGGACGCCGGGATCGACGGCTTCCGCCTGGACGCCGTGCCCTACCTGTTCGAGGAGGAGGGCACCAACTGCGAGAACCTGCCGCGCACCCACGAGTTCCTGGCCAAGGTCCGCAAGGTCGTCGACGAGGAGTACCCGGGGCGGATCCTGCTCGCCGAGGCCAACCAGTGGCCGCAGGAGGTCACGCCGTACTTCGGCGACGACGCCGCGCCGGAGTGCCACATGTGCTTCCACTTCCCCGTGATGCCGCGGCTGTACTACGCGCTGCGCGACGAGCGGGCCGGCTCGATCCTCGACATCCTCGCCGACACCCCCGAGATCCCCTCGACCGGGCAGTGGGGCACGTTCCTGCGCAACCACGACGAGCTCACCCTCGAGATGGTCACCACGTCGGAGCGCGCGGCGATGTACGGCTGGTACGCCCCCGACCCGCGGATGCGGGCCAACGTCGGCATCCGGCGCCGGCTGGCGACGCTGCTGGACAACAGCCGCGCCGAGATCGAGCTGATCCACGCCCTGCTGCTGTCGATGCCGGGCAGCCCCTGCCTGTACTACGGCGACGAGATCGGGATGGGCGACAACATCTGGTTGGACGACCGCGACGGCGTCCGCACCCCGATGCAGTGGAACCCCGACCGCAACGCCGGGTTCTCCACCGTCGCGGACCCCGGCAAGCTCTACCTGCCCGTGGTCCAGTCGCTGACCAACAGCTTCGGCGGGGTCAACGTCGAGGCCCAGCTGGCCCAGGGCTCCTCGCTGCTGCACTGGGTGCGCGGCATGCTCGCCCTGCGCAAGCGTCACCCCGTCTTCGGGCTCGGCTCGTTCGTGGCCCTGCCCCTGGTCGAGCCGGGCACGGTCGTCACCGACGCCCACGCCTGCGACAACGAGGCCGTGCTGTCGTTCCTGCGCGTGCTGGACCACGGCACGCCCGGCGGCGAGCACGAGGACCCCGAGACGGTGCTGGCCGTGCACAACCTGGCGTCCTCGCCGCAGGCGGTCACCCTGACGCTGCCGGGGCACGCCGGCGCGCACGTCGTCGACCTGTTCGGCGGCAACGGCTTCCCCGACGTCGGCGCGGACGGGCGGATCACGTTGACGCTGGGCAGCCGGGACTTCTTCTGGCTCCGCCTGGTCGGCGGCCCGGCGGCCCCGTGAGCGACCTCGACGCCCTCAACGGGCTGCTGCACGGCTGGATGCCGGCCCAGCGCTGGTACCCGGCCAAGGGTCGTGGGGTGGGCCTGCGTGACCTGGGGTCCTACCGGTGGGAGCTGCCCGCGGGCTCGCAGGGCTCCGACGTCGAGGTGCACGTCCACGTGGTCGGGCTGGACTCCGGCGAGCGGGTCGACGTGGTGCAGGTGCCCCTGACCACGCGCTCGGCCCCGCTGCCCGGCGCCGAGCACGCGCTGCTGGGCACGGTCGAGGCCGAGGACGGCACCCGGTGGGTCTACGACGGCCCGCACGACCCGGTGTACGTGGCCGCGCTGCTGGCGTCCCTGTCGACCACCGGCGAGGCCGCCCCGGCGCCCGGGTCGCCCTCGCGCGTGCTCAAGGGCGAGCAGTCCAACACCAGCATCATCGTCGAGCCCGTCACCGGCGGTCCCGTCATCGTCAAGGTGTTCCGGACGCTGCACCCCGGCGACAACCCCGACGTCGCGGTCCTGGCCGCGCTCACCGAGGTCGGCTGCCCCCACGTGCCCGCGCTGCGCGGCTGGCTCGACGGCTCCTGGTCGGCCGTCGACGGCTCGGGCGTGGACGGCCACCTCGCGGTCGCGGTGGAGTTCCTGCCCGGCAGCGAGGACGCCTGGCGGGTGGCCCTGACGGCCGTCGGGGCCGGGACCCCCTTCGACGAGCAGGCCCGCGGGCTCGGGGCGGCGACCGCCCGGGTGCACCAGGACCTGGCGCTGGCCTTCGGCACCACCGCGGTCGACGAGGACGCCCGGGTCACGATGGTCGAGGCGCTCCGCACGCGGGTGGCCTGGGCGCGTGACGCCGTCCGCGACCTTGACGCCTACGCGGACCGGCTCGACGCGCACGCCGCCGCGCTCGGCGACCTGCGCGACCTGCCCGTGATGCAGCGCGTCCACGGCGACCTGCACCTGGGTCAGGTCCTCCACGCCCCGGGCAAGGGCTGGGTGCTGCTGGACTTCGAGGGCGAGCCGCTGCGACCGCTGGCCGAGCGCACCGTCCCCGACCTCGCCCTGCGCGACGTGGCCGGCATGCTCCGCTCCCTGGACTACGCCGCCGGCCACGACGTGGTCTCCCGGGGCGAGGCCGACGCGGCCCGGGCACCCGACGCCGCCCAGGCCTGGGCGGCGGCGGCGCGGGACGCGTTCTGCGCCGGCTACGGCGAGGTCACCGGTCGGGACCCGCGCGACGACGCCCCTCTGCTGCGCGCCCTCGAGCTGGACAAGGCGCTGTACGAGGTCGTCTACGAGGCCCGGAACCGCCCCGCCTGGCTGCAGATCCCGCTCGGCGCGGTGGCCCGGTTGCTCGGCTNGCGGCGCGGGACGCGTTCTGCGCCGGCTACGGCGAGGTCACCGGTCGGGACCCGCGCGACGACGCCCCTCTGCTGCGCGCCCTCGAGCTGGACAAGGCGCTGTACGAGGTCGTCTACGAGGCCCGGAACCGCCCCGCCTGGCTGCAGATCCCGCTCGGCGCGGTGGCCCGGTTGCTCGGCTGACGGCGAGGATCCGGCCGCCGGCCTGACGGGCGCGACGGCGGCTCGGCCCGGCCGGCGCGATGGCGGCTCGGGGTCGCCTCGTGCCACGTGCGGGATCGAACCGGGCCAGGACCTCCCGGACGAACCCGATCCGCCCCCACGTCGCTCGCCGCCGCCCGCTGCCACCCGGTCGGGCGCCTGTCCCCCACCGGGCGCCGGTTGTGGGATGACATCGGGGCCGTAAGCCACGTACGCCCCCGATCCGATCCCACAACAGCGCGTGGTGAGGCACCCGCCCGTGCCTGCACAGGGCTGGGCGGCGCTGGTGGTCCACAGGCGGCGCGTGCGACGGCCTCTCGGCCGGGCGAACCGTCGCACGGTGAGGGCATGGATGCCGCGCGACGACTCATGCTCCTGCACTCCCAACCGTTCGCGACCGCCGAGGCCGAGGGGTTGGTCAGTCCCGACGTGCTCCGTGGTCCGCGCTACCGGCAGCTCATGCACGCGGCGCACCAGAAGTCGACGATCCCCGTCGACCACGGTCGCCGGCTGCAGGCGTTCCGTCGCACGCACGACGAGGGGTTCGTCCTGCTGACCCGCAGCGCGGCCTGGGCCCACGGAGCGGTCTTCGCGGCCGCCGACGACCCGGTGGCGGTGGCCATCCCGACCCGCCACCGGCTGGCCAGGACGACCGAGGTGACGCCGCACCTCGCCGTGCTCGAGGACGACGAGGTGACGACGACCCCGTTCGGGCCCTCCACCTCCCTCGACCGGACCGTCGTCGACCTGGCGCGGGGCCTGGGCCGGCCGGGTGCTCTGGTCGGGGACCTGGTCGCCCAGGTGGATGCGTTGCTGCGCGCGACCACGCTCACCGCCTCCGAGGCCCGCCAGGCCGTTCTCGGGTACCGCCGCCTGCACGGGCTGGCGACCGCACACCAGGTCGTCGACCTCTGCCGTGACGGTGTCGACTCACCGCCCGAGACGCGACTCCGGCTGCTCCTTACCGCCGCCGGCCTGCCCGAACCCACGACCCAGTGCCCGGTGGAGCTCGAGGGGCGGGTGGTGGCCCGGCTCGACCTGGGCTGGCCGGACCTGCGGGTCGGCTGCGAGTACGACGGCTCGGTCCACCTGGCTCCGGAGCAGGTGCGGGTCGACCTCCGTCGCCACAACCTCATCCGCCAGGCCGGCTGGCTGGTGCTGCAGGTGGACCGGCACCAGATGCGTCGACCCGACCGAGTGGTGGAGCAGGCACGTCACCTGCTGGGTCTCTGAGCAGCCGACCGCCCCGGCCCCCCGGCCCCCGGGCTCCCGGCCCCCTGCTCCCA
>NZ_JBPKAO010000017.1:0-40349 GCF_051216895.1 Aquipuribacter aurantiacus
GGCAAGCCCGACCGCACCGCCCACGCGCGGCCTCGCCGTCCCGCCGCCCCGCCGCAGTTGTGGGATCAGATCGGGCCCGGACCGGCTGTCCGACCCGGAACTGCTCCCACAACCAGGGCGGCGGCTACGGCCACGGCAGCCGCGGCGGCTACCGCAGCCGCAGCCGCTACGGCAGCCGCCGCTCCGGCGACTGCAGCGCCTGCGCCGGACTCAGGTCCGGGGGACCACCACGCGCGACAGGACGAGGCTCTCCAGGGCGGTGTCGGCCCAGGCGGCCCGCTGACGCATGACGACGACGCCTGCGGTCGGGAACCGGTCGCCGAGGCCCGCCAGCTCCTGCGGGTCGGAGGTGTCGGCGTCGGCCAGGGTCCGGGCCAGCGTCGACAGGCCGGGCTCGTGGCCGAAGACGGCCACGGTGTGGCAGTCGCCGCCGCGCTCGCGGATCAGGTCCAGGACGGTGTCGGCGTCCGCGTTGTAGAGCCGCCGCTCGACGTGCACGTCGATGTCCGCGTCCGCCAGGGCCCGCGCGGCCAGGTCCCAGGTGGCCGACGCGCGGGTCGCGGACGAGACCAGCACCACGTCGGGGACGAACCGCTCCTTGGCCAGCCACTCCCCCAGGGCCAGCGCGTCGCGCTCGCCCCGCTCGGTCAGCGGTCGGTCGTGGTCGGACACGCCGTCGGGGTACCCGGCCTTGGCGTGGCGGACGATCAGCAGCCGGCGTGAGCCCCGGCGGCCACCCGCGGCCACCTCAGACGCCCATCGCGTGGACGCCGCCGTCGACGTGCACGATCTCGGCCGTCGTGGCGGGGAACCAGTCGGACAGCAGCACGCAGCACGCACGGGCCGTCGGCTCCGGGTCGGACACGTCCCAGCCGAGCGGGGCGCGCTCCGCCCACGTGGCCTCCACGGCCTCCAGCCCCGGGATGGACGTCGCGGCGGTGGTCCGCAGCGGTCCGGCCGCGACCAGGTTGACGCGGATGCCGTCGGGGCCGAGGTCACGGGCCAGGTAGCGCGCCGTGGACTCGAAGGCCGCCTTGGCCACGCCCATCCAGTCGTAGACCGGCCACGCCACGGTGGCGTCGAAGGTGAGGCCGACCACGCTGGAGCCGCTGTGCAGCAGCGGCCGGGCGGCCATCGTCAGCGACTTCAGCGAGTAGGCCGACACGTGCACCGCGGTGGCGACGTCCTCCCACGGCGTGTGCAGGAAGTTGCCACCGAGGGCGCCCTGCGGGGCGAAGCCGATGGAGTGCAGGACGCCGTCGAGGCCGTCGACGTGCTCCCCCACCCGCTCCGCGAGCGAGTCCAGGTGATCGGTGTCGGTGACGTCGAGCTCCACCACCGGAGCCGGGGCCGGCAGCCGGCGGGCGATCGCCTGGGTGATCTTCATCATCCGGCCGAAGGACGACAGGACGACCGTCGCCCCCTCGTCCTGCGCCAGGCGCGCCACGTGGAACGCGATCGAGTTGTCCTTGAGGACACCGGTGACGAGCAGACGCTTGCCCTCGAGCAGACCCATCAGTGTTTCCTTCCGTAGGCGCGCACGCGCGGTGTCAGTGACCCATGCCGAGGCCGCCGTCGACGGGCACCACGGCACCGCTGACGTAGCCTGCCTGCTCCCCGACCAGGAACGCCACGGCGGCGGCGACGTCGTCCACCGCACCGAAGCGTCCTGCGGGGATGGCGGACAGGTAGCGCTGGCTGGTGGCCTCGTCCAGCGCCGCCGTCATGTCCGTGTCGATGAACCCCGGAGCCACGACGTTGACCGTGATGCCCCGGGTGCCGAGCTCGCGGGTGACCGAACGGGCCAGCCCCACCAGGCCGGCCTTGCTGGCGGCGTAGTTGGCCTGGCCCGGTCCCCCGTACAGCCCCACGACGGAGCCGATGAGCACGACCCGGCCGTAGCGGGCCCGGATCATGCCCTTGCTGGCCCGCTTGAGCACCCGCCAGGACCCACCCAGGTTGGTGTTCAGGACGGAGCCGAAGTCGTCCTCCGACATGCGCATGAGCAGCTGGTCCGACGTGATGCCGGCGTTGGCCACGAGCACCTCGACGGGCCCGGCGGCGGCCTCGGCCTCGGTGAAGGCCGCGTCCACGGAGGCGGCGTCGGTGACGTCGCAGGCCACGACCCGCAGGCCGGCGGGGGCGTCGGGACCCAGCGCGCCGCTGCGCGAGGTCACCGTGACGTCGTACCCCTGGGCCAGCAGGTGGGTGGCGACCCCGAGGCCGATCCCCCGGTTGCCGCCCGTGACGAGTGCATGACGGGACTGATCGGACATGGCGGTGACGCTAGCCGATCTGCGCGGACCCTCGTCGCGCGTTGGTGGACGCGTCAACTACCTGGGCGGCTTCCGGCTAGGGTCGGCGGGTGCGAGCCGTAGTCGTCCACGCCTTCGGCGGTCCCGAGGTGCTCGCCGTCCACGAGATCCCCGACCCGCTGCCCGGACCGGGCGAGCTGCTCGTCCGGGTCGAGGTGAGCGGCGTCAACTACGCCGACACCCACGCGACCGAGAACACCTACCTGGCGCCGCAGCAGCTGCCCCTGGTGCCGGGCGCGGAGGTCGTGGGCCGCGTCGTCCGCACCGGGCCCGGCACGGACGAGTCCATGCTGGGCCGGCGCGTCGTCGCCCTGGTCCGCGACGGCGGGTACGCCGAGCTGGCCGTCACCCCGGTGGCCTCCACCATCGAGATCGGCGAGGACCTGCCCGGTCCCGAGGCCTGCGCCCTGGTGCTGCAGGGCGTCACGGCCTGGCACCTGCTGCGGACCTCGACCCGGATGGCCACGGGCGAGAGCGTCGTCGTGCACAGCGCGGCCGGCGGGGTGGGGACGGTCGCCCTGCAGCTGGCGCAGCGGTGGAACGCGGGGCGGGTCATCGGCTCGGCGTCCACGCCGGCCAAGCGGGCCGTGGTCGCGGACCTCGGCGCCGACGTGGTGGTGGACGTCAACGCGGCCGCCGAGGCCGGTGGGGGCGGTGCCGTTCGCGACCTGCTGCTGTCCGCGAACGCGGGCACGGGGGTGGACGTCGTCCTGGAGATGACCGGCGGCGACGTCTTCAACGGCTCCTACCTGGCCCTGGCCCCGCTGGGACGCCTGGTGGTGTTCGGGCTGGCCTCGCGCCGCGCCGGACGGAGCATCGCCCCGGTCGACCTGATGGCCTCCTCTCGCACGGTGGCCGGGTTCTGGCTGCAGCACGCCCTGGCCCGCGGCGGGCTGCGCTCGGCCATGACCGAGCTGTTGTCGATGACCCGGTCGGGGCTGCTGCGTCCCGTCGTGGGCGGGGAGTACGCGCTGGAGGACGCCGGGCAGGCGCACCGGGACCTGCGCTCGCGCAGCACGACCGGCAAGGTCGTCCTGCGCGCCTGAGACGCTCGCCCGTCCCGCCTGGGCGGCCTCCCGCGCCCCCCGCCGCCAAGGCCGCCGCGGTCCCCACCGCCAGGGCCCCCGCGGTCCCCGGGGGCGGGGGCCGAGCGGCTACCGTCGGGCCCGTGAGAAGCACCCACGGGGTCGACGCCGACTTCCTCGCCCTGCCCCTCGACGCCCTCGCCGACGCCGCCCTGCAGGTGGCCCGCGCGGCCGGGGCCGACTACGCGGCGGTGAGGGTGCAGCAGGTGCGCGACGTGGTGGTCCGGGTCCGCGACCGCGCCGTGGAGGGCAGCAGCGACGAGACCGACGCCGGCCTGAGCGTCCGGGTCGTCGTCGACGGCGCCTGGGGGTTCGCGGCCACCGGCGAGCTGAGCACGACCTCCGCCGCCGCCACGGCCGCCCTCGCCGTGCGCTCCGCCGCGGTCGCCCGTCCGCTGGTGCGGCGCCGCGTGGAGCTCGCCCCGGTACCGGTGCAGCAGGGCACCTGGGTGTCCGGGTACGACACCGACCCCACGACGGTCCCGGCCGACGAGCAGGCCGCCCTGCTGCTGGGTTGGACCGGCCAGGTGCTCGACGCCGGCGCGACGCACGCCGACGCCAACGTGATGTCGGTCAAGGAGCAGAAGTTCTACGCCGACCTGGCCGGCAGCCGGACCGTGCAGCAGCGCGTGCGGATGCACCCGGAGGTGACGGCGGTGGTGGCCGGGGACGACGGCGACGTCGACACGGTCCGCAGCCTGGCCCCGCCCGTGGCCCGCGGCTGGGAGTACCTGACCGCCCCCGACGCGCCGCTGGCCGCGGAGGTGCCCGGCCTGGCGGAGGCCGCCCGCGAGAAGCTGGCCGCCCCGTCGGTGACGCCGGGCCGCTACGACCTCGTCATCGACCCCAGCCAGCTGTGGCTGACCATCCACGAGAGCGTGGCCCACGCCACCGAGCTGGACCGGGCGCTGGGCTACGAGGCGGCCTACGCCGGCACGTCGTTCGCCACGCCGGACCAGCTCGGCACCCGCCGCTACGGCAGCCCGCTCATGCACGTGACCGGTGACCGGACCGAGCCGCACGGGCTGTCCACGGTGGGTTGGGACGACGAGGGCGTCCCGGCGCAGCGCTGGGACATCGTCCGTGACGGCGTCCACGTCGGCTACCAGCTGGACCGGGCGATGGCCGCCGAGCGGGGCGAGACGTCCAACGGCTGTGCCTACGCCGACACCGCGGTCCACGCCCCGCTGCAGCGGATGCCCAACGTCAGCCTGGCCGCGGACCCCGACGGCCCGGACCTGGCGGGCCTGGTCGCGGGGGTCGAGGACGGCATCCTGGTCCGGGGCGACCGGTCCTGGTCGATCGACATGCAGCGCTTCAACTTCCAGTTCACCGGGCAGCAGTTCCACCGGATCAAGGACGGTCGGCTGGCCGGGATGCTGCGCGACGTCGCCTACCAGGGCAGCACACCGCAGTTCTGGGCCGGGCTCAGCGCGGTCGGCGGTCCGTCGACCTGGTCGCTGCAGGGGGCGCTGAACTGCGGCAAGGGCCAGCCCGGGCAGGCGGCACCGGTCAGCCACGGCTGCCCGGCGGTCGTCGTGTCCCAGGTGTCGGTCCTCAACACCGAGGAGGAGGGCGCATGACGCCGGAGCAGGTCGTCGAGCAGGCCCTGGCCGCGGGACGCGTCGCCGGGGCGGACGACGTGGTGGTGGTGCTCGAGCGCCAGGACGCCACCAACCTGCGGTGGGCCGCGAACCAGCTGACCACCACCGGCACGACGAGCACGACGTCGGTCGGGGTGGTGGCGGTGCAGGACTCCGCGGCCGGGCGCGCCTACGGCAGCCTCACCCGCCAGGTCGGTGACCCCGACGCGCTGCAGGCGCTGGTCGCCGACGCCGTGGTGGCCGCCCGACGCTCGGGTCCCGCCGAGGACGCGGCCGAGCTGCCCGTGGGCCCCGTGTCCGACGACTTCGCCGCCGAGCCGGAAGCCGCGTCACCGGAACGGCTGTCAGGCACGGCGGCCGCGCTGGGCCGGTTGTTCGAGGCCTCGCAGGCGCAGCAGCGGGAGATGTTCGGCTTCGCGGAGCACGTCGTCGCCACGACCTGGACCGCGAGCAGCACCGGCACGCGGCACCGGTCGGTCGAGCCGTACGGGACCGTGGAGCTCAACGGCAAGAGCCACGCCCGCAGCCGCTCCGCGTGGGCCGGGGCCGGCACCCGTGACTTCATCGACGTGGACGTCGACGCCCTGGCCGCCGAGGTGGTCCAGGGGCTGCACTGGCAGGGGCGTCGGGTCGACGTCGCCCCCGGTCGGCACCGGGTCCTGCTGCCGCCGTCCGCGGTCGCGGACCTGATGGGCGAGTGGCTGTTCTCCGCCGACGCCCGCACGGCGTCGGAGGGCCGCGGCGTGTTCGCCCGCCCCGGCGGCGGCACCCGGGTCGGCGAGCGGCTGACCAGCAGCCCGCTGACCGTGCGCGACGACCCGCACCACCCGGTGCTGGGGACCAGCGACCGGATCGCCACCACCAGCACCAGCGCCACGGCCAGCGTCTTCGACAACGGTCTGGAGGTGCCCGGTACCCGCTACCTGGACGGCGGCGTGCTCCGGGCGCTGCCGGCCACGCGGCACACGGCCGGCCTGGCGGGGACCCCCGTGGCGCCGTTCGCGGGCAACCTGCTCGTCGACGTGGCCGGGGGCTCCGGCGACGTCGCCGACCTGGTCGCGCGGATGGGGTCCGGGCTGCTGCTGACCTGCCTCTGGTACGTCCGCACGGTGGACGAGCAGACCATGCTCATGACGGGCCTGACCCGTGACGGCGTGTACGTCGTCCGCGACGGCGAGGTCGTGGGCGCGGCCGGCAACTTCCGGTTCAACGACTCGCCCGCCGCCCTGCTGGGGCGGGTCCTGGACGCCGGCGCCCCCACGGTCTGCCTGCCGCGCGAGCTGGGCGACTACCTGCCCCGCGCGGCCGCGCCGCCCCTGCTGGTGGGCGACTTCCACCTGTCGTCGGCCAGCGAGGCGGCCTGACGTACCGTTGGGGGGTGGAGAACGAGCGGCACCAGCCGCACCCGGCCCCCCGTGTCATCGCGGTCGAGCCGCTGCAGCGGGTCACCAGCGCCCGGTCCTCGCACACGGAGGACGTCGGGCGGCGGATGCGCAACTACGCGTTCAGCATGGGCGTGCGCACGCTGTGCGTGATCGGCTTCATCATCGTGTTCCCGCACTGGGCG
Source organism: Aquipuribacter aurantiacus (assembly GCF_051216895.1). NCBI lineage: Bacteria > Bacillati > Actinomycetota > Actinomycetes > Micrococcales > Intrasporangiaceae > Aquipuribacter > Aquipuribacter aurantiacus. The sequence continues at coordinate 6,572 of NZ_JBPKAO010000017.1, forward strand.
GCGTGGCTGTTCGTCCCGGGGGCGGTGCTGCTGCCCTACGTCGCGGTGATCCTGGCCAACGCCGGCCCCGAGCGCACCCTCCGTCAGGTCGCCCCGGTGCAGCCCCTGGACCTGGACGTCCGGGCCCTGCCCCCGCGCCGCGACGACGCCGCCTGAGCGTGCCCGGACCCCCGCCCGCCGACGGCGACACCGAGCCGACGAGCCCCCCCACGGGTACCGTCGAGCCGGAGCCGGCCCGCTGCAGCGCCAAGGGCTGCCGCAGCGCGGCGGTGTGGGCGCTGCGCTGGAACAACCCGGCCCTCCACACGCCGGAGCGGCGCAAGCTCTGGGCGGCGTGCGAGGCGCACCGCGAGCACCTGTCGCAGTTCCTCGGCGCCCGCGGCTTCCTGCGCGACGTGGTCCCGCTGGCCGAGGCGGAGCCGGACCCCGGTCCGACGCCGCCGGCGGGTCCGGTCCCGGACCGGGCCCCGTGACGGGCACCGGGAGCGGGCCCACGTCCCGGGCCACGACCGTCGCCCGCGTGCTGCGCGACCCACGCTGGCTGGCCGGGCTCGCGGTCGCCGTGGTCTTCGCCCTGGTGTGCGTCTGGCTGGCCCAGTGGCAGCTGGACCGTCGCGTGGCCCGCGCCGAGCGCAACGCCGCCGTGCTCGAGAACTACGACTCCTCCCCCGGCCGGTTCGCCGACGTGGTCGCGGACCTGGACGCGCCGCTCGGGGTGGCCGGTGAGTGGCAGCCGGTGACCATGCGGGGCCGCTACGACCCCGACGGCACGGTGCTGGTGCGCAACCGGCCCCAGGGCGGCAGCAACGGCTACCTGGTGGCCACCCCGTTCGAGGTGGTCGAGGCGGGCACGACCGCGACGGTCCTGGTCGTCCGGGGCTGGCTGCCCTCCGGCGCCGACGCGAGCTCGCCCGGCGCCCTCCCCGACGCCCCGAACGGTCCGGTGGACGTGGTCGTGCGCCTGCGCGAGGGCGAGGAGGCCTCCACCCGCGCGGCTCCCGAGGGCCAGACCTACCGCCTGCACGTGCCCACGCTGCTGTCCGACGCCGACGGACCGACGCTGAGCACGGCCTACGGCGTCGTGGCCACCGAGCAGGGCGAGGCGCCGACCGCCGTGGTGCCCGTGCCCCGCCCGGACACCGACCCCGGCCCCCACCTGGCCTACGGCGTGCAGTGGTACCTGTTCGCCCTGGCCGGTCTCGGCATCTGGTTCGTGCTGGCCCGGCGCCACGCCGGGGAGCAGCAGGCGGAGGACGAGCAGCGCGGGCCTCAGGTCGAGGAGGGCTGGGTCTACGACCCGGGCCGCTGATCGGCGGACCTACCGCCGCTGCGTGCGTCACTATGGTCGGTATGGACTGTGGGCTGGACGGACGCGTGTACGTCGTCACCGGTGGCTCGAGCGGTCTGGGGCTGGCCACGGCCCGCCAGCTGCTCGCCGACGGGGCGAAGGTGGTCCTGTGCGGCCGGGACGAGTCGCGCCTCGAGGCCGCCGTGGTCGACCTGGGTGACGGGGGCGCGGTGATGGCCATCCCGGGCGACCTGTCGGACCCCTCGACGGCCGGGCGCCTGGTGGCCAGCGCCAACGCGCGCTTCGGTCGTCTGGACGGGGCCGTGGTGAGCGTGGGCGGTCCGCCCGCCGTGCGGAGCTACGACGCCACCGACGAGCAGTGGCGCTCGGCGTTCGAGTCGGTGTTCCTGGGGGCCGTCCGGCTGACGACGGCCGTGGCCCGCAGCGCAGGCTTCGAGGGGGGCGCCGTGGTCCTCGTGCTGTCGACCTCCGTCAAGCAGCCCATCACGGGTCTGGGCATCAGCAACGGGCTCCGTCCGGGGCTGGCCATGGTCGCCAAGGAGCTGGCCGACGAGCTCGGGCCGGTGGGCGTGCGGGTCAACGTGGTCCTGCCCGGCCGGTTCGACACCGCCCGCGTCCGGGAGATCGAGGAGGCCACCGGGGACGCCGCCACGGCGCGCGCCGACTTCGAGGCGTCGGTCCCGCTGCGTCGCATCGGGATGCCGGAGGAGTTCGCGCGGGTGGCCGCGTTCCTCGTCTCCCCCGCGGCGTCCTACGTCACGGGGACCGCGGTCACCGTCGACGGCGGTCTCACCCGCTCGCCGTGACTGGTCCCGGCCACTCGCCGTGAGCGGTCCCGGCCGCTCGCGGTGAGCGGTCTCAGCCGCTCGCGGTGAGCGCACCGTCCCCGACCCGGCCGGGGTCGACGGGACCGTCGGCGCCGGGACCGAGGTCGTCGTCAGCGCCGTCACCCGGCTCGTCCGGCTCCTCGCGCCCGGTCATGAGCTGGGTGCGGTAGAGCCGTGCGTACAGCCCGTCGAGGGCCAGCAGGGCGGCGTGCGTGCCCTGCTCGGCCACCCGCCCCTGCTCGACCACGACCACGAGGTCGGCGTCGCGGACCGTGCTGAGCCGGTGCGCGACGACGATGGCCGTCCGTCCGGTCAGGGTGCGTCGGAGGGCCTCCTGCACGGCCGCCTCGGACGTGGAGTCCAGGTGGGCGGTGGCCTCGTCGAGCACCACGACGCCGGGGTCGCGCAGCAGCAGCCGCGCGATGGCGATCCGCTGCTTCTCGCCTCCCGACAACCGGTGCCCCCGGTCGCCGACGACGGTGTCCAGGCCGTCCGGCAGCGAGCGGACGAGGGCGTCGACCTGCGCGTCGGCCAGCGCCCCCCACAGCCGCTCGTCGGAGGCGGTCGGGTCCGCGTAGCGGAGGTTGGCCCGCAGCGAGTCGTGGAACAGGTGCGCGTCCTGGCTCACCACCCCCACGGCCTGGCGCAGCGACGTCGTGGCTACGTTGCGGACGTCCCGCCCGGCCAGCAGGACCCGGCCCTCGGTGGCGTCGTGCAGGCGTGACACCAGGCCGGTGAGCGTGGTCTTGCCCGCCCCGGAGGGACCGACCAGCGCCACGGTGCTGCCGGCGGGGACCGTGAGGTCGATCCCGCTGAGCGCGGGGGCGTCGCCACCGGTGTCCGGGGCACCCGGGGTCTCCAGCGACGGTAGCGAGACGTCGGAGGCCCGTGGGTAGGTGAACGACACGTGCTCCAGGCGCACCTCGAGCGGCCCGGCGGGCAGCCGGACCGGGTCGTCGGCCTCCCGGACCAGCGGCGGCAGGTCCAGCACCTCGAAGACCCGCTCGAACGACACGACGGCGGTCATCACGTCGATGCGGACGTTCGACAGGGCCGTCAGCGGCCCGTAGAGCCGCCCCAGCAGGGCCGCGAGCGCCAGCAGCGACCCGACCGTCAGCGCGCCGGAGATGGCGAGCAGCCCCCCGACGCCGTAGGTCACGGCGGTGGCGACCGCGGCCACCAGGCCCAGCGCGACGACGAAGAACCGGTTGGCCATGGCGATCCGGATGCCGACGTCACGCACGCGGCCGGCCCGCTCGGCGTACTCGGTGCTCTCGGTGGCGGGCACGCCGAGCAGACGGACCAGCAGGGCGCCACCCACGTTGAACCGCTCGGTCATCCGGTTGCCGAGGTCGGCGTTCAGGTTGAACGACTCGCGGGTGAGCAGCTGCAGCCGACGGCCGACGTAGCGGGCCGGGACCAGGAACACGGGGACCAGCAGCAGCGAGGCCAGGGTGATCTGCCAGGAGATGGCCAGCATCGTGACGACGACGGCGACGACGCTGACGACGTTGCTGACCACGCCGGACAGGACCGTGGTGAACGCCCGCTGCGCGCCGATGACGTCGCTGTTGAGCCGGGTCACCAGCGCCCCGGTCTGGGTGCGGGTGAAGAACGCGATGGGCTGCGACTGCACGTGGTCGAAGACCTCGGTCCGCAGGTCGTAGATCAGGCCCTCCCCGATCTTCGCGCTCAGCCAGCGCAGCACCAGGGTGACGACCGCCTCGGCCAGCGCCACCGCCAGCGCGATCCCGGCCAGGACGAGCACCAGCGTCCGGTCGCCCTGGGCCACGCCGTCGTCGACCAGGCGCAGCAGCAGCAGCGGGGTGACCACCACCAGTCCGGCGGACAGCCCGGTGAGCAGCAGGAACACCACGACGGCGGTGCGGTAGCGACCGGCGTAGGACGCTATCCGCCGCCACGTCGACGCCTGGACGCCGCGCTTGGTGACGCTGGGGTCCAGCCGGTAGCTGCGGGCGGCGCGGAAGCCGCTGGCTGTGCTCATCGTGGGCGTCAACGCCCGACGGGGCCGGGACCTTCCGCGTCGCCGGCGGACGCCCGGGTGCTCGGGCGGCGCGCGAGCCCGCGCAGCAGCCGGGCCTGCGTCGCGCGCTCCCGCTCCAGCTGTTCGACCGCCGTCCGCGCGCCGGCGTCGCGGAGCAGGTCGAGGGTGGCGGCGGTGGCGGCCGCGGGTGCTGCGAGGACGGCCTGCACGAGGTCGTCGGTGGCCCGTTCGAGCTCCTCGGTGGGCACCACGGCCCGCACCAGCCCCGTCCGGAGGGCCTCCGCCGCTCCGACGGTGCGACCGGTCAGGCAGATCTCCAGCGCGGCGGCCTCGCCGACGGCCCGGACCAGCGGGCCCGTCCCGGCCAGGTCGGGGACGAGCCCGAGCGACGTCTCGGCCATGCGGAACGTCGCGGTGTCCGCGGCGACCCGCAGGTCGCAGGCCAGGGCCAGCTGGAACCCCGCGCCGACGGCAGGCCCGGCCACCGCCGCCACGGACAGCACCCCCGGCCGCCGCCAGCACGTGAACGCGCGCTGGTAGCCGGCGATCTGCTCCTGCACCTCGGCGTCCGGGCGGGTGCCCAGACCGGCGAGCACCGGCATCATCGACCGGTCCAGCCCGGACGAGAACGCCCGTCCCTGCCCGCGCAGGACCACGACCCGCGTGCCCACCGGCAGCTCGTCCGCCGCTGCGTGCAGGGCCGCCCAGGTGTCGGGGGTCTGCGCGTTCAGCGTCCGCGGGCCGTCCAGGACCACGTGCACGACACCGTCGTCGTGGTGCTCGACCCGGACGACCGTGCCGTCCGTGCTCAGGAGTCTGCGGCCTTCGCCCGACCCCGGGTCGCGCCGCCGCGGCTGCGCAGCTTCACCTCGGACTCGCTGAGCACCCGGTGCACGAACCCGTAGGAGCGGCCGGTGCTCTCCGCGAGCGACCGGATGCTCGCTCCCTGCTCGTACTCCGCCACCAACCTGCTGCTCAGCGTGTCCCGCTCCGTCCCGGTGAGGCGGACGCCCTTCTTGATCTCAACCACGAGCCCTCCAGTCATCGTCGGCCCCATCGTGCTGTCCCCACGCGGCTCCCGCCAATCGGTGGGGACCCGTGGGCCCCGCCGACGGTCGCCGCACCTCCCCCACGGCGCCCGCGTCCCTCAGGCCAGGGCGTCCACGGCGTCCACGGCCCTCAGGCCAGGGCGACGAGCTCGCGGTAGTCCGCGCCCCACATGTCCTCGTCGCCGTCGGGCAGCAGCAGGACGCGCTCGGGCTCCAGCGCGTCCACGGCCCCCTCGTCGTGCGTCACCAGCACGACGGCCCCGGCGTAGCCGCGCAGCGCGGTCAGGACCTCGTCGCGGCTGGCGGGGTCCAGGTTGTTCGTGGGCTCGTCCAGCAGCAGCACGTTCGCGCCGGACACGACCAGCGTCGCCAGCGCGAGGCGCGTCTTCTCCCCGCCCGACAGCACGTGCGCCGGCTTGGAGACGTCGTCGCCGGAGAACAGGAACGAGCCGAGGACGGTCCGGACCTTGGTGTCGTCCAGGTCGGGCGCGGCCGAGCGCATGTTCTCCAGCACCGTCCGGTCCGGGTCCAGGGTGTCGTGCTCCTGGGCGTAGTAGCCCAGCCGCAGGCCGTGACCGGGGACGACCTCGCCGGAGTCGGGGGTCTCGGTCCCGGACAGCAGCCGCAGCAGCGTCGTCTTGCCCGCGCCGTTGAGGCCGAGCACGACGACCCGGCTGCCCCGGTCGATGGCCAGGGACACGTCGGTGAAGACCTCGAGCGAGCCGTAGGAGCGGCTGAGGCCCTCGGCGGTCAGCGGCACCCGCCCGCACGGCACGGGGTCGGGGAAGCGGAGGGCGGCGACCTTGTCGGCCTTGCGCGACTCCTCCAGCCCGTCCAGCAGCCGGTCGGCGCGCTTGGCCATGTTCTGCGCGGCCACGGCCTTGGTGGCGGTGGCCTTCATCTTGAGCGCCTGGGCGTGCAGGTGGGACGCCTTCTTCTCGGCGTTCTGCCGTTCGCGGCGGCGGCGGCGCTCGTCCTGCTCGCGCTGGGCCAGGTAGGTCTTCCAGCCCATGGCGTAGACGTCCAGGACGGACCGGTTGGCGTCCAGGTGGACGACCTGGGTGACGGTGGCCTCGAGCAGGGCCGTGTCGTGGCTGATGACGACGAACCCGCCGGGCCAGGTCGCCAGCCGCTCGCGCAGCCAGACGATGGAGTCGTGGTCGAGGTGGTTGGTCGGCTCGTCCAGCAGCAGGGTGTCGGCGCCGGAGAACAGGATCCGGGCCAGCTCGACGCGGCGCCGCTGACCGCCGGACAGCGTGCCGATCGGCTGGCCCAGGACACGCTCGTCCAGGCCCAGGTTGCCGGCGATCCGCTCGGCCTCGGACTCCGCCGCCCAGCCGCCGAGGGCCTCGAAGTCGGCGTCGGCGCGGGCGTAGCGGTCCATCGCCTTCTCGCGGGTCGCGTCGTCGCCGTCGGCCATCTCGCGCTCGGCCTTGCGCAGCCTCGCGGCCACGGTGTCCATGCCGCGGGCGGCCAGGATGCGGGCGCGGGCGAGCTGGTCGAGGTCGCCGGTGCGCGGGTCCTGCGGCAGGTAGCCGATCGACCCGGTGCGGGTCACGGTCCCGGCGGCGGGCGCCGCCTCGCCGGCGATGACCTTGGTCAGGGTCGTCTTGCCGGCCCCGTTGCGCCCCACCAGCCCGACCCGGTCACCGTCACCCACCCGGAAGGTGGCCCCGGCGACGAGGAGGCGGGCGCCCGCGCGGAGCTCGACGTCCTGGACGGAGATCACGCGACGCTCCCCATGGTCTGGGACTGGTGGGACCGGGCACGGGGGGTGGGGGCAAGTCTGATCACGGCTGTTCGATGGTACCGGGGCCCGCCGGGTACCTTCACCGCTGTGACTGTCCCCTCCTCTGCCCCGGGTGTCGAGCCCGCTCGTCCCGGCCCCGGCGCCGGACGTGATGTCGCCCTCGTGTCCGTCTTCGCCGCGCTGATCGTCGTGCTGTCGCTGGTCCCCGCCATCCCGGTGGGGATAGCGGGGGTGCCCATCACGCTGCAGGGGCTGGGCATCATGCTCGCCGGCCTGGTCCTGGGTCCCGGCCGCGGCGTCGCCGCCGTGGCCGTGTTCGTGGCGCTGGGCCTGGCCGGCCTGCCGATCTTCGCCGGCGGCAGCGCGGGCCTGGGCGTCCTGGCCGGGCCGACGGCGGGATACATCGTCGCGTGGCTGCCCGGCACGGTCGTCACCGGCCTCGTCGCCGTGCTGGCTCTGCGCCGCACGCGGGGAAGGCTGCCGATGCTCATGCTGGCCGCGTTCCTCGGCGGCATGGTCGTCACCTACCTGGGTGGCTGGCTGGGTCTGATGCTGATCACCGGTCTCGACCCGTGGGCCGCCTTCCTGGGGGGCGTGCTGCCGTTCCTGCCCCTGGACGGCGTCAAGGTCGTCGTCGCGGCGTTCGTCGCCGCCAGCGTCCACCGCGCGTTCCCCGACCTGCTCGCCCGCCGTGCGCCCGTGACCGCCACGGCGGCGACGAGCTGAGGCCGTACCTCAGCCTGGACGACGTCCACCTGCGCGTCGACGCCGCCGAGATCCTGCGCGGGATGTCGTTCTCGCTGTCCGAGCGCCGGGTGGCTCTGGTCGGCGCCAACGGGTCGGGCAAGTCCACGGTGCTGCGCTGCCTGAACGCCCTGGTCAGCCCCACCGCGGGGCGGGTCCTGCTGGACCTGCCGGCCACCGACGGGTCGCGCGGGGAGACGGTCGACCCCGCCCGCTCCCCCGCCCGCGCCAGGTCGATGGTCGGTTTCGTGTTCACCGACCCCGACGCCCAGGTCGTCATGCCCACCCCGGCCGAGGACGTCGCCCTGTCGCTGCGCCGGCTCAGGCTCCCCCGCCCGGAGCGGGACGCCCGGGTGCGGGCCGCCCTGAGCCACGTCGGGCTGGCGGAGCGGGCGGACGTACCCGTCCACGACCTGTCCAGCGGGCAGCGTCAGCTGCTGGCGATCGCCGCCGTGCTGGCCACCGGGCCCCGGCTGCTGGTCCTGGACGAGCCGACCACGCTGCTGGACCGCCGCAACACCCGGCTGGTGCGGCGCACCGTGGACGAGGTCCGGGTGCCGGTGGTGCTGGCGACCCACGACCTGGAGCTGGCCGCCGCGTGCGAGCGCGTCCTCGTGGTGGAGGACGGCCAGGTGGTGGCCGACGGCCCACCGGGGCCGACGCTGGCGGCCTACCGTGACCTGATGGACGCCTCGTGAGCCGGACCGGGCGCCGGGACCTCTCCCGGCGGCCCGTGGCCGGCCCGTCGCCGACGAGGTGGCGGGGGCCGTGAGACGCCCGTCGCTCGTCCCGCCGCACCGGGACGGCACCACGTGGCTGCACCGGGCGAGCCCCGGCCGCAAGCTGCTGGGGGTGGCCGTGGCCGCGCTGGTCGTGGTCCTGCTGCGCACCACCGGGTCGCTCGGCAGCACCGCCCTGGTCCCCGGGGCCCTGGTCCTCGCGCTGGCCCTGGGGGGTCACCTCCGCGTCAGGACGCCCGCCCCGGTGGTCGCCGGCATGCTGCGGCGACTCGCCGTCCCCCTGCTGGTCCTGGCCGGCTACCAGGCGCTGAGCCGCGGGCCGGTCCAGGGGCTGGAGGTGCTGCTGGACCTGTCGGGCCTGGTGCTGCTGGCCGGCCTGGTCACGGTGACCACCCCGATGGACCGGATGCTCGACACCGTGGCGGGCGCGGTGGGTCCGCTGCGCCGGGTCCCCGGTCTTCGTGCCCACCTGCACCCGGACCGTGTCGCGCTCACGTTCGCCCTGGCGCTGCGCAGCGTCGACGTGCTCTGGGACGTCGCGCTGCAGGCCCGTGACGCCGCCCGCGCCCGCGGCCGGGGCCGCGACGTCCGGGCCCTGGTGACGCCCACGGTCATCCGCGCGGTCGCGCACGCCCGCGCGACCGGCGACGCCCTGGCCGCCCGCGGCCTCGTCGACTGACAGGACCGGCTCCGTCCCGGCCGCGCCCCCGTGTGGGACGTTCCGGTCGCCCGCAGCCCCTCCGGCGTCACGTTCCGTCCCACACGTCGAGGCGTGGCCCGGGACCTGCTCGCGTGTCCACAGCCGACGCGACGGCGTGGCCGTCCACGGTCGGACCCGTCGCCCTCCCCCGGGGACCGCGACCCGGTCGAGCCTCCCGGCATGGACCCCCTCGCTCGTCTGCACGCGGCGCCGTTCCGAACCCGCGACGCACTGCCCCTCGTCTCGCCACGCCGGCTCCGGGGACCCGGCTACACGCGACTCATGCAAGGCGCCCACCAGACGGCCACCACCACCCAGGGACACGGCCGGCTGATCCAGGCCTTCCGGAAGATCAACGGGGACGAGCACGTCCTGCTCGCAGCCAGCGCGGCCTGGGCCCTCGGCGCACCGTTCGCCGACGACGACGAACCGGTGGCCGTGGGCATCGGCTCGCACCACCGGCTTCGGCGCCGATCCGAGGTCGTCACCCACCTGGCCCGTCTCGACGTGGACGAGGTGGTCCCGACCCCCCTCGGTCTGTCGACGACGGCCGCACGGGCGGCGTTCGACCTCGCCCGGGGGATCGGGATGCCGGTCCCGGTCCTGGCCGACCGGGTCGCGCGTGTGGACGCGTTGCTGAACGGCACGGGACTGAGAGCGGACGATGCGCGTCGGGCCGGTGCGGACCACCGTGGCCTGAAGGGGGTCCGGACGGCACAGGACGTGCTCGCCCTCTGCCGGGACGGCGTCCACTCACCCCCGGAGACGGCCCTGCGGCTGATGGTGGTGGCCGGGGGCCTCCCCGAACCGCTCACCCAGTGCCCGGTGGTCCTGGACGGTCGGACGGTGGCCAGGTTGGACCTCGGATGGCCGGAGCACCTCGTCGGGTGCGAGTACGACGGCCGGGTGCACGGTGAGAGCGACCAGCTGCGGAAGGACCTCCGCCGCCACAACCTGGTTCGGGAGGCGGGCTGGACCGTGCTGCAGGTCGACCGTCATCAGGCCCGACGGCCGGATGAGGTGCTGCGCCAGCTGCGCCGGCTGTTGGGCTGAGCGGCCGGGCCGACGTGTGGGACGAAACCGCACGCCTGAGACCCCGTCGACGCACGAGACGTCCCACACGATGCCGGACCGCGCCAGGAACGTCCCACCCGACGCCGGACCCCGCCAGGAACGTCCCACACGACGCCGGACCGCGCCAGGAACGTCCCACACGACGCCCGGCCGTCCGGGGGGACGGCCTCGTGCGCAGGCCGGGTGGGGCGCCGGCGGTCGAGGGCTCAGGGCGCGTCGTGCACCGTGACGCGCACGGCCTGCGCGCGGACCGCGGCCGCGTCCAGGTCGGTCCGGCGCGGCTCGCCGACCTCGATCGGTCCGAGCACGGGCAGGTCCTGCGCGGGTGTGCCGGCCAGGACCGACTCGGCCAGTCGGCGGTCGCCGCCGACCACCACGCCCGTCGCGCCGGGGGCCTGCGCCATCATCCGCACCAGCGCGGACGAGGCGTCGTCGGCGAGCTTGTCGGTCTGACCGCCCCGGCGGCGGGCGAAGCGCTGCTGGCTCCAGCCCCCGGCCGCGGTCGTGCCCTGCACGTAGCGGCGACCGGTCTTGCCGGTCAGGACCACCCCGTCGCGCACCACACCGACGCTCCAGCCCCCGCGCCGGACCAGGCAGACCAGCAGGGTCCGGCTGCGTCCGGCCTCCGCCGCGAGCAGCGCCGCCAGGTCCGTCAGCGCCTCCAGGTGCGCCACGTCCGTCGGCGCAGCCACGCCCGTCAGGTCCGTCCGCGCCGTCAGGTCCGACGCCGGCACCGCCAGGTCCGCCGGGACGACGGCTCCGTCCGGGTCGTCCGGCCCGGCCGCCGCCCACGAACCCGGCTCCAGCAGGGCCAACGACGCCGACGAGCCGTCGTCCCCGACCAGGTCGAACCCGGTGTCGGTGACGACGGCTCGCACGGCGCCGGCCCGGGCCGAGACGTAGCGCTCGACCCAGCCGGGCAGCCGCCCCGCCGAGACCTCGAGGAAGCGGCTACCGCTCACACGTCAGACGTTGAACGACAGGGCGCGGAGCTGCTCGCGACCGTCGTCAGTGATCTTCTCCGGACCCCACGGCGGCATCCACACCCAGTTGATGGTGGCCGAGGCCGACAGCGGGGCCAGCGCGTTGCGGGTCTGGTCCTCGATGACGTCGGTCAGCGGGCAGGCCGCCGAGGTCAGCGTCATGTCCAGCACGATGTTGCTCTGCGCGTCGACGTGGATGCCGTACACGAGGCCCAGGTCGACGACGTTGATGCCGAGCTCGGGGTCGACCACGTCGCGCATGGCCTCCTCGACGTCGGCGGCGTCCACCGGGGTGGCCGACGGGGCCGCCCCGGGGGTGCCCACGTCGACCTGCCCGGTGGGGGCGTCCACGGGTCCCGGGGACGCCGGCGGGGTGGGGGTCGCGTAGGGCGCGACGGGGGTCTGCGGCGACTGGACGGTCTGGGTGGGCCCGTCGGTCTGAGGGGTCTCGGTCATGCGGTCAGCTCCTTCAGGCGCCGGCGGTGACGTAGCGGTCGTAGCCCTCGTTCTCGAGGCGGTCGGCCAGCTCGGGGCCACCCTCCTCGGCGACGCGACCGTCCACGAAGACGTGGACGAAGTCGGGCTTGATGTAGCGCAGGATCCGCGTGTAGTGGGTGATCAGCAGCACGCCGAGGCCGGTCTCGGCCTTGACGTCGTTGACGCCCTCGCTGACGACCCGCAGCGCGTCGACGTCCAGACCGGAGTCGGTCTCGTCGAGGATCGCGAGCTTGGGCTGCAGCAGCTTCATCTGCAGGATCTCGTGGCGCTTCTTCTCCCCGCCCGAGAAGCCCTCGTTGACGTTGCGCGAGGCGAAGTCGGAGTCCATCTTGAGGCCGGTCATGGCCGACTTGAGGTCCTTGACCCAGTGACGCAGGACCGGTGCCTCGCCCGAGATCTCGGTCTTGGCGGTGCGCAGGAAGTTGCTGACGCTGACGCCGGGGATCTCGACCGGGTACTGCATGGCGAGGAACAGCCCGGCGCGGGCCCGCTCGTCGACGCTCATCGCCAGGACGTCCTCGCCGTCGAGGGTCACGGTGCCGCTGGTGACCGTGTACTTGGGGTGCCCGGCGATGGAGTAGGCCAGCGTGGACTTGCCGGAGCCGTTGGGCCCCATGATCGCGTGGGTCTCGCCGGAGCTGATCGACAGGTCGACGCCCTTGAGGATCTCCTTCGCCTCGCCGTCGGCGGTGACGCTGACGTGGAGGTCGCGGATCTCGAGTGTGGTCATGACGTGTGCTCCTGGGGGTTGCCGGTGCTGGTCTGCGGGCTGGACGCCGGGGTGACGGCGTGCGGTACTGCGGGCATCTCGTCGTCGGTCGGGTCGAGCAGCGCGGCGTCCTGCAGACGCTGCTCGACGACGTCCAGGAGCCGGTCCTGGACGGACTCGATGCCGATCTGCTGGAGGATCTCGGCGAAGAAGCCGAGGACCACGAGCCGGCGGGCCTGCAGCGGTCGGATGCCGCGGGCCTGCAGGTAGAAGAGCTGCTCGTCGTCGAACCGGCCGGTGGCGCTGGCGTGGCCGGCTCCCTCGATCTGGCCGGTCTCGATCTCGAGGTTGGGCACGGAGTCGGCCCGGGCACCCTCGGTGAGGACGAGGTTGCGGTTGAGCTCGTAGGTGTTGATCCCCTCGGCCTCCTTGCGGATCAGCACGTCGCCGATCCACACGGTGTGCGCGTCCTTGCCCTGCAGCGCTCCCTTGTAGGTCACGTTGCTGGTGCAGGTGGGCGCCGAGTGGTCGACGAAGAGCCGGTGCTCCAGGTGCTGACCCGCGTCGGCGAAGTACAGCCCGAAGCACTCCGAGGAGGCCCCCGGGCCGGTGTACTCGACGTTGACGTCCATCCGGACCAGGTCGCCCCCGAGGCTGACGGCGACGTGGCGGAACGTGGCGTCGCGACCCAGGACGGCGTCGTGCTGACCGACGTGGGTGGCCGTGGCGTCCCAGGACTGCAGCGACACGACGGTGACGGTGGCGCTGTCCCCGACCCGGATGCCGACGGTCCCGGCGAACGTCGCGTCGCCGGTGTGGTCCACGAGCACCGTGGCGGAGCTGAACGCGCCGACGTCGATGACGAGGTCGACCGCGCCGCGGCCACCCGTCCCGGTCAGGTCGACGTGGATCGGCTCGGCCACGACGTGCTCGGCCGGGACCCGGACGGTCCGTCGCACCGACGCGGTGCTCTGCGCCACGGCGGCGATCCGGTCGCCCGGACGGGCGACCCCCTCGCCCGGAGCGTGCTCGAGGTCCTCGACCGCCGGGTCGTCCGTGCGGACGACGACGGTGACGGCCCGCTCGCCCTCGGCCGCCGGGGAGAACAGGTCCCGCACCCGGTGCAGCGGGGTGAACCGCCACTCCTCCTCGCGCCCGGTCGGCACGGCGAAGTCGTCGGGGTCGGTGGAGCGGACCCGGTCGGCCCGGCTCACGTCCGGGACCGTGGTCCCGGTGTAGGAGCGGACGGCCGCCAGGGCCGCACCGGCCACGGGTACCCGCAGCCCGTCCACGCCCAGGTTCTCCGCCGTGCCCGGCTCCAGCCCGGCGGTCGCCGGGTCGGTGCTCGTGGTGTCCAGGTCACCGGCGTTCACCTGGGACGGGTCGGTCGGGTCGATGCCCGCGTTCGTGTGGTCAGTGGTGCTGGTCGTCACCCGACGGCCCCTTCCATCTGCAGCTCGATGAGCTTGTTCAGCTCGAGGGCGTACTCCATCGGCAGCTCGCGGGCCACCGGCTCGATGAAGCCGCGGACGATCATCGCCATGGCCTCGCTCTCGGGCATCCCTCGTGACATCAGGTAGAACAGCTGGTCCTCGGACACCTTGGAGACCGTGGCCTCGTGGCCCATCCGGACGTCGTCCTCCCGGACGTCGACGTAGGGGTAGGTGTCGGAGCGGCTGATCGTGTCGACGAGCAACGCGTCGCACAGCACGTTGCTGGCGCTGTGGTGGGCGCCCTCGAGCACCTGGACCAGGCCGCGGTAGGAGGTCCGGCCACCGCCGCGCGCGATCGACTTGGACACGATCGAGCTGGACGTGTGGGGCGCGGCGTGCACCATCTTGGCGCCGGCGTCCTGGTGCTGGCCCTCGCCCGCCATCGCGATCGACAGCGTCTCGCCCCGGGCGTGCTCGCCCATGAGGAACACGGCGGGGTACTTCATCGTCACCTTGGAGCCGATGTTGCCGTCGATCCACTCCATGGTGGCGCCGGCCTCGGCCACAGCCCGCTTGGTCACCAGGTTGTAGACGTTGTTGGACCAGTTCTGGATGGTCGTGTACCGGACGCGGGCGCCCTTCTTCACGACGATCTCGACGACCGCGGAGTGCAGCGAGTCGGACTGGTAGATCGGGGCGGTGCAGCCCTCGACGTAGTGCACGTAGGAGCCCTCGTCGGCGATGATCAGCGTCCGCTCGAACTGGCCCATGTTCTCGGTGTTGATCCGGAAGTAGGCCTGCAGCGGGATGTCGACGTGGACGCCCGGGGGCACGTAGATGAACGACCCGCCGGACCACACGGCGCTGTTCAGCGCGGCGAACTTGTTGTCGCCGACCGGGATCACCGAGGCGAAGTACTCCTTGAACAGCTCCGGGTGCTCGCGCAGCGCCGTGTCGGTGTCCAGGAACAGGACACCCTTCTCCTCGAGGTCCTCACGGATCGCGTGGTAGACGACCTCGGACTCGTACTGGGCCGCGACGCCGGAGACCAGGCGCTGCTTCTCGGCCTCGGGGATGCCGAGCCGGTCGTAGGTGGCCCGGATGTCCTCGGGCAGGTCGTCCCAGGACTGCGCCTGCTTCTCGGTCGAGCGCACGAAGTACTTGATGTTGTCGAAGTCGATGCCCGTGAGGTCGGAGCCCCAGGTCGGCATGGGCTTGCGCCCGAACAGCGACAGACCCTTGAGACGGGTCTTGAGCATCCACTCGGGCTCGTCCTTCAGCGCCGAGATGTTGCGCACGACGTCCTCGCTCAGACCGCGGCGCGCGGTGGAGCCGGCGACGTCGGAGTCGGACCAGCCGAACTGGTAGCGACCCAGGCTGTCGAGCTGCTCCGCCTGGGTGGGGGCCGTGGTGGTGGGCTCGTCGGTCGTCGTCATGGGAGGTCCTTCCTGACGGTCGTGCTGGTGGGGGTGGGGCTCGGGACGTGCGGGCTCGCGATGAGGGGCCTCGCGCCCGCCGGTCTCGCCTCGACTGGCTCGTCTGCAGCAAGGCGCGGTGGTGCGGATGTGTTCCTGAGCGGCACGTCAGGGGTCGGGACGAACGTGGTGCAGACGTGCTCGCCGTGCGCGATGGTCGCCAGCCGCTGGACGTGGACGCCCAGCAGGCGGGAGAAGACACGGGTCTCGGCCTCGCACAGCTGCGGGAACCGGGTCGCGACGGCGTGCACGGGGCAGTGTCCCTGGCACAGCTGGACGCCGCCCACGGGGGTACCGCTGGTCGTGACGGCCAGGGGCGACACCGCGACGGTCCGCGCGCTCGCCGCGAACCCGTCGGTGGACAGCTGGCGGGCCAGCGCCTTGGCCCGCTCGCGCGGGTCGGGGCCGGCGGCGTCGACGACGGGGGCGTACCGGCGCTCGAGCTCGCCGAAGCGGCGCTCGGCGAAGTCCCGGACCGCGCCGTCGCCGACGTGCTCGTCCAGGTACTCCAGCGCCGCCACCGCGAGGTCGTCGTAGTCACCCCGGGCCGCGCCCTGGCCGCGCTCGGTGGCCACGAACACCCGCGCCGGGCGGCCGCGTCGACCGGTGGTCGGGGCCGAGCGGGGCTCGATCAGCCCGTCGTCGGACAGCGCCTCGAGGTGGCGACGGACGGCGGCCGGGGTCACCCCGAGCCGGCCGGCCAGGGACGCGGCCGAGACGGGCCCGTGCTCGAGGACGGCGGCGAAGACCCGGTCGCGCGGCGCATCGGTGGCCTCTCGCGTCGAGCCGGTCGCACCCTCAATTTGCACACGCACAGCATGACGTAAATGCGGGCGGAACTCCACTCGACCCACGGCTCGTACGATCGCCGCGTGCCCCACGCCCCCTCCGACGCCCCGGTGGTCGTCACCGACCTCCGCCGGGTCCACACCTCGCGCCGACGCCAGGTGGTGGCCGTCGACGGCGTCGATCTCCAGGTGGGACCGGGTGAGGTGGTGGCGCTGTGCGGTCCCAACGGCGCCGGCAAGACGTCGCTGCTGGACTGCGTGACCGGGATGAGGCGCCCCGACGGCGGTCGGGTGCGGGTCGTCGGCGCCGACCCGCGGCGCGCCGGTCCGGCCGAGCGGGCGCGGGTCGGCGTCGTCCTGGCGGACCTGGGGCTGCCGCTGGCCGCACCGGCCCGGGCCGTCCTCGACCACCACGCCGGGCTGCACCGTTCGCCCCGCGCGACCGCCGACCTCGTCGCCCGGTTGCAGCTGGACCACGTCGGGCGGACCACGGTCCGCCGGCTGTCCTCGGGCGAGCGGCAGCGCCTGGCCGTCGCCTGCGCCCTGGTCGGCGACCCCGACGTGCTGGTCATGGACGAGCCGACGGCGGCGCTGGACCCCGAGGGACGTCGCGCCGTCCTCGACCTGGTGGCCGACGCGGCCCACGACGGCTGCGCCGTGCTGTGGTCCTCGCACACCCTCGTCGACGTCGAGCGGGCGGCCGACCGGGTCGTCGTCCTCCACGAGGGCCGCGTCCTGGCCGACGGGGCACCGGACCGCGTGACCGGTGAGGAGGTCGTCCGCTTCGAGGCCCCGCCGGGCAGCCCGGTGGACGACCTGCGGGCCGCGCTCGGCCCGGCGGCCCGGATCGCCGAGACCCGGCCGGGGCAGTTCGAGCTGCACGGCTCCCACGGCCCGCAGGACCTGGTGAGCATCGCGTCGTGGCAGGCGGGCAACGGCGCCCGCGGCGGCATCACGGTGGCGCGGCCCAGCCTCGAGGAGCTCGTGCTGCGCCTGGGCGACGAACGGCGCGCGTCGTGACCGCGGCGACGCAGTCGAGCCGACGGGCGGGCAGCCGTTCGGCGGGCCCGGCGACGTGGTGGCAGCGGGTCCGACGGCAGGCCGGCTGGGACCTGCGGGCCGTGCTCCGCAACGGCGAGCAGCTGCTGGTGACGTTCCTGCTGCCCGTGGGGGTGCTCGTCGGCGTGCTGCGGACCGGGGTCCCGGACCTGTCCCCCCTGCCCCAGGCCCCGGCCGCGCTGGCCGGGGCGCTGGGGGTCGCGGTGGTCTCGTCGGCGTTCACCGGTCAGGCGATCGCCCTGGCCTTCGACCGCCGGGCCGGGGTCCTGCGGCTGCTGGCCACGACCCCGCTCGGGCGCGGTGGCCTCCTGGGCGCCCGTGTCCTGGCGGTGTGCGCCGTCGTGGCGCTGCAGGCCGCGCTGCTGCTGGTCACGGCGGCCGTGCTCGGCTCGTCCCCGTCGGCGACCGGCGTGCTCCTGGCCGTGCCCGCCCTGCTCCTGGGGACGGCGGCGATGCTGTCGGCGGGGATGCTGCTGGCCGGCACCGTCCGGCCGGAGGGCGTCCTGGGCCTGGCTAACCTGGTGTGGGTGGCGGTGCTGGTCGGTGGCGGTCTGGTCCTGCCCGTCGCCGCCACCGGGGCGGAGCAGGTCCCCGGCCTGGCGACCGCGCTGGGCCTGCTGCCGACCGCCGCGCTGGGCGAGACGCTGCGTGCCGCGCTGGTCGACGGCCGGGTGGCGGTGGGGCAGCTGGCCCTGCTGGCCGGGTGGACCGCGGTGCTCGCCGTCCTCGCCCGCCGCTGGCTGCGCTGGGACTGACGGACCCACCGCCGACGGGGTCGCTGCATCCGTCGACGCCGCCGCCGCGGTAGTGGGGGTGTCAGTGACCACGTGGTCACCGGGAGCGCCGTCCGGGCGCCCCCGATCGACACCGACCGAAGGGACCACTCATGCGGACCATCCTCGCTGTCACCGGTGCAGCGCTGCTCCCGATCGCCTTCGCCGCCCCCGCCGCGGCTGCCGACACCGACGCCCAGGTCTCCGTGTTCCACGGCGTACCCGGCCTCACGGTGGACGTGTACGCCAACGGTGACGTCATCCTCGAGGACTTCGAGCCGGGCACGATCACCGACCCGCTGACCCTCCCGGCCGGCGACTACGAGCTGCAGGTGTTCGCCGCCGGCGCCGACGCCGAGGCCGACGACGCCGCGATCGAGGCCACCGCCACCGTGCCGGCCGGCGCCAACATCACCGTCGCCGCCCACCTGGGCGAGGACGGCACGCCGACCCTCACGCCGTTCGTCAACGACGTGTCGGCGATCGCGGCCGGCGAGGCCCGCCTCACGGCCCGCCACACCGCCGCGGCCCCCGCCGTCGACATCCGCGCCGGCGGCGAGCCCGTCTTCGAGGGTGTCACCAACCCCGACGAGGGCACCGTCGACCTGCCGGCCGGCTCGGTGAGCGCGGACGTGGCGCTCGCCGGCACCGACACCGTCGCGATCGGCCCGGCCGACGTGAACCTGGCCGAGGGCGTCAACACCATCGTCTACGCCTGGGGCTCCGCCGAGGACGAGAACCTCGCCCTCGCCGTCCAGACCATCAGCGGTCTGCACAGCGGCCCCGACGGCGTGCCCTCGGGCACCGGTGGCCTGGTGTCCGACGCCCTGCCGTGGCAGCTCGCGGTCGTCGGCCTCGCCGGCGCCGGCGCCCTGGTCGTGCTGGGTGGCCGCGCCGCAGCGGCCCGCAACCGGGGCTGAGCGCACCCACCGGCCGCTGACCCCCCGGGTCGGCGCCACGCACCACCCGCACGGCTCACCAGCCGCGCGGCGCACCACCTGCACCACGCACCACCCGCACCACGCACCACCCGCACCACGCACCACCCGCACCACGCACCACCCGCACCACGCACCATCCGCACCACGCACCACGAGCACGGAGGACCCGGGGGGTCGGGCAACCGGCCCCCCGGTCGTCTCCCCTGCCGCCCTGAGCACCCCGCAGCCCCCGTCCCACGACCCGTACCCGGGAGGACCGACCCGTGACCGCGACGCCCCCGCCGACCGAGCCCGCCGCTCCTGCTGCGCCCGTCGCTCGTCGTCGCTCGCGCTGGACCGCGGTGGTCGTGGCCGTCGCGGTCGCGGCGGTCCTGGCGCCGGTGGCGTGGCTGACGAGCCGGCCCGCGCCGGACGCCGGGCTCCCGCTGGAGCAGGCATTGGCGGCCGCACCCACGACCGCCCCCGACCCCACCGGTCCGCAGCCCACCGGTCCGCAGCCCACCGGTCCGCAGCCCACCGGACCGCCCACGCCCGAGGACCCGCCCCCGGCCGCGGTACCACCGTCGCCGTTCGGCGACGTCGGCGTCCGTGACGCCTCCCTCGACTCCCTGGCCGCCTCGTCCGGCCCCGCCCCCACCCGGCTGCTCGTCGACGGCCTCGGCATCGACGCCGCCGTCGACGCGGTCGGGGTCGAGGACGACGGGTCGATGGTCGTGCCCGCCGAGATCGACCGGGTCGGCTGGTACCAGTTCGGCCCGGCCGCGGGGGCCCCGCAGGGCAACGCGGTCCTGGCCGGCCACGTGGACGCCGCGGGCGAGGGCCCGGGGGCGCTCTTCGAGCTGCGCGGCGTCGAGGTCGGCGCGGTCCTCACCGTCGTCGACGAGACCGGGGTCGAGCACCACTACGAGGTGGTGGGGCGGGAGACCATCGTCAAGGACGTCCTCCCCGTCGACGACATCTTCGCCCGGGACGGCGAGCACCGGCTGGTGGTCGTGACCTGCGGCGGCCCGTTCATCCCGGAGCTCAGCAGCTACCGGGACAACGTCGTGGTGACCGCGGTCCCCGTGGACGCGGCGTGAGCGCCGTCACCGCGGCGGCGTGGCGTCCGGCCGAGGTGTCCCCGGACCGGACCCGCCCTAGCCTGAGGCTCGTGGAACCCGCGCCGCCCGTCCCCGACCGCCGCAGCAGCGGTACGGTCGCCGACGTGCGTGACCTGCCAGCCGGTTCCGGCCGACCTCAGGACGAGGTGGACGACGCCCGGCTGGCGGCCGCGTTCCACACCGGTGAGGAGTGGGCGCTGGCCGAGGCCTACGAGCGCTGGGCCGGTCTGGTGCACGGCGTGAGCCTGCGGGCCCTGGCCGACACCCCCGACGCCGAGGACGCGACCCAGCAGGTGTTCATCCGCGCCTGGCGGGGTCGCGCCACCTTCGACCCCACCCGCGGCAGCCTCGCCGGCTGGCTCGTCGGGATCACCCGCCACGTCTGCGCGGACCTCTGGCACCAGCGCGCCCGTCAGGCCAAGCAGGTCGACGCCGCGCGGTCGGTGATGGCGCCCGAGCAGGCGCCCGCCGCCGACGCGCCCGAGCAGTCCGTCGAACGGCTCACGCTGCTGGACGCGCTGGACGACATCGACCAGCCCGCCCGGGGCGTCGTCGAGCTGGCGTTCTTCCACGACCTCACGCACACGCAGATCGCCGAGCGGACGGGTATGCCGCTGGGCACCGTCAAGAGCCACATCCGCCGGTCCCTGCTCCGCCTTCGCGACACCCTGGAGGTGAGCCGTGCGGCCACATCCTGACGTCGACCTGCTCGCGCTGCACGCCCTGGGCGAGCCCGTCCTGGACGCCGGCAGCCAGTCCCACCTGGCGACCTGCCAGACCTGCGCGAGCACGGTCCGGGAGCTCTCGCACACCGTCCGGACCGTGCGCGGCGACCGCCACGAGCCCCTCACCGCCGAGCGGGTCGAACGGGCCCGTGGCGCCGGGACCGTGCCGGCGCACGTCTGGCAGGGCATCGCGTCCGAGCTGGGCCTGGACGCCTCCGTCCGTCCGGCGTCCATCGGCCCGTCCATCGTCCCCGCGGCCACCGGCCGCACGCCCGCGACCCGGGTCCCCGCGCCTCACCCCGGCCCCTCCCGGTCCGGTGACGCCCAGCGACCGGACGACACCCGGCAGGCCCCCGACGGCCGTCGCGGCGCCAGCCCTGCGACCAGCAGCCCCGCACCCGGCCCTGGCTGGGCGGGCGAGCGGCCTACGCGCCGGCCGGGCCTGCGACGGGCCGCCCCCCTGCTGGCGGTCGCGGCTGCCGGCCTGGCGGTGGGCGTGGCCGGGTCGGCCGTCGTCGCGGCCCTGGACCCCGACGACGCCCCCACCGACGCGCAGGTCCTGGCGGCGGCCGACCTGGAGGCCTTCGGTCGCGTCGCGGGCACGTCCGTCTCCGGCGCCGCGCGGCTCGAGGCGCGGCCCACCGACGTCGTGGGCGTCGACGGGCAGGTGACCCGGGTGCTGCAGGTGTGGCTCGACGAGCTGCCCGACACCGGGGCCGACGGCTTCCTCGAGGCCTGGCTGATCGACCCGGACACCGGGGCGATGGTGTCGCTGGGTCCCGTCGACACCGGCGGTGGTCGCACCGTGACGGTCGACCTCACGGTCCCCGCGGGCCTGGACGTGGGCACCTACGCCCTGGTGGACGTGTCCGCTGAGCCGCTGGACGGCGACCCGACGCACTCCGGCGACAGCCTGCTGCGCGGGACGCTCGGCGCCTGATCGACGTCCGCGCCCGGCCTGCCCCCGGAGGACCCACCCCCTGGGCCGAGTCCCGGCGGGGGCGCCCTATCCTGGTCGGCATGGCCGCACCTCCCGCCCGGGTCTCCCGGGCCCTGTCCGTCGCGGTGCTGGTCAACCTCGTCGTGCAGGTCGGCATCGTCGTCACGGGCGGCTGGGTGCGGCTCACCGGCTCCGGGCTGGGGTGCCCCACGTGGCCCGAGTGCGTGCCCGGCTCGTACACCCCGGTCATGGCGCAGGAGGAAGGTCTCCGCGCCGCGATCGAGTTCGGCAACCGGCTGCTGACGTTCGTCGTGGCCCTGGCCGCCCTCGCCGTCGTCGTGCTGCTGTGGCGTCAGCGGCGCCGGCTGGTCGGCTACGGCGCGGCCGTGCTGCTCGGCACCGTGCTGCAGGCCGTCATCGGCGGCATCACCGTGCTGATGGGTCTCCACCCGGCCACGGTCGCGGTGCACTTCCTGGTCTCGGCCCTGCTCATCACGGTCTCCGCGGTGCTGCTGCTGCGCCTGCGCGAGGCGGACGGCCCCGCCGTCCCGGTGGTCCCCGGGGCCCTGCGGGTGCTGCTGGCCGGCCTCGTGGTCACCGCGGCCGCGACCCTGGTGATCGGCACCCTGGTCACGGGGTCCGGCCCGCACTCCGGCGACGCCGAGGTCCCTATCCGCTTCGACCTGGACTTCGACGCCGTGTCGGTGCTGCACGCCGAGTCGGTCGTCCTGTTCATCGGTCTGCTGCTGGGCCTGCTGGCCGGCCTGCACGCCGTCGGGGCCCCCCGCCTGGCGCTGCGGCGCACCTGGCTGCTGCTGGGCATCACGCTCGCCCAGGGCGGCCTGGGCTGGCTGCAGTACTTCACCGGCCTGCCCCGGCCCCTGGTCAGCCTGCACATGCTGGGCGCCTGCCTGCTCGTCGTCGCCGTCACCGCCGTGGTGATGGCGACCCGGGTGCGGACCACGCCCGCCGCGGTCCCGAGCGACCACCGCTCCCCCGCGGGCCAGCTGGTGGGCTCGTGACCCACGGCCCGTTGACCACCGCGCCCGACCCGGCCACCACGCCCGACCCGCCCGCACGCAGCCTGGCTGCGGCGTACCTGGCGCTGACCAAGCCCCGGATCATCGAGCTGCTGCTCGTCACCACGCTGCCGACGATGATCCTGGCCGCGGGCGGCCTGCCCGGCTGGGGCACCACGCTGGCGACCCTGGTCGGGGGCACGCTGGCGGCCGGCAGCGCGAACACGCTCAACCAGGTCGCCGACCGCGACATCGACGCCGTGATGCGACGCACGCGAGGCCGCCCGATCGTCACGGGCGAGATCGGCCCCCGGGCCGCGCTGCTGTTCGGCCTCGGTCTGGGTGTCGCCGCGGTGGCCGTGCTGTGGGCGTTCACGACCGTGCTGGCCGCGGTCCTCGCCGTGGTCGCGGTGTTCTTCTACGCCGTCGTCTACACCCTGGTCCTCAAGCGGCGCACCTCGCAGAACATCGTCTGGGGGGGTGCCGCCGGGTTCATGCCCGTGCTGATCGGGTGGGCCGCGGTCACCGGGTCCCTGGCCTGGGCGCCGGTCGTGCTGTCGGCGGTCATCTTCTTCTGGACGCCGCCCCACTACTGGCCGCTGTCTATGCGGTACCGCGAGGACTACGAGGCGGCCAACGTGCCGATGCTGCCGCTGGTGGCCTCGCCCACCTCGGTGGCCTGGCAGACCCTCGGGCACACGGTCGCCATGCTCGCCTGCACGCTGCTGCTCATCCCCGTGGCCGGCATGGGGCTGCTGTACTCGGTCACCGTCGTCGTGGCGGGCGCCGTGTTCACCCTGTCCGTGCTCCGGCTGTTCCAGCAGCTGCGCAGCGGAGGCGCGGTCCAGCCCATGCGCGTGTTCCACCTGTCGATCAGCTACCTGTCGGTCGTGTTCCTGGCCGTGGCGGTCGACCCCTTCCTGGGGTGAGCCGTCCGGCCAGCGGTCACGTCTGGTGCACCGCCTCGCGATCACTACGCTGTCAGGAGGACGTGGAAGTCCACGTCACGCTTCCTGCACGAGCACTGCCTCGAGGGGTCGGATGCGGCCCGGATGGAGTCCCCCTGTGACCGACGCCGCCACGAGCACCACCACCACCGATGCCCTGGAGTGGGGCGAGGAGGACCGCCGGGCCGTCGACGCCGCCCGGGCGCTGGCCATGGACGCGGTGCAGAAGGTCGGCAACGGCCACCCCGGGACGGCGATGAGCCTCGCCCCAGTGGCCTACCTCCTGTACCAGCGCATGATGCGGCACGACCCGGCCGACACCGAGTGGACGGGCCGCGACCGGTTCGTCCTCAGCGCCGGCCACTCGAGCATCACCCAGTACGTGCAGCTGTACCTGTCGGGCGCCGGCCTGGAGCTGGACGACCTCAAGTCGCTGCGCACCTGGGGCTCCAGGACGCCCGGTCACCCGGAGTACCGGCACACCGCGGGCGTGGAGACCACCACCGGACCGCTCGGCCAGGGCCTGGCCACCGCGGTCGGCATGGCCATGGCCGCCCGGCGCGAGCGGGGCCTGCTGGACCCCGACACCCCCACCGGTGAGTCGCCGTTCGACCACACCATCTGGGTCATCGCCTCCGACGGCGACATCCAGGAGGGCGTGACGTCCGAGGCCTCGTCGCTGGCCGGGCACCAGGAGCTGGGCAACCTCGTCGTCGTCTACGACCAGAACCAGATCTCCATCGAGGACGACACCGACATCGCCCTGTCCGAGGACACCGCCAAGCGGTACGAGTCCTACGGCTGGCACGTGCAGACCGTCGACTGGCGCGGCACCCGCGAGTCCGAGGCCGGCTACACCGAGGACATGGACGCGCTGCACGCCGCGCTGCAGGCGGCCCGCCGGGACCCGCGTCCCTCCTTCGTCGTCCTGCGCACGATCATCGCCTGGCCTGCACCGAACGCCCAGGACACGGGCGCGTCGCACGGCTCGGCGCTGGGAACCGACGAGATCCGCGCCACCAAGCAGATCATGGGGATGGACCCCGACGCCGACTTCGCCGTCGCCGAGGAGGTCCTCGCCCACGCCCGGCAGGTGGGTCGCCGCGGTGCCGAGGCGCACGCCCGCTGGAGCGAGGCGTTCACCGCGTGGCGCAGCAGCAACCCGCAGCGCGCCGCCCTGTTCGACCGGATGTCGGGCAAGCAGCTGCCCGAGGGCTGGACCGACTCGCTCCCCACGTTCGAGCCCGGCACGAAGGTCGCCACCCGCGCCGCGTCGGGGGAGGTCCTGTCGGCCCTGGCCGACGCGCTGCCGGAGCTGTGGGGCGGTTCCGCCGACCTCGCCGGCAGCAACAACACCACCATGAAGGGCGAGCCGAGCTTCGTCCCGGAGAAGTGGGCCACCGCCACGTTCCCGGGTGACCGGTTCGGCCGCACCCTGCACTTCGGCATCCGCGAGCACGCCATGGGCTCGATCCTCAACGGCATCGCCGTCCACGGCGGGACCCGTCCCTACGGCGGCACCTTCCTGGTGTTCAGCGACTACATGCGCCCCGCCGTCCGGATGGCCGCGATCATGGGCCTGCCCGTGACGTACGTCTGGACCCACGACTCGATCGGCCTGGGCGAGGACGGCCCGACCCACCAGCCGATCGAGCACCTGGCGGCCCTGCGGGCCATGCCGGGTCTGTCGGTCGTCCGGCCCGCCGACGCCAACGAGACGGTCGTCGCGTGGCGCACGGTGCTGGAGCGCGCCAAGCCCGCCGGGCTGGCCCTGTCGCGGCAGGGCCTGCCGGTCGTCGACCGCAGCGAGGGCACGGGCTTCGCCTCGGCGGAAGGTGTCGCGCGGGGCGCGTACGTGCTGCGCGAGGCCGCCGGGCTGGCCGACGGGGCACTGCCCGACGTCGTGCTCGTTGCGACCGGCTCCGAGGTCCCGCTGGCGCTCACCGCGCAGGAGCAGCTGGCCGAGCAGGGCATCGCCGCCCGCGTCGTGTCGATGCCCTGCATGGAGTGGTACTCCGAGCAGGACGCCGCCTACCGGGACTCGGTCCTGCCGCCCGCCGTCCGCGCCCGGGTGGCCGTCGAGGCCGGCGTCTCGATGCCCTGGTACGCCGTGGTCGGCGAGTCCGGTCGCATCGTCTCGATCGAGCACTACGGCGCCAGCGCCGACGCCGAGCGGCTCTTCGCCGAGTTCGGCTTCACCCCGGAGGCGGTCACCGCCGCCGCCGTGGAGAGCGTGTCCGCCGCCAGGGCCATGTCGGTCCAGGCGTGACCGAGGTCCACCACCCCGCCAGCAGCCAGGAGCGCCACGTGAGCACACAGCCCGTCGAGTCCGAGTCCGTCGCCGCCCTCGCCCGCCACGGCGTCTCCGTGTGGTTGGACGACCTGTCCCGGGAGCTCGTCCGCGGCGGCGACCTCGCGGGTCTGCTGGCCCGTGGGGTGGTCGGGGTCACGAGCAACCCGACCATCTTCGCCTCGGCCCTGGCCAAGGGGAACGCCTACGACGAACAGGTCGGCGAGCTGGTGGCGGCCGGCGCGGACGTCGAGGCGGTCGTCACCGCCATCACCACCACCGACGTCCGTGAGGCCTGCGACGTGCTCCGACCCGTCCACGACGCCACCGACGGCGTGGACGGCCGGGTCAGCCTCGAGGTCGACCCCCGGCTGGCGCACGACACCGCCGGCACCCTGGAGCAGGCCCGCTCGCTGTGGGCCACGGTGGACCGGCCCAACCTCATGATCAAGATCCCCGCGACGGTCGAGGGGCTGCCGGCGATCACCGCCGCACTGGCCGAGGGGATCAGCGTCAACGTCACGCTGATCTTCTCCCTCGACCGCTACCGGGCCGTCCTCAACGCCTGGCTGGACGGGCTGGAGCGGGCCGTCGAGGCGTCCGTGGACGTCACCGGCATCCACTCGGTGGCCTCGTTCTTCGTCAGCCGGGTCGACGCCACCGTCGACAAGCAGCTCGACGCCATCGGCACCGAGGAGGCCAAGGCCCTGCGGGGCAAGGCCGCCGTGGCCAACGCCCGCCTCGCCTACCAGGCGTTCGAGGAGATGCTCGCGTCCACCCGCTGGGCCGACCTCGTCGCCGCGGGCGCGCACCCGCAGCGGCCGCTGTGGGCCTCGACCGGGGTCAAGGACCCGGCCTACCCGGACACGAAGTACGTCGTCGACCTGGTGGCCCCGACCACCGTGAACACCATGCCCGGCGGCACGCTGTCGGCCACCGAGGACCACGCCGAGGTCGCGGGCGACACCGTCCGCGACACCTACACCGAGGCCGCCGACACCCTGGACGCGGTCGAGCGTCTCGGCATCGGCTACGTCGACGTGGTGACGGCCCTGGAGAAGGAGGGCGTGCAGAAGTTCGCCGCCAGCTGGGACGAGCTGCTCGCCACCGTGCAGACCGCCATGGACGAGCAAGCCGCCCTCGGGCACACCACCGACGAGCAGGGCCGGGCGTGAGCGGCGACGCACCCGCCCGCGTCACGGTCTCCGGGCCCGCGCAGGCGGGGGTCGACGCCGCCCTGGGCCGGCTCGTCGAGGCCCGGGTGGCCTCGCGGGTGAGCGCGGGCGACCCGGACGTGTGGGGTCCGGAGGCCCGCTCCGAGGCCTCCGTCCGGCTGGCCTGGACCACCCTGCCCAGCACCTCGCGCGAGCTGGTCGCCCCGCTGCTGGCGCTGCGGGACGAGCTCCGCGCCGAGGGGGTCGACCGGGTCGTGCTCGCCGGCATGGGTGGGTCGTCGCTGGCGCCCGAGGTCATCTGCGCCGCCCACGGCGTGCCCCTGGTGACGCTCGACGCCACCGACCCCGGCCAGGTCCGCGACGCGCTGGTGGACCTCGAGCGCACCGTCCTCGTGGTGTCCAGCAAGTCAGGCTCCACCGTCGAGACCGACAGCCAGCGCCGCGTGTTCGAGGCGGCGTTCACCGAGGCCGGCATCGACGCCGCCTCCCGCGTCGTCGTGGTCACCGACCCCGGCTCCCCGCTGGAGACGACGGCGCAGGAGGCCGGCTACCGGGCGGTGTTCCGCGCCGACCCCCACGTCGGCGGTCGCTACAGCGCCCTGACCGCGTTCGGCCTCGTGCCCTCCGCCCTGGCCGGCGCCGACGTGGCGACCCTGCTCGACGAGGCGCTGGCCGTGGTCGAGCAGTGCGCCGTCGACGGCCCCGACAACCCGGCGCTCGTCCTGGCCGCCGCCGTCAGCGCCAGCCCGGCCGCGGTCGGCGGGCTGCGCGACAAGCTCGTCCTGGTGGACGTGCCCGGGGCCGGTCTGCCCGGTCTGGGCGACTGGGCCGAGCAGCTGGTCGCGGAGTCCACCGGGAAGCAGGCCACCGGGCTGCTGCCCGTCGTGGTCGGCGCCGACGCCCCCGAGGTCACCGACCCGCTGCCCGACGGCGTCCGGGTGGCCGTCACCAGCGGCGCCGAGGTCCCCGCGGGCCTGGCCGACGTGGTCGTCACCGCGCCCCTGGGTGCGCAGCTGCTGCTGTGGGAGCACGCCACGGCCGCGGCCGGGTTCCTGCTCGGCATCAACCCCTTCGACCAGCCCGACGTCGAGAGCGCCAAGAACGCGGCCCGCGGCCTGCTCGACGCCACGCCGGAGCCGGCCGCCGCGCGGTTCGTCGACCGCGGCGTCGAGGTCGTCGCCGACGACGAGACGCTGCCGGCCAACGTCCCCGAGGCCCTCGACGCGGCCGTCCAGGGCCTGCTCAGCCACCTGCACGACACCAGCGACCGCGGCTACGTCGCCGTCATGGTCTACCTCGACCGGCTGGCCAACGCCGACCTGGCCGGGGTCCGGGACTCCCTGGCCCGGCGCACCGGACGACCCGTCACCTTCGGGTGGGGTCCGCGCTTCCTGCACTCGACGGGGCAGTTCCACAAGGGCGGCCCCCGCGCCGGCGTGTACCTGCAGGTCGTGGGGGACGTGGAGCCGGACCTGGAGGTGCCGGGCCGGCCCTTCACGTTCGGCCGGCTGAAGGCGGCCCAGGCCGACGGCGACGCCACGGTGCTCAAGGACCTCGGCCGCCCGGTGCTCACGCTCCGGGTGTCCGACGCCGACGGCCTCCGCGCCGTCACGGAGGCCCTGGGCCAGGGGACGACGGCCGGGGGCGTGCACGCCGCGGGCAGCGGCGGCCGCGGGTGAGCCCGCGCACCCCGGAGCCGCCCACCAACCCGCTGCGCGACCCCCGGGACCGTCGGCTGTCGCGCATCGCGGGCCCGGGCGGCCTGGTGATGTTCGGGGTGACGGGCGACCTGGCCAAGCGCAAGCTGATGCCGGCCATCTACGACCTGATGCAGCGCGGCCTGCTGCCGCCGGGCTTCGCGCTCGTCGGGTTCGCCCGACGCGACTGGGACCGGCAGGACTTCATGGCCGTCGTCCACGACGCGGTCAAGGAGAACGCCCGGACGCCCTTCTCGGAGGAGGTCTGGCGGCAGCTGGCCGACGGGCTGCGCTTCGTCCAGGGCACCTTCGACGACGACGACGCGTTCGACGAGCTCGCGCGCACCGTCAAGGAGCTCGACGAGCAGCGCGGCACCCGCGGCAACCACGCGTTCTACCTGTCCGTGCCGCCCAGCTCGTTCCCGGTCGTGGTCAAGCAGCTGGCCCGCAGCGGGCTGTCCGACAGCGAGGCCGACGCCTGGCGCCGCGTCGTCGTGGAGAAGCCCTTCGGGCACGACCTCGCCAGCGCCCGGGAGCTCAACGAGGTCGTCGAGTCCGTGTTCCCGCCGGACCAGGTGTTCCGGATCGACCACTACCTGGGCAAGGAGACGGTGCAGAACCTGCTGGCGCTGCGCTTCGCCAACCAGCTGTTCGAGCCGGTCTGGAACGGCAACTACGTCGACCACGTCCAGATCACCATGGCCGAGGACATCGGCATCGGCAGCCGCGCCGGCTACTACGACGGCATCGGCGCCGCCCGCGACGTGATCCAGAACCACCTGCTGCAGCTGTTCGCCCTCACGGCGATGGAGGAGCCGGTGTCCTTCGGCGCGGACGACCTGCGGCTGGAGAAGGAGAAGATCCTCTCCGCCGTGCGGCTGCCCGAGGACCTGTCGCTGGCCACGGCCCGCGGGCAGTACGCCGAGGGCTGGCAGGGCGGGTCCAAGGTCAAGGGCTTCCTGCAGGAGGACGGCATCCCCGCCGACTCCCGCACCGAGACCTTCGCCGCGATCCGTCTCGACGTCGACACCCGCCGCTGGGCCGGGGTGCCGTTCTACCTGCGGGCGGGCAAGCGGCTCGGGCGCCGGGTCACCGAGATCGCCGTGGTGTTCAAGCGCGCCCCGCACCTGCCGTTCGAGCAGACCGCCGCGGGTGGGCTGGGCAAGAACGCCATCGTCATCCGGGTGCAGCCCGACGAGGGCGTCACCCTGCGGTTCGGCTCCAAGGTCCCCGGTACGGCCATGGAGGTCCGCGACGTCACCATGGACTTCGGGTACGGGCACTCGTTCACCGAGTCGTCCCCGGAGGCCTACGAGCGGCTCATCCTCGACGTCATGCTGGGCGACCCGCCGTTGTTCCCCCGCCACGCCGAGGTCGAGCTGTCGTGGCAGATCCTCGACCCGATCGAGCAGTTCTGGGCCGAGAACGGCAGGCCCGAGCAGTACGCCTCGGGCACGTGGGGCCCCGCCGGGGCCGAGACGATGATGGCCCGAGACGGAAGGACGTGGCGCCTGCCATGAGCCGACGATGATCCTCGACCTGCCCTCGACCACGACCTCCGGCATCAACCGCCGGCTCGTGGAGCTGCGGGCCAGCGCCGGCGCCGTCGCCCTCGGCCGGGTCCTCACCCTCGTGGTGCTGACCCGTTCCGAGGGCGCCGAGGACGCCATCGGGGCCGCCACCGACGCGAGCCGCGAGCACCCGAGCCGGGTGCTGGTCGTGGTGTCCGGCGACCCGGACGGCGAGACGGGCCTAGACGCCCAGATCCGCGTCGGCGGGGACGCCGGCGCGGGCGAGGTCGTCGTCCTGGGCCTGCGCGGCGAGCTCGCCGACCAGGGCGCGTCCGTCGTCGTCCCGCTGCTGCTGCCCGACGCCCCCATCGTCGCCTGGTGGCCGGGCGAGGCGCCGCACCGGCTGGTCGAGGACCCCATCGGACGGCTGGCGCAGCGACGCATCACCGACGCCGCCGCCTGCTCGGACCCGCTCGACGCGCTGCGCCGCCGCGCGCACCACCACAGCGACGGCGACACCGACATGGCCTGGACCCGGATCACCCGGTGGCGGGCGCTGCTGGCGGCCGCCCTCGACCTGCCCCCGTACGAGCCGGTCACGGCCGCGGTGGTGAGGGGGGCCGCCGACAGCCCGTCCACGGACCTGCTGGCCGCGTGGCTGCGGGCCCGGCTGGGCTGCCCCGTGGGACGTGAGGTGGCCGGCGAGGCGGGGATGCACTCCGTGGAGCTGCACCGGCACGCCGGGACGGTGATGCTGTCGCGGCCCGAGGGGGCGCAGGCCGTGCTGAGCCAGCCCGGCGAGCCCGACCACCGGCTCGGCCTGGCCCGCCGATCGGTGGCGGAGTGCCTGGCGGAGGAGCTGCGGCGCCTCGACCCCGACGTCACCTACGCCGAGGTCGTGCGCTCCCTGGTGCAGGACGCGGCATGAGCTCACCCACCTCCGTCGTCGTGCACGCGGAGAAGGCGACCCTGGTCGCGGCGGCCGCGGCCCGGTTCATCACCACCGTCACGGACCTGCAGTCCGCCGGGGTCGTGCCCCACGTGGTGCTGACTGGCGGGTCCGTGGGTATCGGGGTCCTGGCCGAGCTCCGGGACTCCCCCGCACGGGCGGCCGTGGACTGGTCCCGGCTGCACCTCTGGTGGGGCGACGAGCGCTTCCTGCCCGCCGGGGACCCCGACCGCAACGAGACCCAGGCGCGCGAGGCGCTGCTCGACCACGTCGACGTCGACGAGGCGCTGGTGCACGCGGTCCCGGCCGCGGGCAGCCCTGACGGGGCGACCCCGGAGGCCGCGGCCGACGCCTACGCCGCCGAGCTGCGTGCGCACCGCCGTCCCGGTGACCGGGTCGAGGTGCCCCGCTTCGACGTGCTGATGCTCGGCATGGGCCCCGACGGGCACATGGCCTCCCTGTTCCCCGAGCACCCCGCCCTGCACAGCAGCGGCACGGTGACCGGGGTGCGGGGCTCGCCCAAGCCTCCGCCCGAGCGGGTGAGCCTCACCTTCGAGGCGATCCGGGCGGCCGCCGAGGTGTGGTTCGTCGTGGCCGGCGAGGACAAGGCCCCTGCGGCGGCGATGGCCCTCGGCGGGGCCGGCGAGCAGCAGATCCCCGCCGCCGGTGGTTACGGCACGCGCCGCACCCTGTGGTTGCTGGACCGGGCGGCCGCCTCGCGGCTGCCCGACGGCCTCGCCCGCCCCTCCTCCCCCTGACGTCCGACCGGCCGAGGCGCGAGGCCGGTCGGTGGAGGCCGGGACGCAGCGAGCCCCGGTCCACCAGGACCGGGGCTCGACGCTGGAGCGGGACGCCGCTCAGACGATGATCTTGCGCTCGCGCAGGCGCGTCAGGGCCTCGTCGAGGATGGCCGCGCCGTCGGCGTCGCTGCGCCGCTCCTTCACGTAGGCCAGGTGGGTCTTGTACGGCTCGACCTTGTGCGGGGCCGGGGGGTTCTCCGGGTCACGGCCCGCCGGGAAGCCGCACCGGGGGCAGTCCCACTGCTCCGGCACCTCGCTCCCGCTCTCCTCGGCGAACGAGGGTCGCACCGTGTGGCCGTTGGCGCAGTAGTACGTGACGTTGACGCGGGGCGCCGCGTCACCGCGCTCGGCCTCGCCCATCGGGCCTGCTCCGACCCTGCTCCCGCGGATCGCGCTACCGCCTGCCATGGGTGTCCTTCCTGACGTGCTGAGTGGTGCCGGTACCGACCGACGGGATGCGTCGGGCCGGGAGGTTCCTGGTGGTCAGATCCCGAACCGCGTGAGGAGGTTGAGCAGCACGATGACGGTGAACCAGACCAGGCCGACCGAGATGGTCAACCGGTCGAGGTTCCGCTCGGCGATGCTGCTGCCGCCCATGCCGCTGGAGGCACCGCCGCCGAACATGTCCGACATACCGCCTCCCCTGCCCTTGTGGAGCAGGATCAGCAGGATCAGGATGAGGCTGGTCAGCGCCAGCAGGCTCTGCAGCGCGATGGTGAGGACGTCGGTCACGGGAGGGTCTGTCTCCGTCGTACGTGGTCACCGGCCGGCGGGGACCACAGGGTGGATGTCGGGCAGGTGGTCGACCCGCCCAGGCGAGGATACGTCACGCGGTCGGGTGCTCCCGGAATCTCACGATGCCGGCGAAGTCCTCGGCCTTGAGCGACGCCCCGCCGACGAGTGCGCCGTCGATGTCGGGGTGGGCCATGATCCCCGCCACGTTGGAGGGCTTGACCGAGCCGCCGTACAGGACCCGCACCCGGTCGGCCACGGCGTCGCCGTGCGTGGCGGCGATGCGCTGCCGGATGGCGCCGCACACCTCCTGGGCGTCCTCCGCGTCGCAGGTCTTGCCCGTGCCGATGGCCCAGACGGGCTCGTAGGCCACCACGCCGGCCGCGACCTGCTCGGCGTCGAGGCCCGCGAGGGACCCGTCGAGCTGGGCGAGGGTGTAGGCGACGTGGTCCCCGGCCTCGCGGACCTCCAGGGGCTCACCCACGCAGACGATCGGGACGAGGCCGCTGCGGTGCGCGGCGGCGGCCTTGGCGGCCACGGTCGCGTCGTCCTCGCCGTGGTACTCCCGCCGCTCGCTGTGCCCGACGCAGACGTAGGAGCAGCCGAGCCGGGCGAGCATGGAGCCCGCGACCTCACCGGTCCGGGCGCCCGAGTCGTGCGCGGACAGGTCCTGACCGCCGATGCGCACGGGCAGGTCGTCCGCCTCGACCAGCGTCTGCACGCTGCGCAGGGCCGTGAACGGGGGCAGCACGGCGACCTCGACGCTGCTGTGGTCGTGGCCGGCGTCGCGCAGCAGCCACGAGAGCTTCTGCACCAGGTGGGTGGCCTCGAGGTGGTCGAGGTTCATCTTCCAGTTGCCGGCCATCAGCGGGGTACGGGTCGCCATGCTGCTCCTCATCCGTCCGTGGGCGCGTCAGGTGCACGCGCGGGTGTGGGTGGTGCCGGGTCGTGGTGGTGCCAGGTCGTGGTGGTGCCAGGTCGTGGTGGTGCCGTGGTGCCCGTGCCGTGGTCCCGGCGCACGTGCGTGCGCCGGGAC
>NZ_JBPKAO010000017.1:40529-61823 GCF_051216895.1 Aquipuribacter aurantiacus
GTGCGGTCCTCAGCCCTCGAGGACCGTGAGGCCGGGCAGCGCCTTGCCCTCGAGGTACTCGAGGCTCGCTCCGCCACCGGTGGACACGTGACCGAAGTCGTCGTCGGAGAACCCGAGGGCCCGGACGGCGGCGGCGGTGTCGCCACCACCGACGACGCCGAGCGCCCCCAGGTCGTCCAGCGCCGCCAGGGACGTGGCCACCGCACGGGTGCCGTGGCTGAACGGCTCCATCTCGAACACGCCCATCGGGCCGTTCCAGAACACCGTCCGGCAGGTGGCCAGCTCCGCGGAGAAGTTCGCCGCGGAGTCCGGGCCGATGTCGAGGCCGATCCGGTCCGCCGGGATGGCGTCGACGGGCACGACGTCGTGCTGGGCGTCGGCCGCGAAGGCCGTCGCCGCGACGATGTCGCTGGGCAGCACCATGGTCACGCCCCGCTCCTGAGCGGTGGCCAGGTAGCCCTTGACGGTCTCCACCTGGTCCTCCTCGAGCAGGCTGCTCCCGACCTCGTAGCCCAGGGCCTTGAGGAACGTGAACACCATGCCGCCGCCGACGAGGATCCGGTCGGCGGTACCCAGCAGGTTCTCGATGACCGCGAGCTTGTCGGACACCTTGGCGCCGCCGAGGACCACCGCGTACGGCCGTTCGACGTCGTCGGTGAGGCGCGTGAGCACCTCGACCTCACGCAGGACCAGCCCGCCGACCGCGTGCGGCAGGCGCCGCGCCACGTCGTAGACCGAGGCCTGCTTGCGGTGCACGACACCGAACCCGTCGGACACGAACGCGTCCGCGAGGCGGGCCAGGTCGTCGGCGAACGCCCCG
Organism: Aquipuribacter aurantiacus; assembly: GCF_051216895.1. Lineage (NCBI taxonomy): Bacteria > Bacillati > Actinomycetota > Actinomycetes > Micrococcales > Intrasporangiaceae > Aquipuribacter > Aquipuribacter aurantiacus. Next base: position 41,350 of record NZ_JBPKAO010000017.1, read on the forward strand.
CGCTCACCGTCGTCCTTGCTGGTCTCCCCCGCGTTGAACCGCAGGTTCTCCAGCAGCAGGACGTCACCGTCGGAGGCGGCCGCCACGGCCTCCTCCGCCTGCTCGCCGACCGTCACGGGCACGAAGGTGACCTCGCGCCCGAGCAGCTCGGCCAGCCGCGCGGAGACCGGGGCGAGCGAGTACTTGTCCTCCGGGACGCCCTTGGGTCGGCCGAGGTGGGCGCACACGACGACCACCGCACCCGCGTCGGACAGCTGGCGGATGGTGGGCACGGAGGCCCGCACCCGCCCGTCGTCGGTGATGACGGGGCTGTCGCCGGAGTGGTCCAGCGGCACGTTCAGGTCGCTGCGGACGAGCACCCGGCGGCCCGTGAGGCCGCCGAGCGTCGTCGCGAGCTGGTCGACGTCCTGCACGGGGCTCAGAGCGAGCGGCCGACGAGGGCGACCATGTCGACGAGGCGGTTGGAGTAGCCCCACTCGTTGTCGTACCAGCCGACGACCTTGACCTGGTTGCCGATGACCTTGGTCAGGCCCGAGTCGAAGATGCACGACGCCGGGTCGGTGACGATGTCGGAGGACACGATCGGGTCCTCGGTGTACTTGAGGAAGACGCCGTCGGCGGCCTTCTTGACGACCGCGTTGACCTCCTCGGCCGTCACCTCGCGGCCCAGCTCGACCGTCAGGTCGGTGGCGGAGCCGGTGGGGATCGGGACGCGGATCGCGTAGCCGTCGAGCTTGCCCTTGAGCTGGGGCAGCACGAGCGCGATGGCCTTGGCCGCACCGGTGGAGGTGGGGACCAGGTTGACGGCGGCGGCGCGGGCGCGGCGCAGGTCCCGGTGAGGGCCGTCCTGCAGGTTCTGGTCGCCCGTGTAGGCGTGGATGGTGGTCATCAGGCCCTTGACGATGCCGAACTCGTCGTCGATGGCCTTGGCCATCGGAGCGAGGCAGTTCGTCGTGCAGGAGGCCATGGAGATGACGTGGTGGGTGGCGGGGTCGTAGTCGCTGTCGTTGACGCCCAGCACGACCGTGACGTCCTCGTTCTTGGCCGGGGCCGAGATGATGACCTTCTTGGCGCCGGCGTCGATGTGCGCCTTGGCCTTGGTGGCGTCGACGAAGAAGCCGGTGGACTCGATGACCACGTCGGCGCCGAGCTCGGCCCACGGCAGGGCGGAGGGGTCCTTCTCGGCGAGCGCCCGGAAGGTGTGGCCGCCGACGGTGATGGAGCCCTCGTCGTGGCTGACGTCCGCGTCGAGGCGGCCGAGGATGCTGTCGTACTTGAGCAGGTGCGCGAGCGTCGCGTTGTCCGTGAGGTCGTTGACCCCGACGATCTCGATGTCTGCGCCTGCGGCCAGAGCAGCCCGGAAGAAGTTCCGGCCGATCCGCCCGAACCCGTTGATGCCGACCCGTACGGTCACGTCGTTCCTCCACTGTCGTTCGGTCACGGTCTGATCTCCAGGAGCCGTGCTGTTTTCGAGCTGGAGTGTCGTCCTCGTCACACCACGACGACCTTACAAGCGCGGCGTGCCGGGCGAGTAATCGCGTCCGGGCCGCGGGCAGGGCGGAGCAGCCCGGCGGGGTGGTGCTCAGACCTCGAGCATGTCCGGGGTCAGGTTGGCGTCGGTACCGGGCACACCCAGGTCCGAGGCCTTCTTGTCGGCCAGCGCGAGCAGGCGACGGATGCGCCCGGCCACGGCGTCCTTGGTCATGGGCGGGTCGGCCAGCTGACCCAGCTCCTCGAGGCTCGCCTGCTTGTGCGCGAGGCGCAGGTGCCCGGCCTCGCGCAGGTGCTCGGGGACGTCCTCGCCGAGCAGCTCCAGGGCCCGCTCGACCCGGGCCCCGGCCGCCACGGCGGCGCGGGCGGAGCGACGCAGGTTGGCGTCGTCGAAGTTGGCGAGCCGGTTGGCGGTGGCACGCACCTCGCGGCGCATCCGCCGCTCCTCCCACACCATCACCGCGTCGTGGGCCCCGAGCCGGGTGAGCAGCGCGCTGATGGCCTCGGCGTCGCGCACGACGACCCGGTCCACGCCGCGGACCTCGCGCGCCTTGGCCTGGATCCCGAGGCGGCGCCCCGCCCCGACCAGGGCCAGCGCGGCCTCGGGCCCGGGGGCGGTGACCTCCAGCGAGCTGGAACGACCGGGCTCGGTGAGCGAGCCGTGGGCGAGGAACGCACCGCGCCAGGCGGCCTCGGCGTCGCACACCGCTCCCCCGACGACCTGCGGCGGCATGCCGCGAACGGGTCGGCTGCGGGGGTCGAGCAGACCGGTCTGACGGGCCAGGGTCTCGCCCTCACGGCTGACGCGGACCACGTAGCGGGTGGCACGGCGCAGCCCGCCCGGCTGCAGGACGAGCAGCTCGCTGGGGTGGCCGTAGACCTCGCCGATCTCGCGCCGCAGCCGACGGGCGGCCTGCGCGGTGTCGAACTCGGCCTCGACCACGACCCGGCCGGCGACGATGTGCAGCGCGTTGGAGAACCGGAGCATGGCGGTGACCTCTGCCTTGCGGCAGCAGACCCTCGTCACGGGAAGTCGGCTCAGCTCGTCCTTGACCGATGCCGTGAGCGCCATCCCCTCATCCTGCCAAAGGATGAGGCCCGCGTCCGACGCACGAGGGGACCGATGACGCCCCGACCGCCCCGGCGCGCCCGCGAGAACACCCTCCGGGCCCCGCCGCGGCGGCGTTCTCGCGGGTCGGGCTCACGAGGACACGTCGCCGGTGACCCCGGAGAAGACGTCGGCGTAGGCGGCCGCCAGGCGGAGCGGGTGGTGCTCAGCGCTGCCGTCGGCCACCGCGACCTGCCGCATGACGAGGACGGCGCCGAACCGGGCCGCCGCCTCGGACAGGGCGTCCACGTCGTCGACGGCCGCGGGGTCGGCGACCACGGCGTCCAGGGTGAGGTCCGGGGCGTAGGTGCCGAGGGCCTCCAGCAGCTGGTGCGGCCGGTAGCCGGCCGTCTCGCTCGTGCCGGGCGTCAGGTTCAGGGTGACGCAGCGGCGCGCCGGGGTGCGCTGCAGGGCTTCGGCCAGCTCGGGGACCAGCAGGTGGGTGCAGACGGACGTGAACCACGACCCCGGCCCCAGGACGACCCAGTCGGCGTCCATCACGGCCGCGACCGCCTCCGGGTTGGCGGGCGGGTCCTCCGGGACCACGCGCACCTGACCGACGCGCCCCGTCGTCGAGGCCACCTGGTCCTGACCGGTGAGGACCGAACGGCGCCCGGTGACGGCGTCGTCCACGTCGGCCTCGATGGTCAGCGGGAGCAGCGACATCGGCAGCACCCGGCCGCAGGCACCCAGCAGGTCGCCGACGACGCCGAGGCCGTCCGTCGGGTCCTCGAGCAGCTGCCAGAGCGCGACGATGAGCAGGTTTCCCACCGCGTGCCCGGCCAGGGGCCCGTCACCGGAGAACCGGTGCTGCAGGACGTCGCGCCACAGGTGGCCCCAGCCCGAGTCGTTGCACAGCGCGGACAGGGCCATCCGCAGGTCCCCGGGCGGCAGCACGCCGAACTCCTCGCGCAGCCGTCCCGAGGACCCGCCGTCGTCGGCCACGGTCACCACGGCCGTCAGGTCCTCGGTGACGTGCCGCAGCGCCTGCAGCGAGGCCGACAGGCCGTGCCCACCGCCCAGGGCCACCACCTTCACGGGCACCGGGGCGGCACCGCGGCGCATCGCCCGTCGGGCCGGGCCGCGCATGGACCACGACGTCGGGGTCGCCACCGGTCACTCCCGCCCGAGGTCGCGGTGCACCGCGTGGGTGACGACGCCGTCCCCGGCCAGGCGCAGCACGAGGGCCTCGACCACGGCCACGCTGCGGTGCTTGCCCCCGGTGCAGCCGACGGCGACCACGGCGAACCGCTTGTTCTCCTCGCGGTAGCCCTTCGTGATCACCTGCAGGCAGCGGGTGTAGGCGTCCACGAACTGCTGCGCGGCGGGGTCGGCGAAGACGTACTCGGCGACGTCGGCGTCCATGCCGTTGCGGGGGCGCAGCTCGGGGACCCAGTGGGGGTTGGGCAGGAAGCGGACGTCGGCGATGTTCTCGGCGTCCACGGGGATGCCGTGCTTGAACCCGAACGACAGCACCGTGAGGTGCAGGTCGGCCGACACGGCGCCCTGCGGGCGCAGGGCCGCCCGGACCTTGGCCGCCAGCTGGTGGACGTTCGTCTCGGTGGTGTCGATGTACAGGTCCGCCATCTCGCGGACGGGCTCGAGCAGCTGCCGCTCCGCGGCGATGGCGTCCAGGATCGTGCCGGGCGGCTGCATCGGGTGCGGCCGGCGCACGGACTCGAACCGGCGCACCAGGACCCGGTCCGCGGCGTCGAGGAACAGCACGACCGGCGTCATCCCCTTGGCCCGGACGTCGTCGAGGGCACGGCTCAGGTCGGGGGTGAAGCTCCGCCCGCGCACGTCGATCGCCACGGCCAGCCGCGGGACGGCGCCGGCCGCCCGCAGCGTGAGCTCCGCCAGCGGCGGGAGCATCTGCGGCGGCAGGTTGTCCACGACGAACCAGCCCTCGTCCTCCAGGACGTTGGACACCGTGGAGTGCCCCGCGCCGGACAACCCCGTGATGATCAGGACCTCGGACTCGTCGCTGGCCAGCGGCTCGCTCACGGTGATGGCTCCTGCCGGTCGGTCTGCAGTGGTCGGTGCCCAGCATGCCTGCTCACGGCGTGAGGATCTCCCCCGTCGCGACGTCCACGGCACCGACGCCGAGCGTCGAGACGCCGGTCGGGCCCGCGCCGGCCTGCGCCGCGTCCCCCGTGCCGCGGCCCGCACCGTCCCCGGCGGCGGCTCCGGCGCCGGCCGTCCCGGTGGCCCCGGTGGCCGGGGCGAGGCTCCCCGGCGGCGCCAGGGCGGCGACGACCGCCGCGGCCAGCGCGGGCCCGATCCCCTTGACCTCGGCCACGGCGCCCGCGTCGGCCTGCCGGATCGCGCGCACGGACCCGAACGTGTCGAGGAGGGCCTTGCGGCGGGCCGGTCCGAGGCCGGGTACGCCGTCCAGCTCGCTGGCGGTCATGCCCTTCGTCCGGCGGTTGCGGTGCCGGCCGATGGCGAAGCGGTGGGCCTCGTCCCGCAGGCGCTGCAGCAGGTACAGCCCCTGGGAGCTGCGGGGCAGGACCAGCGGGTGGTCGTCGTCGGGCAGCCAGACCTCCTCCAGCCGCTTGGCCAGGCCCACGACGGCCACGTCGGCCACACCGAGGTCGGCCAGCGCCGCGGTGGCGGCGGCCACCTGCGGGGCGCCGCCGTCGACGACGACCAGCTGCGGCGGGTAGGCGAACCGGCGCGGGCGACCGGTGCTGGGGTCGATGGCCCCGGGCCCCACCGTTCCGGTCTCGTCGTCGGGGTCGGGCCCCATCTCGAGGTCGCCCGCCTGCTCGCGGTCCTCCAGGTAGCGGCGGAACCGGCGGGACAGGACCTCGCGCATGGCCGCCGTGTCGTCCTCGCCGTGGTCGCCGCGGACGTTGAAGGTCCGGTACTCCCCCTTGCGGGGAAGCCCGTCCTCGAACACGACCATCGACGCCACCCGGTCGCTGCCCTGCAGGTGGGACACGTCGTAGCACTCGATCCGCAGCGGGGCCTCGGGCAGCCCCAAGGCCTCCTGCAGCTCCTGCAGCGCCAGGCCCCGGGTGGTGAGGTCGCCGGCCCGGCGGGTCTTGTGCAGCGCCAGCCCCTGCGTGGCGTTGCCGGCGACGGTGTCCATCAGGGTCCGCTTGTCACCGCGCTGGGGCACGCGGACGTCGACCCGGGACCCCCGGCGGGCGCTGAGCCACTCCACCACCTCGGGCAGGTCGGTGGGCTCGACCGGGACCAGCACCTCGCGGGGGACGCTGCCGGTCGCGGCCCCGGCGTCCTCGCCGCCGTAGACCTGCTGGAGCAGCCGCTCGACCAGGTCGGGCGTGGACACGTCCTCGACCTTCTCCACGACCCAGCCGCGCTGGCCCCGGATCCGGCCGCCGCGGACGTGGAACACCTGCACCGCCGCCTCGAGCTCGTCCTCGGCCAGGGCGAACACGTCGGCGTCGGTGGCGTCGGGCAGGACCACGGCGTTGCGCTCCAGGGCCCGCTGCAGGGCGCCGATGTCGTCGCGCAGCCGGGCCGCGCGCTCGTAGTCCTGGATCGCGGCCGCGTCCTTCATCCGCCCCTCGATCCGGCGCACGAACCGGGCGGAGTCGCCGGCCATGAAGTCGACGAAGTCGTCGACGAGGCCGCGGTGCTCCTCGGCGCTGACCCGGCCGACGCACGGGGCGGAGCACTTGTCGATGTAGCCCAGCAGGCACGGGCGGCCGACCTGGCCCGCGCGCCGGAACACCCCGGCGCTGCAGGTGCGGACCGGGAACACCCGCAGCAGCAGGTCGACGGTCTCCCGGATCGCCCACGCGTGGGAGTACGGCCCGAAGTACCGGGTGCCCTTGCGCTTGGCGCCGCGCAGCACCTGCACGCGGGGGAACTCCTCGCCGACGGTGACCGCCAGCCACGGGTAGGACTTGTCGTCGCGGTACTTGACGTTGAACCGCGGGTCGAACTCCTTGATCCAGGTGTACTCCAGCTGGAGCGCCTCGACCTCGGTCCCCACGGTGGTCCACTGCACGTTGGAGGCCGTGAAGACCATCTGCTGGGTGCGTGGGTGCAGCCCGGCGGGGTCCGCGAAGTAGCTGTTGAGGCGCGACCGCAGGCTCTTGGCCTTGCCGACGTAGATGACGCGGCCGTGCGGGTCGGAGAAGCGGTACACCCCGGGCTGGTCCGGGATCTCACCCGACTTGGGACGGTAGGTCGAGGGGTCCGCCACGGCGTCGAGGGTAGGTCCTCAGGCCGACAGCAGGACTAGGTCCCCCTCGATGCGGGCCTGCACCTGCGCCAGCGGGGCCGACGCGGGCCCGTTGAGGACGGCCCCGGCGTCGGCGGCGTCGAACCGGCTGCCGTGGTTGGGGCACCGCAGCTCGAGACCGCCGTCGGGCTCGACCGGCGTGCCCTGGTGGGTGCAGGCCGCGGAGAACGCGACCACCTCGCCCGCGGTCGGCTGGGCGACGACGAACCGGCTGCCCAGGGCGTCGACCACCACGGCCTCACCGACCGGGACGTCGGCCAGCGGGACGGACGCCTCCGCCTCGGCGTCACCCGAGGGCCCGCCGTCGGTGCCGCCACCGGTGTCGCTCGTCGCGGAGCCCTCCGTCGCTGGGTCGGACCCCGCGGCGCCGTCGGGGCCGGTCGCGCCGTCGGCGCCCGTCCCCGACGTGCCCGAGTCGTCGCCGTCCGACCCGCAGGCCACGAGAACGCCGGCGGCGATGGTCGTCACCCCGATCCCGGCCAGCGTCCGGAGCACGCCACGGCGGGAGGGGCAGTCGAAGGTGTCCACGTCACGATGATGCACGTGGGGGTTACGCCGCCGGGACCCGGCCCGGATGCCGAGCCCGGCGGGTCGCCCTGCCGCCCGCCCTGCTGCCCGGTCCGAGCGGGTCGGCGTCCCCCGCTCAGCCGGCCTTGCGGCGCGGGCTGCGACGCGCCGGTGCCGGCGTCACGAGGTTGGCGAGGAACTGCCCGGTGAAGCTGGCCTCGATCGCCGCGACCTGCTCCGGGGTCCCCTCGGCGATGACCTGCCCGCCGCCGGAACCACCTTCTGGCCCCATGTCGATCACCCAGTCCGCGGACTTGATGACGTCCAGGTTGTGCTCGATGACGATCACGGTGTTGCCCTTGTCGACCAGGCCCTGGAGCACCTCGAGCAGCTTGCGGATGTCCTCGAAGTGCAACCCGGTGGTGGGCTCGTCCAGCACGTAGACGGTCCGGCCCGCGGAACGCTTCTGCAGCTCGGTCGACAGCTTGACCCGCTGCGCCTCGCCGCCGGACAGCGTGGGGGCCGGCTGACCCAGCCGCACATAACCCAGCCCGACGTCGACCAGCGTGTTCAGGTGCCGGGCGATGGCGGGGACGGCCGCGAAGAACTCGGCCGCCTCCTCGATCGGGGAGTCCAGCACGTCGGCGACCGTCTTGCCCTTGAAGTGCACCTCGAGGGTCTCGCGGTTGTACCGCGCTCCCTGGCACACCTCGCAGGGCACGTAGACGTCGGGCAGGAAGTTCATCTCGATCTTGAGCGTGCCGTCGCCCTGGCAGTGCTCGCAGCGTCCGCCCTTGACGTTGAAGCTGAACCGGCCCGGCTGGTAGCCGCGGATCTTGGCCTCGGGCGCGGACGCGAACAGCTTGCGGACGTGGTCCCACACGCCGGTGTAGGTGGCGGGGTTGGACCGGGGGGTGCGCCCGATCGGGCCCTGGTCGACGTGCACGACCTTGTCCAGGTGCTCCAGACCGGTGACGGTCTTGTGCCGGCCCGGCACCTGGCGGGCGCCGTTGAGCTTGTTGGCCATGACGGTGTAGAGGATGTCGTTGACCAGCGTGGACTTGCCCGAACCCGACACCCCGGTGACGGCGCAGAGCACCCCGAGCGGGAAGTCGACGTCGATGCCGGTCAGGTTGTGCTCGCGGGCCCCCTTGACCGTCACCAGCCGGGCCCGGTCGACCGGGCGCCGCTTCGCGGGCGTGGGGATGGAACGACGACCGGACAGGTAGGCCCCGGTGATGGAGGCGCTGTTGGTGAGCAGGTCCGCGAGCGGCCCGGAGTGGACCACCTGACCGCCGTGCTCGCCGGCGCCGGGACCGATGTCGACCACCCAGTCCGAGGCGTTGATGGTGTCCTCGTCGTGCTCCACGACGATCAAGGTGTTTCCCAGGTCCCGCAACCGGGTCAGCGTCCCGATGAGCCGCTGGTTGTCCCGCTGGTGCAGACCGATGGACGGCTCGTCCAGCACGTAGAGCACGCCCACCAGGCCGGCGCCGATCTGGGTCGCGAGCCGGATCCGCTGGGCCTCACCACCGGACAGCGTGCCCGCGGCCCGGTCCAGGCTGAGGTAGTCCAGGCCGACGTCGAGCAGGAACCCGAGTCGGGCGTGGATCTCGCGCAGGACCTGGTCGGCGATGGCGTGCTCGCGGCCGGACAGCTCGAGACCGGTCAGGAACTTCGCGGCCTCGCCGATGGTCAGCGCCGACACCTGCGCGATGTTGCGGCCGGACACCGTGACGGCCAGCACCTCGGGGCGCAGCCGGGCCCCGCCGCAGACCCCGCAGGGCACCTCGCGCATGTACGCGCCGTAGCGGTCGCGGGCCCACTCGGAGTCGGTCTCGGTGTGGCGGCGGTTGATGAACGGCAGGACGCCCTCGAAGCCCGCCCGGTACGCGCGCTGGCGGCCGTGACGGGTCTTGTACCGGACGTCGAGCTGGCCGTCGAGGCCGTGCAGCACGGCCTCGCGCGCCCGCTCCGGCAGCGCTCGCCAGGGGGTGTCCATCGAGAAGCCGAGCGCGTCACCCAGGCTGGCCAGCAGCTTCTGGAAGTAGTCGACGGACTGCGTGCCCGAGCTCCAGGGCGCGACGGCGCCCTCGGACAGCGACAGGTCCTCGTCCGGGATGACGAGCTCGGGGTCGACCTCGAGCCGGGTGCCGAGCCCGCTGCACTCCGGGCAGGCCCCGTAGGGGGCGTTGAACGAGAACGTGCGCGGCTCGATCTCCTCCAGGGCGACCGGGTGGTCGTTCGGGCAGGCCAGCCGCTCGCTGAACCGACGCTCGCGCGGGGCCAGCTCGTGGTCCTCGCTCGTCGCGTCCGCGGGGACGTCGACCAGCTCGACGATGACGATGCCCTCGGCCAGGCCCAGCGCGGTCTCGACGGAGTCGGTGAGCCGGCGCTTGGTGCTGCGCTGCTTCTCCTCGTCGCCCTCGGTGCGGGACACCAGACGGTCGACGACGACGTCCACGTCGTGCTTCTTGCGCTTGTCGAGGGCAGGAGGCTCGGCCAGGGAGACGATCTCGCCGTCCACCCGGGCCCGGGAGTACCCCTTGCCCTGCAGCTCGCGGAACATCTCGAGGTTCTCGCCCTTGCGTCCGCGGACCACGGGCGCCAGGACCTGGAACCGGGTGCCGTCGGGCAGCTGCAGGAGCCGGTCGACGATGGCCTGGGGGGTCTGGCGACCGATCAGCTCGCCGCACTGCACGCAGTGCGGACGTCCGGCCCGGGCGTAGAGCAGGCGCAGGTAGTCGTGGATCTCGGTGATGGTGCCGACCGTCGACCGTGGGTTGCGGTTGGTCGACTTCTGGTCGATCGACACCGCGGGCGACAGCCCCTCGATGAAGTCGACGTCGGGCTTGTCCATCTGCCCGAGGAACTGCCGTGCGTATGCGCTCAGTGACTCCACGTAACGCCGTTGGCCTTCGGCGAAGATGGTGTCGAACGCCAGCGACGACTTGCCCGAGCCCGACAGGCCGGTGAACACCACGAGGGAGTCGCGCGGGAGGTCGACCCCGATGTCCTTGAGGTTGTGCTCACGTGCACCACGGACGACGAGACGGTCTGCCACCCCCCCATGCTAGGTCGGGTATCCGACAACGGCGTCCGCCCGCGGGCGACCACCGTGCGGGTGACCCGACGGCTGCACCCTCAGGCCGGGGGGTCCTCACGCCGATGAACGGGCGGTGAGCCCCACGCCGACGCCGACGCCGACCCGGACCGACCCGACCGACGACGGACGCTGGTCGTCGAGGCCGGCCCTGGCCGTGCTGCTCCGGCTGGCCATCCTGCTGGCGCCGGTGGCGGTCTCGCTCGTGGTGGGGCTCGCCGCGTCCCGCACCCTCGCGGGTGCCTCCCTGTGGCTGCTCGTCCCGGTGCTGGCGGTCGCGTGCCTCACCGCTGCGCTGGGCACGGAGCGGCTCGTCCGACGCTGGTTGCCGCTGGAGGCCCTGCTGCGGATGACCATGCTGTTCCCCGGACGGGCGCCGTCGCGGCTCGCCGTGGCCAGGCTCGGTCGGAACCGCGACGAGCTGACGCGACGGCTGCTGGCCCCCCAGGGTGCGGAGGACATGGCCCACCTGATGCTGGCCCTCGTCACGTCCCTCGGCGACCACGACAAGCGCTCCCGGGGGCACAGCGAACGGGTACGCATGCTCATCGAGCTCCTCGCGGACCACGTGTCGTTGACCCCCGGGGACCGCGACCGCCTCCGGTGGGCGGCCCTGCTGCACGACATCGGCAAGCTCGACGTCGCGTCGTCGGTGCTCAGCAAGCCCGGCCCGCTGAACGACGCGGAGTGGGACCAGGTCAGGCGTCACCCGGTCCACGGCGCGCGCATCGCCGGGCCGTTCGCCGACTGGCTGGGCGAGTGGGCGGGCGGGATCCTGCACCACCACGAGCGCTGGGACGGAGGCGGCTACCCGGCGGGGCTGGCCGGTGAGCAGATCAGCCGGGCCGGACGCCTGGTGGCGGTGGTCGACACCTTCGAGACCATGACGGCGGCCCGCTCCTACAAGAAGGCCGGCGGCACCAAGGCCGCCCTGGCCGAGCTGACCCGGTGCGCGGGGTCGCAGTTCGACCCGGCGGCGGTGCGGGCGTTCCTCAACATCCCGTTGCCACGGCTCTGGTGGGCGACCGGGCCGTTGGGTCTGCTCGTCCAGGTCCCGGTCATCGGGAGCGCCCAGCAGTCCGCGGTGCAGCTGACGGCCGGTGCCGTCTCGACGGCAGGGACGTCTGCGGCCGCCGCCGGCACGGCAGCGGTGCTCGGCCTCGGGTCCGCGATCGGCGTGACGGCGCCCGCGCAGCCGCTCACGACCGCAGCCCACCTGCAGGTCGAGCCGGCCGGGACCAGCATTCCGCGGGACGCACCGGCCCCGTCGGGCGACGTGCTCGGGGTCGGCGGCCCGTGGGCCCCCGGCGGAGGCCCGCAGCCCGGCCCCTGGAGCGTCCCGGGCGTGACCCAGGCCGACGGCGCGCCCGTGGCGCCCTCGCCGCAGGGACCGTCGACGGACCCGGTGAACGGTGACGCCGCGGCGACGGACGACGAGCCCCGACCCACGGCGCCCACCTCGTCCGCGGGTGCCGGGTCCGCCGCCGGCACCCCGGCCGGCACCGCCCGGACCGGAGGTGGGGACGCTCACGAGGAGCCGACGCGACCCGACGAGACGGCCGAACCCGCCCCGGGGGGCAACCCCGACACCGTCGGCACACCCGCCTCACCCGGCAAGGCACCAGCCTCACCCGGCAAGCCCGCCGCACCCGGCAAGCCCGACACCCCCGGCAAGCCCGCCTCACCCGGCAAGGCACCCGCCGCCCCCGGCAAGCCCGCCGCACCCGGCGAGGCACCCGCCGCCCCCGGCAAGCCCGCCGCACCCGGCGAGGCACCCGCCGCCCCCGGCAAGCCCGCCGCACCCGGCGAGGCACCCGCCGCCCCCGGCAAGCCCGCCGCACCCGGCGAGGCACCCGCCGCCCCCGGCAAGCCCGCCGCACCCGGCGAGGCACCCGCCGCCCCCGGCAAGCCCGCCGCACCCGGCGAGGCACCCGCCGCCCCCGGCAAGCCCGCCGCACCCGGCGAGGCACCCGCCGCCCCCGGCAAGCCCGCCGCACCCGGCGAGGCACCCGCCGCCCCCGGCAAGCCCGCCGCACCCGGCGAGGCACCCGCCGCCCCCGACGAACCCGCCTCCCCCGCGCAGGCACCCCCCTCCCCCGGCAAGGCACCTGCCGCCCCCGACGAACCCGCCTCCCCCGAGGGGCCCGCCGCCCCCGGCACGGACGCAGCCGCTCCGCAGGAGTCCGGCGACGCCGGCAAGCCCCCCGCAGCGGGCACCGCCGACGGCGCCCCGGGCGAGGTCTCGGGGTGAGACACCTGCCCCCCACGTCACCGCTCCCGATCCCTCCGGGAAGCAGACGCCGCCTCGCGGGCGAGAGGCACGGATCCACCCCGGCGCGCGAGTAGCGTCTCGACCCATGAACACGCCTTCCCCGGCGGTGCCCATCGAGCAGTACGCCCTGCTGGGCGACCTGCACTCCGCCGCCCTGGTGTCCGACCGAGGCAGCGTCGACTGGCTCTGCTTCCCCCGGTTCGACTCCCCCGCCTGCTTCGCCGCCCTGCTCGGCGACCCGGACAACGGCCGTTGGCTGCTGGCCCCGGAGGACGAGGACGCCGTGGTCGAGGCGCGCAGCTACCGGGAGGACACGCTGACGCTGGAGACCCTGTGGCGCACCGGCACGGGCCTGGTCCGTGTCGTGGAGACGATGCCGGTCGGTGGCCGTCGCGCGGACCTGGTGCGACGCATCGAGGGGGTCGAGGGAACCGTCCGGATGCGCCAGGAGCTGGTCATCAGGTTCGGGTACGGCCGTGACGTGCCGTGGGTGCGGCGGATCAGGGACGACGGCTCACCCGTCGACGCGGCCTTCGCCCTGCCCGCCCCGCGTCCAGACCGGACGCCGGGCGTCGGGTCGGGCCCGAACGCCGCCACGTCGGCCACCTCGGCCGGCGGGGCGCAGGCCCTGCTCGCGGTGGCCGGCCCCGACGCCCTGCTGCTGCGCTGCGACCCGCTCCCGGTACCGGTGGACCACCGGCACGTCGGCGTGTTCGACGTGGCGGCGGGGGGTCGTCATGACCTGGTGCTGACCTGGTACCAGTCCCACCGGCCGCCGCCGGAACCGGTCTACGTGACCGCCGCCATCGACCGCACGGAGCAGTGGTGGCGGGAGTGGGCCGTGCGCTGCCAGCACGACGGCCGCTACTCCGGTGCCGTCAAGCGTTCTCTGCTGACGCTGCGCGCGCTGAGCCACGAGGACACCGGGGGCATCGTGGCCGCGCCGACCACCTCGCTGCCCGAAGAGCTGGGCGGGGTGCGCAACTGGGACTACCGGTACTGCTGGCTCCGCGACGCCGCGCTGACGCTCGAGGCGCTGCTCGCCCACGGCTACCTCGACATCGCCGACAGCTGGCGCCAGTGGCTGCTGCGCGCGGTCGCCGGCGACCCCGAGGACGTGCAGATCATGTACGGCGTCGGCGGGGAGCGTCGACTGGAGGAGTACGAGCTCGACCACCTGGCCGGGTACGAGGGCTCCACGCCCGTGCGCGTCGGCAACGCGGCGGCGTCGCAGCTGCAGGTCGACGTCATCGGCGAGGTGATGGTCGCGCTGCACGCGGCCCGCTGCGCCGGGGCGACGACCGACGTCTTCAGCTGGTCGTTGCAGGCGGCGCTGCTGGACCACCTGGCCGAGATCTGGGACGGCCTGGACAACGGGATCTGGGAGATCCGGGGCGAGCTGCGACCGTTCACCCACTCACGGATCATGGCCTGGGCCGCCTTCGACCGGGGCGTCCGGGCCGTCGAGGACTTCGGCCGTCCCGGGCACACCGAGATGTGGCAGGCGACCGCGGACAAGATCCGCTCGCAGGTGCTCGACCAGGGGGTGGACCCCGAGCGCGGCAACCTCGTGCAGTACCTGGGTGGCCGCACCGTCGACGCGGCCCTGCTCCAGGCCGCGCAGGTCGGGTTCCTGGACTGGGAGGACCCGGTCATGCTCGCCACGGTCGCGGCCGTCGAGAGCGACCTGATGCGGGACGGCCTGGTGCTGCGGTACCGCGTCGAGTCCGGCGTCGACGGGCTGGAGGGCGACGAGCACCCCTTCCTGGCGTGCTCGTTCTGGCTGGTCGAGCACTGGGCACGGTCGGGCCGACGCAGCGAGGCCGTCGCGCTGATGGACCGGCTGTGCGGTCTGGCCACCCCCGGGCTCGGTCTGCTGGCCGAGGAGTACGACCCGGCCGCGCGCCGGTTCACGGGCAACTACCCGCAGGCCTTCAGCCACCTCGCCCTGGTCCGGGCGGCCGAGGCCCTGGACCACGTCAACGAGATGCGGGACGAGTGGTGACGGTGCTGCCGGCGTCCTCGGACCGCGTGCCCGCGCTGCACGTGGGCCACGGGGACGAGCCCGTCCACCTGGACCTGGGCGCCGCCGTGCTCAGCAAGGCCTCGGTGAGCGAGCAGGACAACAACGCCTACGTCCTGACCTGCCGGGCCACCGGGGCCCAGCTGCTGGTGGACGCGGCCGACGACGCGGGCTCGGTCCTCACGCTGCTGGCGTTCGCGGCCACCGCCGCCGACGCCCCGGCCGGGCAGGTGGTCGCCGTCGTGACGTCGCACGGGCACTGGGACCACCACCGCGCGCTGCCGGAGGTCCTCACCGCGACCGGTGCGCCGTCGCTGGTGGGGGGCCCGGACGCCGGCGACCTGCCCGTGCCTGCCGACCGCCTGCTCGCGCACGGTGACGTGGTCGAGGTGGGCGAGCTGCGTCTGGACGTCGTGCACCTGCGGGGTCACACGCCCGGCTCGGTCGCCCTCGTCCTGCCGGGCACGTCGGGGGCGCCCGCCGTGGCCGTGACCGGTGACTCGCTCTTCCCGGGAGGGGTGGGCAACACCTGGGAGGACCCCGCGCGGTTCGTGTCGCTCCTGGACGACGTCGAGGCGCGGTTGTTCGCGGTCCTCGCCGACGACACCGTCGTGGCACCCGGTCACGGTGACGGGACGACCCTCGGGGCGGAGCGGTCCTCGCTGCCGCTGTGGCGCGACCGGGGGTGGTGACGGTCGGGCACCGGTCGGGCGGTTGCCCTGTCGGTGCCACCCACCCCGGGCGTAGCGTCGTGCGGTGCCCGGATACGACGACTGGCCCCGGCTCCTCGGACGCGTCCGCGAGCACGCCGAGCACTGGCTGACGGGTCTGCCCGGACACCGGGTGCCCTCGCCCGTCCGTTCCCCCGAGGGGCTGGTCGGCTTGGGCGGCCCGCTGCCGGAGGGACCCAGCGACCCGGTGGACGTCCTGGACCTGCTCGTCCGCAGCGCGGAGGACGGCATCACGGCCACCGGCAGCGGGCGGTTCTTCGGGTTCGTGATCGGTGGTGCGCTGCCGGCCGCCGTCGCCGCGGACATGATGACGACCACCTGGGACCAGAACGTGGGGATGCGTGCGCTCACCCCGGCCGCGTGCGCCGCCGAGGACGCGGTCGAGCGCTGGGCGCTGGACCTGCTCGGCCTCCCCGCGGACGCGGTCGTCGGGCTCGTGCCCGGTGGCATGTCCGCCAACTTCACCTGCCTGGCGGCCGCCCGCGGTGAGGTGCTCCGCCGGGCCGGGTGGGACCTGGACAGCGACGGCCTGCACGGGGCGCCACGCGTCCACGTCCTCGCCGGCGCGGACCGGCACGAGACCGTCGACCGCGCCCTGCGGTTCCTCGGGCTCGGACGACCGGTCCCGGTGGACGTGGACGAGCACGGCCGGATGCGACCGGACGGCCTGGCCGCAGCCCTGGAGCGGGTGCCCGCGGGGGCCCCGCTGGTCGTCTGCACCTACGCCGGGCACATCAACTCCGGCGCCTACGACCCCTTCGAGGAGCTGCTGCCCCTGGTCCGCGAGCGGGGCGGCTGGGTGCACGTGGACGGCGCCATCGGGCTGTGGGCGGCGGCCTCACCACGCCTGCGACACCTCATGACCGGGGCGGCCGGGGCGGACTCGTGGGCCACCGACGCGCACAAGACGCTGAACGTGCCCTACGACTGCGGGCTGGCCGTGGTCGCCGACCCCCGCGCGGTGTCGTCGGCGATGTCGATGCACGCGGACTACCTCATCACCAGCGACGCCTCGCCGCTGGAGCCCTGGGCCCGCACCCCCGAGTGGTCGCGTCGGGCCCGAGGCTTCCCCACCTGGGCCGCCCTGCGGTCGCTGGGCCGTAGCGGGGTGGCCGACCTGGTCGAACGGCTCCACGACAACGCGCTGGCGATGGCCGAGGGGCTGTCGGCGATCGACGGGGTCACGGTCGTCAACCGGGTGTGGTCGACCCAGGTCTGCGCCAGGCTGGAGACCGACGAGCAGACCCAGGCGCTGGTGGCCGAGGTGCTGTCCGACGGCCGCACCTGGATCTCCGGGTCGCGGTGGCACGGCCGCGCGGTGGTCCGGGTGTCGATGAGCAACTGGATGACCGGGCCCGAGGACGTGGCCGAGGCGCTCGACGTCGTCCGCGGCGCGGCAGCCCGGGTCGGTGGACGCTGAGCGCCGGGAGCCAGGTGGTGGGACGCGTCCGCCCGTCGCGCCGCGCCCGGCTCGCGTCGTGGCTGGTGGACTACGCGGTCGTCGTGGCCTGGCTGGTCGTGGTGCTGCTCGTCGTGGGGGTCCCCACCCTGGAGGGGTGGGTCGACCTGACGGCGGTCTGGTCCCGCGCCTGGGCCGCGGACGTCGCCGTGACCGTCCTCACGGTGCTCCCCCACCTGGGGTACCTCGTCGTGACGGAGGCCGGACCGCACCGGGCGACGTGGGGCAAGCGACGCGCCGGGCTCGTCGTCGTGCTCGCGACCGGGGCGGTCCCCGCCCCGGTCTCGCGGGTGCTGCTGCGCAACGCCGTCAAGGTGGTCCCCTGGCAGCTGGGCCACATGTCCGCCATGCGGTTCGCCGAGGGGACCGACCCGGTCCCCGCCGAGGCCGTCTGGCTGTACGCCGGCTCCCTCGCCGTGCTGCTGGCCGTCGCGCTGCCGCCGCTGCTGGGCCGGCCCGGGGTCCACGACCTCCTGGCCGGCACCCAGGTGAGGCCTCGCGGGACGGTCGGGCCCACCGCACCGCACCTGCCCAGATGAGGACTCGAGAGATGATGCGTCGCCGGGACGACGACGCCGACCTGCCCCGATNGCCGCCGCTGCTGGGCCGGCCCGGGGTCCACGACCTCCTGGCCGGCACCCAGGTGAGGCCTCGCGGGACGGTCGGGCCCACCGCACCGCACCTGCCCAGATGAGGACTCGAGAGATGATGCGTCGCCGGGACGACGACGCCGACCTGCCCCGATGAGGGCCGGGAGGTGCAGCTCCTCAGACCCCGGCGGCCTGCATCCCCCGCAGCTCCTTCTTGAGGTCGCCGATCTCGTCGCGGAGCCGGGCCGCCACCTCGAACTGCAGCTCGGCCGCCGAGGCGTGCATCTGGTCGGTGAGCTGCTGGATCAGGTCGGCGAGGTCCGACTGCGGCATGCCCTCGTGGCGGGACACCGGCAGCGGTGCCACCGCCCCGTTGACCCCCTTGCCCCGGGACTGACGACGTCCTGACCCGCCGAGCAGCGCCTTGGTGTCCTCGTCCTCGCGCCGGATCAGGTCGGTGATGTCGGCGATCTTCTTGCGAAGCGGCGTCGGGTCGATGCCGTTGGCCAGGTTGTGGGCGACCTGGATCTCGCGGCGACGGTTGGTCTCGTCGATCGCCTGCTCCATCGACGCGGTGATCCGGTCGGCGTACATGTGGACCTCACCCGACACGTTGCGGGCTGCGCGGCCGATGGTCTGGATGAGCGACGTGGCGGAGCGGAGGAACCCCTCCTTGTCCGCGTCGAGGATGGCGACCAGGGACACCTCCGGCAGGTCCAGGCCCTCCCGCAGCAGGTTGATGCCGACCAGGACGTCGTACTCGCCCATCCGCAGCTCGCGCAGCAGCTCGACCCGGCGCAGCGTGTCGACCTCGGAGTGCAGGTAGCGGACCCGCTCCCCCTGCTCCAGCAGGTAGTCGGTGAGGTCCTCGGCCATCTTCTTGGTCAGGGTCGTGACCAGGATGCGCTCGTTCTTGGGGGTGCGCTCGCGGATCTCGGCCAGCAGGTCGTCGATCTGCCCCTTGGTCTGCTTGACGACGACCTTGGGGTCCACCAGGCCGGTCGGCCGGATGATCTGCTGGACCACGTCGCCCTTGACCCGGCCCAGCTCGTAGGGCCCGGGGGTGGCCGACAGGTAGACCGTCTGCCCGATGCGCTCGGTGAACTCCTCCCACCGAAGCGGTCGGTTGTCCATCGCCGACGGCAGCCGGAACCCGTGGTCGACGAGGGTGCGCTTGCGGGACATGTCACCCTCGTACATGCCGCCGATCTGGGGCACGGTCACGTGCGACTCGTCGATGACCAGCAGGAAGTCCTCGGGGAAGTAGTCGATGAGGGTGTTCGACGCCGAACCGGGCGCGCGTCCGTCGAAGTGCCGGGAGTAGTTCTCGACGCCCGCGCAGGTGCCGACCTGCCGGAGCATCTCGATGTCGTAGGTGGTCCGCATCCGCAGCCGCTGGGCCTCGAGCAGCTTGTTCTGCTTCTCGAGCTCGGCCAGACGCTCGTGCAGCTCGGCCTCGATGGTGCCGACCGCGCGTTCGAGCCGCTCGGGGCCGGCGACGTAGTGCGAGGCGGGGAAGATGTACATCTCCTCCTCCTCGCGGACGATCTCGCCCGTCAGCGGGTGCAGCGTGTAGATCCGCTCGATCTCGTCCCCGAAGAGCTCGATCCGGATGGCCAGCTCTTCGTACACCGGGATGATCTCGACCGTGTCGCCCCGGACCCGGAACGTGCCACGGGTGAACGACAGGTCGTTGCGGGTGTACTGCATGGTGACGAAGCGCCGGAGCAGGTCGTCCCGGTTGACCGTCTGCCCGACCTTGAGCCGGGCCATCCGGTCGACGTACTCCTGGGGCGTCCCCAGGCCGTAGATGCACGAGACGGTCGCGACCACGATGACGTCCCGCCTGGTCAGCAGGGAGTTGGTCGCCGAGTGCCGGAGCCGCTCGACCTCGTCGTTCACCGACGAGTCCTTCTCGATGTAGGTGTCGGTCTGCGGGACGTACGCCTCGGGCTGGTAGTAGTCGTAGTACGAGACGAAGTACTCGACGGCGTTGTTGGGCAGCAGCTCGCGGAACTCGTTGGCCAGCTGGGCGGCGAGCGTCTTGTTCTGCACCATCACGAGCGTGGGCCGCTGGACCTGCTCGACCAGCCAGGCGGTGGTCGCCGACTTGCCGGTGCCGGTCGCGCCCAGGAGCACCGAGTCCTTGTCGCCACGGTTGACCCGGTTGGTGAGGTCCGCGATGGCGGCCGGCTGGTCACCGCTGGGGCTGAAGGGGCTGATGACCTCGAAGGGGGCGACGCGGCGGGTGATGTCGGAGACGGGGCGCACGTGCCTACGGTAAGCCGCGCATCCGACAACGCCGCTTCGAGGGCGACGACGGGGTCGGGCTTCAGGGCGCCTGCTCGGGGCGGCGGTCGGGCCGCAGGCCGCGCCGGGTTCGGTCGGTCCTCGCCGTCAGGCTGTCCCCCTCACTCCCAGCGACCGCGCTGCTTCTTGAGCTGGGACCGCTGCTTCTTGGCCGTGATCCGGCGTTCCTTCGAGCCGCGGGTCGGCCTGGTGGGCCGGCGCGAGCGGGGCGGGGGAGCCAGCGCCTCGGCGAGGGCAGCGGCCATCCGCGCCCGGGCGGCCTCGCGGTTGCGCAGCTGCTGCCTGTGCTCCGAGGCCGCAATGGTCAGGACCCCGTCGACGAGCCGGCTGCCCAGGCGGTCCGCGAGCCGCGCTCGTTGGTGCTCGGTGAGCCCGGGGAGGTCGAGCGGTCGCACCGACAGCTCGACCCGGCTGTCGGCGGTGTTCACACCTTGACCCCCCGGCCCGGAGGACCGGCTGAACCGCCATCCGAGCATGGACGCCGGGACGACGGTCCTCGCATCGACCCGCAGGTCTGCGGACGGGTCGTCGGTGGGCATGGTCCATCCTCTCCCGTCATGACAAGCGAGTTCGTGGCTGCGGGGCGAGCCCGGGCCCCATCAGAACGGAGGCTCGTCATCCGGTTCGCCGTCCGCGGCACCGGCTGCTGTCGGGACGTGGG